>DATKSN010000149.1:0-61452 GCA_035531595.1 Pirellulales bacterium | reverse complement strand
GGGTTAGGGGTTAGGGGTTAGGGGTTAGGGGTTAGGGGTTAGGGGTTAGGGGTTAGGGGTTAGGGGTTAGGGGTTAGGGGTTAGGGGTTAGGGGTTAGGGGTTAGGGGTTAGGGGTTACCTGTTGACTACCTGTGCGATTTTTCTTCTTCTTCCTCTTCTTCCTCTTCGCCTTCCTGGCCTTCCTCATCGTACATGCCGCGTTCGGCGCGGATGAACCTGGCGGCCAGGTCGTCGGGCTTGGCGGCCTTGATCAAGACTTCTTCCTTGCTGACAAGCCCGTCCTTCCATAACTTGAACATGTAATCGTCGAGCAATTGCATGCCGTACTTGTGGCCCGTTTGGATCGACGAGTTGATGCGGAACGTCTTGTTCTCGCGAATCAGGTTGGCAATGGCCGGCGTCACCACCAGCATCTCGTGGGCGGCGACTCGCCCGCCCGATATTTTGGGCAACAGCGTCTGCGAAAGGATGCCGATGATCGACGTGGAAAGCTGGGTGCGGATCTGGTCTTGCTGGTTCATGGGAAAGACGTCGATGATCCGGTTCACGGTGCCCTGGGCGCCGGTGGTGTGCAGCGTGCCAAACACGACGTGGCCGGTTTCGGCGGCGGTGATGGCGGCCTCGATCGTTTCGAGGTCGCGCATTTCGCCGACCAGAATGACGTCGGGATCTTGCCGCAGGGCACGGCGGATGGCCTCGGCGAAGGTGGGCACGTCGACGCCCACCTCGCGCTGGTTGACGGTCGACATTTTGTGCGT
The DNA here is from genome assembly GCA_035531595.1 of Pirellulales bacterium. Classification (GTDB taxonomy): domain Bacteria; phylum Planctomycetota; class Planctomycetia; order Pirellulales; family JAICIG01; genus DATKSN01. Next base: position 60,693 of record DATKSN010000149.1, on the reverse strand, counting down.
GTGGTAGAACTCGATCGGGTCTTCGATCGTGATGATGTGGTGGTCCACGTTCTCGTTGAGAAAGTTGATCATGCTGGCCAGGCTGGTGGTCTTGCCGGAGCCGGTGGGTCCGGTGACGAGGAACAGCCCGCGCGGACGCATGATGAGTTCTTTGCAGACCTTGGGCAGCCCCAACTGCTCCATCGAGAGAAAGTTGTTCGGGATTTGCCGCAACACCATGCCCACGTTGCCCTTCTGCTTGAAGATCGAAACGCGGAAGCGCGCGGCGCCGCCGAACGCGAAACCGAAGTCGCTGCCGCCGACCTCTTGCAGTTCGGTTTGGCAGCGGTCGGGGGCGATGCTCTTCATCAGGGCCACGGTGTCTTCGGACGTGAGCACTTTGGTTTCGAGCTTCCTCATGCGACCGTGCAGCCGCACGACGGGCGGCTGGCCGACCGAAATATGCAGATCGCTGGCGCCTTGGCTGACCACGGTCTGCAACAGTTTGTCGATGAGGATTGTGCCCATGGGGAAGGGGTTAGGGGTTAGGGATTAGGGGTTAGGGGTTAGGGGTTAGGGGTTAGGGGTTAGGGGTTAGGGGTTAGGGGTTAGGGGTTAGGGGTTAGGGGTTAGGGGTTAGGGGTTAGGGGTTAGGGGTTAGTGTGGCGAGCGGGGGGCGTCAGCCCCCTGTTTGTTTGTTAGGGCGAGCGGGGGGCGTCAGCCCCCTGTTTGTTTGTTAGGGCGAGCGGGGGGCGTCAGCCCCCTGTTTGTTTGTTAGGGCGAGCGGGAGGCGTTAGCCCCCTGTTTGTTTGTTAGGGCGAGCGGGGGGCGTTAGCCCCCTGTTTGTTTGTTAGGGCGAGCGGGGGGCGTCAGCCCCCTGTTTGTTTGTTAGGCGTTGGGCGCGCGCATAACCACGAAATCGCGCGGCGACTAGGAACGGACAACTAGCAACTAGCAACTCCATGTGCCCGCGCGAGCCTGACTGGCCGGTCTTGATGGCTCGCGGCGGCAACACATCGAAAAGAGGAGATTGCCTCGTCTCCACAAGTTGATTATTCGCAAGGACCACGGCGAACGCAAGAAAAATGCTCAATCGTCGTCGGTTCTCTTGGCGACGCGGAAGACCTCCTCAATCGTCGTAATTCCCTTGAGCACCTTGCGAATGCCGTCTTGGTAAAGCGTGTGCATGCCCTGCCCGATCGCCGCTTTGCGCAGTTGCTGGGTGGGCGCGCCCTGGAACGACATCTCGCGTATTTTCGAGGTCATCAGCATCAATTCGAAAATTCCCAGCCGGCCGCGGTAGCCGGTCTTGGAACAATTGGAACAACCCTTTCCCTTCATAAACGAGGCGGCGGCGGCCATGTCGGGCGTGATGCCGGCCGACTCCAAAACGGCCTCCGACGGCACATGAGGCTGCTTGCATTTGGGGCAATTCACACGCACCAGACGCTGAGCCAAGATCGCAATCACGCTGCTGGCCACCAGGTAGGCCGGCACCCCCATATCAACCATACGTGTCACAGCGCCGGGCGCATCGTTCGTGTGTAGCGTACTAAATACTAAGTGTCCAGTTAAAGATGCCTGAATTCCCATCTCGGCGGTCTCGGTATCGCGCATCTCCCCCACAAGTATTATATTGGGCGCCTGTCGGAGCATGGAGCGAATGATGCGTGCGAAGTCGAGACCGATGCTGTGTTTCACCTCGACCTGGTTGATTCCTGGCAGGTAGTATTCGACCGGGTCTTCGGCGGTGATGATTTTACGGTCTGGGCGGTTCAGGTCGTTGAGGGCGGCGTAGAGGGTGGTGGTCTTGCCGGAGCCTGTGGGTCCGGTGACGAGGATAATGCCGTTGGGTCGCTTGATCAGGCCGTTGAAGGTGCGGAAGTCTTCTTCCGACAGCCCCAACTGGCGCACGCCGACCTTGATGTTGTCTTTATCCAGCAGTCGCATGACCACCGTTTGCCCGTAAACCGAGGGCAGCACGCTCACGCGCAAATCCAGTTCCTTTTCACCCACGGTGACCTTGATCCGCCCGTCCTGGGGCCGACGCCGCTCGGCAATGTCGATTTTCGCCAGAATCTTGATGCGCGATAGGATCGCCCCATGCAGCCGCCGGGGGGTACTGTCGCGTTCTTGCAACACGCCGTCGATGCGATATCGCACGCGCACCCGGTTTTCAAAGGGTTCGATATGGATATCCGACGCGCGGAGTTGGACGGCCTCCGTGATGAGCAATTGCACCAGGCGCACGATGGGAGCGCTGGTTTCGTCGACGGTTTCATCGGCCGCGGCGCCGGTTTCCTCGGTTTCGGTGAAATCGATGGCGGTGTCGGTGAACTCCTGCAGCATCGAGTCGGCGCTTTCGCCTTCGGTCAGGCCATAGTAGCGGTTGATGGCGTCGACGATGGCCTCGCGGGGGGCCAGGGCGATTTCGACCTTGCGGTTGAGGATGAACCGCAATTTGTCGAGCGTTTCGAAGTCCATGGGATCGCTGACGATGACTCTGAGCGCTCCGTCCTGGTCATCCATGGGGAGGATGGCGTTTTCACGGGCTACCGATTCCGGCACCAGTTCGATGATGGCGGGCGGGATGGAGACTTCCGAGAGGTCGATATAGTCGTAGCCCAGTTCCTGGGCGATGGCGCGCATCACTTCTTCGCTGGTGGCGTAGTTGAGCCGGACCAAGGCATCGCCGACCTTGGTGCCGGAACTGCGCGCCATCTGGTTGGCTTCGGCCAACTGGTTTTGGCTGATCACACCCTGGCGGATGAGGATTTCTGTAAAGTCACCCATACTGGTGGCCATTGGTTGGCTCCGACGTCTCGCGTGTAGTTGGGAACCGGCGTGGAAAGTGGGCGATCGCCTCCGGTCCCCAGCAGGACTAAACCCTGTCTATCTTGAGAGTAACGGCGGGCGGGGAGGATGTCAAATGGAAGAAGGCGTTAGGCAAGAAGGCGTTAGGCGTTAGGCGTTAGGGGCCTTGCTTGCGCCGCGGGTTCGTGTGCCTTGCTTGCGCCACGCCTAACGCCTAACGCAAGCCGGGCTGGAGATTGACGAAATCATCGACCTTTGGAACGTCGTGTTCCCGAATTCCTGGAACGTGTACTACGACGAGACCAGCGACGAGCTCCACTACGATGACGCGCCTCAGCCGGCCGAGTGGTTCGACTGAAACGGTTTCCCCGTCCTGCTGGCGCCAGATCCATCCACTTCACACCCTCTGGGTGAGCGAGGTCAAGGCTTGCCCGCCACCGCAATCCAGACGCCTATTCGGATATCGTGGCCGCGGCCATCATCTGCAAATCGCGGCAGCCCGCGATCATACTGCCCGAATTCTTTTACGACATTCGCCTTCCGATCCGGGCAATCCTTGAACCGTACGCATCGAACCCCAACTGGCGCTGGCGGATGGCCGCTCGCAAGCTGATGGAACGCGAGGCCGTGCTCGGCCTCGAGGCCATTCAGAACCTGTTTAACAAATTCTTCCGGGACGGACAGCGATTTTTCGGCGACGTGCTCGACCATTGGATCGTCGCCCCGGACGCGAATAAACGGCTGTTCGCAATCACGAGCTCCGCGTTTGTGGCGATGCGGCCAATCGACCAGGCCAATGCGAGACGAACGGCGCGCCAGACTCTGCGAAAGCGATTTGCCGAGATTTTTCAGCGACGGCACGATTGCATCCATAACTGCGATCGGCCGCGTGTCGCGCCGCAACCTCTGGCGCACGCCAGCACCGTCCGAAAAGTCATCGAAGACGTCGAGTTTCTCGTCCGACATCGCAATGACCACATCAATGTCGAATTCCGGGAATTCCTGATTTCTTGTGGCTGCCGCGATTCGACGAGCGCGCAGGTCGGATACTAGCCGCGCCGGTCGAAGTCGGTCAAGACTTCCGACTTCCCGCGGCGCGGACCAAACAGGGGGCACTTTAGTGACAACCACGAAACACACGAAAAACACGAAAAAAAGAGAATGCGGTGGAAGCATTTCCCACGCCACCCCCTCCTTTCCTTCTTTCGTGTGTTTCGTGTGTTTCGTGGTTCCCCGCCGCCATCTGCCCACTTTCTCCTTTCTCTAGACAAACAGGGGGCTGACGCCCCCCGCTCGCCCCCCAACGCCGAACGCCGAACGCCTAACGCCTAACAGACAAACAGGGGGCTGACGCCCCCCGCTCGCCACCCTAACGCTCACCCAAAGCGGCCGGTGATGTAATCGTTCGTGTACTTCTTCGAGGGCTTCGAGAACATGAGGCTCGTCTCGCCGACTTCCACCAGTTCGCCCAGGTACAGAAAGGCCGTGAAGTCGGAAACGCGCGAGGCCTGCTGCATGTTGTGCGTGACGATCAGCACGGTGACCCGGTCGCGCAGCGAGTGGATCAAGTCCTCAATGCGCGAGGTGGCCATGGGGTCGAGGGCCGAGGTCGGTTCGTCGAACAGGAGCATCTCGGGCTTGGTGGCCAGGGCGCGGGCAATGCAAAGCCGCTGCTGCTGGCCGCCGGAAAGTTCATAGGCCGGCTTGGGCAAGCGGTCCTTGACTTCGTCCCACAGCGCGGCGGCTCGCAGCGCCCGCTCCACCTGGTCTTGCAGCTCCCTGCGCGATAGCTTTTCCTTCAATCGCAGCCCGTAGGCCACGTTCTCGAAGATCGACTTGGGAAACGGGTTCGGTTTTTGAAAGACCATCCCAATGCGCATCCGCATTTCGATCGGGTCGACGTCGCGGCCGACGATGTTTCGGCCGCTCGGCTGCAGCACGATCTCGCCTTCGTAGCGGCAATCCGGGTACAGATCGTGCATGCGGTTGAAGCAGCGCAAGAGCGTGCTCTTGCCGCAGCCCGACGGCCCGATGATCGCCGTGACTTTGCGGTCCACGATCCCGAGCGTCAGGTCTTTGATCGCCTGGTGCGCGCCGTAGAAAAAACTCAGCCCCTTGACCTCGGCCTTCAAGGGCGTGGCGGTTTCGCCCTGCTGTGTGCTCATGTCCCTCTCGTCTGAATTACAGCTCGTTTTGTCTACCACTTGACCCGTTTGCGCATCCGATACCTGATCGCCACGGCCACGGAATTCAAGGCCAACGTGAAGGCGACGAGGATGATGCCGGTCGCGGCGGCGTTGGCGTGGAAGTCGCGCGTCGGCCGCGAGAGCCAGTTGAACATTTGAATCGGCAGCACCGTGAACGGCGACCCAAGCCAGTCGAACGACAGGAACGGCGGCTGGGCTTGCACGGGCGACGGCGGCAGGAAGGCGATGAACGTCAGGGCGCCGATCGTGATCAACGGCGCCGTCTCGCCGATCGCGCGCGACAGGCCAATGATCACCCCCGTGGCGATTCCGGCCGAGGAGCAGGGCAGCAAATGGTGCCAGGTGACTTGCCATTTCGTCGCGCCCATGGCGTAGGCCGCCTCGCGAATGCTCGCCGGCACGGCCCGCAACGACTCGCGCGTCGCGACGATGACGATCGGCAGAATCAACACGGCCAAGGTCAGCCCTCCGGCCAAAACGCTGGGCCCTAAACCCAGGTAGTCAACGAACAGCCCCAAGGCCATCAAGCCATAGATGATCGAAGGGACGCCGGCCAGATTGGCGATGTTGATTTCGATCATCGAGGTCATTCGGTTTTTCGGGGCGTACTCCTCCAAGTAGACGCCGGCGGCCACCCCCAACGGCACGGCGACGAAGGCCGTGACCCCCATGATCAAGAGCGTGCCCACCCAGGCCGACAGAATGCCGGCCCGCGCCGCGGCGCGGGAGGGAAAACTGCCGACGAACTGCCAATCGATCCGCGCCAGGCCGTCGAAAGCCAGGTCCGCGAGCAACAGCGCCAACGTCACCAGGCCGACGAGCGTGCAGCCGATGCCCAGCACGTTGAACGCCAGATCCTGCCGGCGGCGGCGCACGACGGTTCGCTGCACGGGGTCCATGCTAGTAGGCCTCTCGAAACCGCTTGCGGAGCCAATAGCCCACGATGTTGAAACCCAACGTCATCAGGAACAAGGTCAAACCGGCGGCGAAGATCGATTGGTAGCCGATGGTTCCGTATGGCAAGTCGCCTTGGCTGACCTGCACGATGTAGGCGGTGACGGTTTCGGCCGGCTTGAGCGGGTTGCAGGTGAGGTTGGGTTGCATGCCGGCCGCGATGGCCACGATCATGGTCTCCCCGATGGCCCGTGAAATGCCCAGAATATAAGCCGACGCGATTCCCGAAAGGGCCGCCGGGTACACCACCCGAAACGAAGTGAAGACGCGATTGGCCCCCAGCGCGTACGACCCCTCGCGCAAGATCATGGGCACGGCGCGCATCGCGTCTTCGCTGAGCGACGTCACGTAGGGCACGATCATGATGCCCATCACCAGCCCCGCGCTCAGCATGCTGAAGCTCGGCAGGCCGGGGATGACCTTCCGCAACAGCGGCGTCACGAACAACAGCGCGAAATAGCCGTAAACCACCGTCGGCACGGCGCTCAGCAACTCCAACAGGGGCTTCACCCCCTCGCGCAGCCGCGGCGGAGCGAACTCGCTCAGATAGATGGCCACGATGGTGCCCATGGGCAGCGCCACCAGGAGCGCCACGCCCGTGGTCACGAGCGTGCCGGCGACCAGCGGCAGGATGCCGTATCGCGGCTCGGCGAACAAGGGGGCCCAGAGGGTATCGGTCAAGAAGTCGCCCAGCGGCACCTGCGCGAAGAACCGCGCCGATTCGACCACCAGGATGCCGACGATCCCCGCGGTGATCAGCACGGAAGACGCGGCCGCCAGGAACAAGAGCGACGCGATGCCGCGATCGACCCAGGTTCTGGTTCGGCGCCGCGCCGCCCCCGTGGAATGCCAAGCCAGATCGTCCGCGGCCTGCCGGCCGTCGGACGCGCCGGACGGTTTGCCGAAACTGGCCATTGACGACCCGGGTTGGTGTGGGACCATGAATAATCCGGGCTAATGCGACTTCGGTTCGCGCTGAAAGATCTCCTCAACCGGTAAACCGACCTCGGGCACTCCGCCGAAGCCGCTGCCGGTTTTGAGGGCGGCAAAACGCTCGAGGCCCATTTCATACGCGCGATCGGGAAGCGGCAAGTAGTGGACTTCGGCCGACAACTCCTTGGCGCTACGCAGGTAGAACGTGACGAATTCCTTGACGGCGGGCCGTTCGGCCGATTTCAGGCTGACGTAGATGAACAAGGGGCGCGAAAGCGGATTGTACGTACCGGCCAGCACGTTTTCCAGGCTCGGCGGCACGGCGCCCCGTTCGCCCTTCTCCCAATCGATGGCCAGGGCCTTGAGCTTGTCGGAGTTCGGCGAGTAATAAGCAAAGGGAAGGTAGCCCAGGGCATGTTGGTTTCCGGCGATGCCTTTCACCAGGATGTTGTCGTCCTCGCTGGCCGTGTAGTCGCCCCGGCTCGACTTGGCCTTGCCGACGACGGCCTCCGTGAAATAGTCGAACGTTCCCGAATCGGAGCCGGCGCCGAACAAGGCCAGTTCTTCGTCGGGCCACTCCGGGCGTATCTGGTTCCAGCGGGTCACGTTGCCTTGGGCCGACGGCTGCCAGATCCGCTTGAGTTCGTCGACGGTGATCGCGTCGACCCAATCGTTTTCGGGATGCACGGCGACCGTGAGGGCGTCGAAGCAGATCGGCAACTCGATATACTCGATGCCGTTCCGCCTGGCCAGGTCCATCTCCTCTTTGAGAATCGGGCGCGAGGCGTCGGCGACGTCGATCTCGCCGCGGCAGAACTTCTTGAAGCCGCCGCCGGTTCCCGAAATGCCGACGGTCACTTTCACGTTTCCGGCCTTGGCCTTCTGAAACTCCTCGGCCACGGCCTCGGTGGTGGGGTAAACGGTGCTCGATCCGTCGATCTTGACGACATCGGCGCCGGTCGACGAAGATGCGTCGCCCGGCCCGGCCGGGTTCGCCGCCGGACGACAGCCAACAGCGGCCCATACCGCCGCCAGCGCGAACCCGCGAGGGATGCGGGAGAAAACGACCCGCTGCAAGGCTAGGATGGCCGCGGTAAAACCTACAGCGGCCGGCGGTTGATGAACTGGTTTGAGAGCCAAGATTAGTTTCCTCCTCGTTTCGCGAACCCCGCGAAGCCATACTATCGGATGCGACGCGCTTTGTCACGGTAGCCGGCAATTGTTAGGATTCCATGACGTCGCCATGAGAATTCGCCGAAGATCGCTGATGGAACTTTCCCAAAGCACGATCCTGGTCACGGGGGGCGCCGGCCTGGTGGGCTCGACGATCGTCGACCAACTGCTGGCCGCCGACCCGACGCTGCGCGTCGTGGTGTTGGACGACTTGAGCCGTGGAACGGCGCTCAACCTCGAAGCGGCGCTCGCCGGCGGCCGGGTGAGGCTGGTGCGGGAGGACATTCGCGCTTTTGCGCGCGTCAGGCCGCATTTCGACGGCGTGGACGGCGTCTTCCACCAGGCGGCGATCCGCATCACGCGCTGCGCCCAGCAGCCCCGCGAGTGCCTCGAAGTGCTCGTCGACGGCACGTTCAACGTGCTCACGGCGTGCGTCGAGGCGGGCGTGAAACGGTTGGTGGCGGCGTCGTCCGCTTCGATCTACGGCATGGCCGACGAATTCCCGACGCCCGAAACGCACCCACCCTACAACAACCGCACCCTGTACGGGGCCGCCAAGGCGGCCAACGAGGCGATGCTGCGCAGTTTCCACGAAATGCACGGTCTGAGCTACGTGGCGCTGCGGTACTTCAACGTCTACGGTCCGCGGATGGACATGTTCGGCAAGTACACCGAAGTCCTCGTCCGCTGGCTGGATTGTCTGGCGCGCGACGAACCGCCCCGAATTTTCGGCAGCGGACGGCAGACGATGGACTTTGTCCACGTCGACGACGTCGCGCGGGCCAACCTGCTGGCGCTGCGAGCCGACGTGGCCGACGACGTGTTCAATATCGGCAGCGGCGCGGAAACCAGCTTGCTCGAACTGCTGGCGGCGTTGCTTCGAGTGACGCGCAACGAGCAGGTCCAGCCGGTCATGCTGCCTGAGCGCGACGTGAACCCCGTGCCGCGCCGCCTGGCCGACGTCCGCAAGGCGGATCGTGTACTCGGCTTCCGCGCCCGAGTGGGGTTGGAGGAAGGACTGCGGAGCCTCGTGGCGTGGCATAAGAAAGAGAGGTTAGGGGTTAGGGGTTAGGGGTTAGGGGTTAGGGGTTAGGGGTTAGGGGTTAGGGGTTAGGGGTTAGGGGATAGGCGCTGGGCGCTGGGCGCTGGGCGCTAGGGTGAGGATAACAAACAGGGGGCTTACGCTCCCCGCTCGCCTGCTAGGCGCTGGGCGCGGGGTGAGGATAACAAACAGGGGGCTTACGCCCCCCGCTCGCCTGCTGGGCAATGGGCGCGGGGTGAGGATAACAAACAGGGGGCTTACGCCCCCCGCTCGCCTGCTGGGCAATGGGCGCGGGGTGAGGATAACAAACAGGGGGCTTACGCCCCCCGCTCGCCTGGATTACCGCTTCGGCCACTAACGCCTAACCGCCTAACGCCTAACGCCTAACGCCTAACGCCTAACGCCTAACGCCTAACGCCTAACGCCTAACGCCTAACGCCTAACGCCTTTCCCATGATCCCGATCGCGAAACCATGCCTCGGAGCGGAGGAAGCCGACGCCGCGCGGCGCGCGATCGAAAGCGGCTGGCTGACTCAAGGACCTCGGGTGGCCGAGTTCGAACGCGCGGTGGCCGATTATTGCGGCGTGACCGAGGCGGTGGCCGTTTCGAGTTGCACCGCCGCCCTGCACCTGTCGCTCTTGGTGCTGGGAGTCGGCGCGGGGGACGAGGTGATTTGCCCCTCGATGTCGTTCATCGCGTCGGCCAACGCCGTTCGGCACGCGGGCGCGACGCCCGTGTTCGCCGACGTCGATCCGCGCACGTACAATCTCGACCCGGACGCGGCCGAGGCGGCCGTCACGCCGCGGACGAAGGCCGTCATGGTGGTTCACCAGCTTGGCCTGCCGGCCGACCTCGACCGCTTCCGTGTCTTGGGCGAAAGGCGCGCGATCAAGGTTCTCGAAGACGCCGCCTGCGCGCTGGGAAGCCGCTACCAGGGTCGTCCGATCGGCGGGCACAGCGAAATGGCCTGCTTCAGCTTTCATCCGCGGAAGGTGATCACCACCGGCGAAGGGGGCATGATCACGACCAACAACCGGCGCTACGCCAGCCGATTGCGGCTCTTGCGGCAGCACGGCATGAGCGTGCCCGACTCGATCCGCCATGCGGCGACGAAGGTGGTGACCGAACGGTACGTCTGTCTTGGTTACAACTACCGGATGACCGACGTTCAAGCGGCCATGGGGGTCGAACAGATGAAAAAACTCGATGGTCTTGTTGCCCGGCGACGGGATCTGGCCGCGAGGTACGCGGCGGCTTTGGCCGACCATCCCTGGCTGCGCCCGCCCTACCTGCCCGATGGCGCCGAAACGAACTTCCAGAGCTACGCGGTGCAATTGACCGACGACGCGCCGCTGGGCCGCGACGAACTCATGCGGGAACTGCTCGACCGGGGCATCGCCACGCGGCGGGGAATCATGCTGGCGCATCGCGAGCCGGCCTATTCGAGCGATCGGCGCTCACCGGCGCTGGTGTGTTCCGAGCGCGCCAGTGAGCGATCGCTGTTATTGCCGTTGTACCCAGGGATGACGCCCGCGGAGTTCGCGGAAGTGATACGGGCTTTGAATGACCTGGCAGGTATCCATACTGCACGCGGCCGGGAATGACACATTCGCAACTCTGCACACCAACCCGCGGCGCAAGCAAGGCAAGTGGTTACGCGCCTTGCTTGCGCAGCGGGTTAGTGTCGAAGCAGGCCGCGCGCAGTATCGCTTGCGAGCGGCCGGGAAACGGGAGTGGTGGGCAATCCCGGTCTCTTCGTAAGATGCCAGGGGCTTGCCCCCTGGAGTTTCACGTTGGTTTCTAAATCGAATGCGGCCGCATCCCCACCGTCCGTGCCGCCCCCGCAGGCCGCCGGAGGCGGGTACCTGCCGATGCGCCTCACGCGGTCCCGCCGATTCATCCGATTCTAGATAAATGGGGCGATGGACGCGCCAAATGGGCATTGAATGGGTATAATGGATAAATAGGGTAGACTTGCGGTTAAATGGCGGTTGGATATGATGCGATAGGGGCGTTGAGTTTAACGGCGAGCGGTTCGACAACAGCCGGCGGCCCTTGCGGCGCCGCCGCCAGCAAGACGAGTGAGCACTGTCCATGCAAGCGAAACAACTGGGGAAGACGCTGAACGGCCGCGAACTGAATAACCTCATTCAACCGTTGCGCCAGATCGACAATTACACGAATCTCTTGTACCTGTCGGCCGACTACCTGACGTTGGCGGCCGTGATCGTGCCCACGGTCGCTTTTTGCGAGCACCGCGGCGCGTGGGGCTTGTCGTGGGCCTGGAATGTTCCCATCGTGGCGCTGGCCGTCATGCTGATCGGCGCCGTGCAACACCGATTCGCCGGCCTGACGCACGAGGGAGCGCATTATATCCTGCTCAAGAACCGGCTTTGGAACGAACTGGTTTCCGACTGGTTCTGCATGTTCCCGCTGTTTTCGACGACGGCCCAGTACCGTCTGATCCACCTGGGGCACCATGAGTACACCAACGACTGGGAGCGAGATCCGGAACTTTTGAACATGGGCAAGACGCGGATGATGGACCGCTTCCCCATGACGCGAACCGAGTTCGCTCGGAACTTCTTCGCCCGCATCTTCTGGCCGCCGACGTTGTTGCGCTACATGTTGGACAACGTCTACATCACGACGCTGGGCAACAGCGTCAATCCGTACCAGCAACACCTCGCCGGCGACCGGCGTGGCCGGATCGGCAAGCTGCGGATTACGAGCATTCTCGGCGTGGCCTACCTGGCGGCGATGGTGGCCGTGATGGGCTACCTGAGTTGGTTCGGCAACTGGACGACGTTGTTATTGGCGCCGCTGGCCATGATGGCGGTGGCCGGCGCGGTGATCGGGGCGTTGCCCGAGGTGTGGTTCTTTCGGTCGCAGCTTCGCCCGGTGATTTCGAGCAAAGCGACCAGCGTCATGCGACTGAGTTGGATCACGCTCTTGGAATGCGTACTGGCCTGGACGCGGTACGCCACCGGCGTGGAGTGGGGAGTTTATCTCTGGCTGCTCTGGCTGCTGCCGATGTTCACCAGCTTCCCGTACTACATGCTCTTGCGCGACCTTTACCAGCACGCCAACGCCGACGACGGCAAGCTGACGAACAGCCGGGTGATTTTTCCGCACCCTGTGGCTCGCTGGGGCATGTTCATCTACGGGCAGGACATCCACCTGACCCACCATCTCTACCCGGCGGTGCCGCACTACAACCTCCGAAAGCTGCACAAGCTGCTGGTCGAGAACAACGCCGAGTACGCCGAGCACGTCGTCGAGTGTCATGGCACGCTCTGGAACGACATGGGGCGGCTCACGGCGCTCGACTGCATGGAAGTGCCCACCTGCGAGCCTCCGGAGGTCGAACCGGCGCGCCGCGCGCCGCAGTTGACGGAGGCGGGGCGATAGGCTCAGAATTCGTGGGTGAAGCGCGGTGGCGCGCCCGCCAATTCACGCACTGACCAGTCGTACCGGTAGGCGCCGACCAGATCGGCGGGGCGATTGAAATAGTCGCTCATGGCGCGGAGGTCGTCGAATTCGATCGTGCGGCCCGCGTCGCGCTGGGCGTGCTTCGAGATCAGCAGCAAGTAATACTTGCCTGGGCGCGGCACGACCAAAGGAAACTCGCCGTTCCCGTCCGCGCGCGCGCAAGCGCCCCCCAGAGCGTTCAAGGCCAGGGCGGCGGGCGTGGCGTCGATGTCGCCGGTGTCGGTCGAACGCAGGCCGCGGCTGGCCAATTTCTCATTGGGGCGCTTGTCGAAGGGCAAGGCAATCACCACGGCGTCGGCGTCGGGTTTGATTTGGCCGGGTGAGGCCACGTAGAGCAGGTTCCCCTCGAACACCACCGGGGTTCCGCTCGACTCGCTCGTCGCGTCGTGGCCGCGCGCCGACGCGGCGCGACCGCGTCCCATCAGGTAGCCCGCCAGCAGGAAGACCAAGGCCACCAGCAGCAACAGCGCGCCCAGAGCATACACGCCGCGGCGGCTGATGACCAACAACGCATCTTCGTTGCGGATCGACGCCGTCGAGATCCCGGCGCTCCGGCGCGGGTTCGTGGGTGGCACCGGCATGCCGCCCGGCACGGGTGGGGCGAGCCCAGCGGCAAACACGGGCGGCGGAAGCGGCCCGGCGGCCATCGCGGAGGGGGCGATCAGGTCGGGAATGTCGTCAAAGCCGCCCGCGCCGGCGGCGAATTTCTCCGCCCCCTTGGGCGGCGGCGAGGGCGCGCCGGCCGCATCGCCCATCGGCACGGCGGGCACCGTGTTCGACTGACCGCACTGCGGGCACGCCACAACCGTGCCACCCTTTCGGCGCGAGGCGCGGATGGGCTGGTGGCAATGTTGGCAGTTGAAAAGTACGGGCATGGGCGGATAGCCAAAGGAACCGATTCAAGAGGCCTCGGCCCCTTCCATCCAGGCTAATCGGCCGAACCATTCGTCGCCAGGCGCCGACCCCAACGGGGTCCAATTCCACAGCCTAGCCCGTATTATTCATGGTCCCGTAGCTGGCTTCGCAAGAAGTCAGGCCGTGGACGCGAGTTACGCCAGAATTCTTGCGAATTCTGCCACAGCACAGTGCGCGAGTTCCTCCCCGGACCATGAATAATCCAGCCTAGGGCGACGCCCTCGTTGTTCTACCACAATATCGACCGCGCCCTCCGGGAGAACGGAGAAGGCGCGGAAGAGTTGTGGGCGGTGCCCACCCTACGGTTTTGGCTCGATGCGCCGGTTGGCCTGCCGCAACCGTTGCAAGAGAACGGCTCGCTGGGTGAGGGGGACGGCATCGAGGCCCAAGCGGTCGGCCTGCTCGGTGGTCAGGAAGACGAAGGCCGATTCGTCGAAGTGAACCGCTCGAAAACGCGCGTCGGCAAATAGCGCCAGGCTGGTGGGCCAACCATGAGAAACAGCCGCGACGTCGATGAGCAGCGCCGGTACTTCACGCGCGCCGCCGGGCTCCGGCTCGACGTCGAGAAGCAGGTGGTCGATCACCGCCGGATCGTGGGTCGTCAGTTCGTGCCAGATGGCCTGGTAACGCTCGAGCGTGCGCCGGCTGTGTACCTCAAGCCGGCCGTCGGCGAACACGCGCCGCTTGGGGCCGTTGTGAAAGATGTAAACCGCCGCCGCGCCTTGATCGACGGCGAATACGCGCTTCGGCATTCCCTCGCGTCCGAGGAACCTGGCCGATTCGTGGGCGAAGGCGCGCGGCACCTCGCCCCAGCCGAATCGCCGCGGCATTTCGCCGTGGGCCACGGTCCAGAAAACATCGCTCGGCAGCGCGACCAGGAGCAGCCCCAACAAAGACGCCAGAACCACCCGTCCCAGGTGGAACCGCCGCGTCGGGGCGGCGGGCCTCGATTCGCTCAACTCACCCACGTTGGCCTCAAGTACCACGCCTCCGACCAGCGCGAACAAGGCGCTGTTCCTGCTGGCTTGCCAGGCGAGGTAGGCGAAAAGCGCGAACAGCAGCGCGCGGAACGGACAAAAACGTCGGATCGCGAGCAGCCAGCCGAAGGTTGCCAGCCCGAGGCCGAACAGCGCGAGGAGCAACCCCGTCGTGAGGTTGTTCAGCGCCGCCCAAAGGCCATGCTTGCCAATGAAATCTCCCAGTCCATGGAATTCGCCGGCAAATCCCTGGTAGAAGCCTCGTTGGTCGCCTTGAATCCGCTCGAAAAGCGTCAAGGGAAAGGTCGCGCCTTCACGTCCGTAGGGGTTGACCAGCGCCGCGGCGACCATCAAGAGCGTGACGACCGCCCAGCGACGCAGCTCGACGGTGGTGGGCGGCTCCGCGGGGCAGGTTTCCAAGGGGCCATTGCCGGCGATGAATCGGCGCGCAACGAATCCGCGAACGACGGCGTCGGCGAGGAAACAAGCCCAGACGACCAACCCCAGGATGAACAGCGCGTGGATGTTGATCCAAAGGATCTGGATCACCGGCAACCACCAGACGAGCCAGGGCCGGCGGCGTTGATGGAACAGCACGGCGAGCGTGCCGGCGAGGAACAGGAGTGAAAACATCTCCGGGCGGACCTGGTTGCGGCCCGAAAAGATCAGCAGCGAAGGCAACCAGCACGCCACGACCCGCCGCCAGGGCCATTGCGGACGGCGGCACGAGAGGCACAAGGCGAACGTCGCCGTGCCAAGGCAGCATTTGGCGAGCACCAAGGCCGGCGCTCCGCCGAGGGTCCACAGCCCGGCGACGATCAACTGGAAACCCCAATGGAGATCGATCCACGGGCGATCGGGGTTCGTGTAGGTGAACCAATCGGTGCGCGGTATCTCGCACCGTTCGACGATCAACTGCCCGGTTCGCAGGTGCCACCAGATGTCGCCATCCTCGATTTCGACGCAACTCACGAGAAACACCAGCGGCAAGAATGCCGCGAGCCATAGCCAGTCCCAGCGCTCCTCGCGCGGTCGTGGAATCTCAGCCGCCGCGGTTTTGCCCGCGGATCGCGAATTCGGATTCGGTTTGGCGCGACGGCGAGTCATCCGGGCATTGTAGTGTCTCGGCGGCTTTAATCGTAGGGTGGGACAAGCGGGCGCAGAGGAACGGCGCGTGCGACCCCGCGCGGACACGCGCACATGCGCAAAAAAAACGCGGCTTCGGCGCAGCCGAAACTGCGCACGAAAAAACTGGCAAAACCGTACCTGTACCGACCAGGAAATCCGTCTCGGCGGATTGCCCGGCTTTAGACGGTCAAGACTTTCTCCCACGCATCGCGCATCTGTGCCACACGCGCCGAGGCTTTCGTCGGGTAAAGGTACGGTTTTGCCAGTTTTTTCGGAGCGTCGGCGCGCCCGGGCGGCACGCGCGGGCGACCCTCGGGCGCGCGAATGGATCGCGAGCGTCCTGGGCGCGGATAGCGCGATCGAAGAGCTCGGGCGCGCGGACGCCGCCGCCGGGTACGTCACGATCTCGACCCTGACACGCGCCTTCGGGCGCGACGGGCGCGACGGGCGCGGGGAGGGCATTCCTCCGTACTCGGAATACTAACAGTGTCGAGCGCCTCGCTATTCGTCCGAGCCTCGGCGCCGCGCGAAAAAAAACGATTCCGAAACCCCTCCCCAAGAGATCCAAAAGAGCGTGGGGTAAGGCGAAGGGAGGGGAGGCAATTGGATGCCGCTTTCGCGGCTCGCTCAGACGTCATGGGGTATTCGGAAGTCGTTTTTTTTCGCTTCGCCGCCGTTTTCTTTCGCACGTCCGTTGCCGCGCAACGAGCGTGCTTTTTTCGGGAAAATGATCCTTTCCGATTCGTGGGCCGCACCGTGGACCCGATGAGCTTGCGCCGCGGGTTCGTGTCGAAGAGGCCCTCTCGCAGTATAACGATGGCCTTCACTGATCCATCGAATCGATCGCCCGCCCCAGAATCTCCGGCAAGTTCGGCAGGCCGCGCAAGTCGGCGGCGACGCGGGGGTGGGCGAAAATGCGGACCCGCTTGACGTAATCGTCGAACTGCTCCTTGGCCAGCGTCCGCACGACCGGCGAGACGTCGCCCAGCGGCCGGTAGCGGCCTTGCTTGATGAACAAAACGTCGACGTTGAACTCGACCTCGCGCTCGACGGGCGGCGCGTCGAATAGGATTTCGTGCGGCGCCACCGCGCGTGCCAGCGCCGTGCCGGCCCGCGCGGCGAATTGCTCGGCGCAAGCGGCCAGCCAGGGATACGGCCGCCGGGCCAGCCGGTCGTACAGCTCGCGCTCTTCCAGAAAGCTGTACTGCGCCAGCCGCTTGTAAAGCCGCCGCGTCGGACCAAACAAACCGTCGAGCAATTCGCGGGCGGCCCCGCCGCCGGAGGCGCGCACCAGCTCATCGACCCAGCGCGACTCGGTCAGCCGGAACAAGCCGTCGAGATCCAATTCGCCATACAACAGATAGAACGCCCGCTCAAGCATCGCCGTCGCGGCGCGCACGCCGTGGTGCCAGTAGACCTCGCTGAACATCACGTAGCGCGCGAAGACCATCATCTCGGCGGCGGTCTTGCCTTTCTCGCTGATCGCCAGGCCGTCGCCCGCCTCGTTCAGGCAGAGGCTGCCGATCAACCGTCCCTGGTCGAAGTTGCGGCCGTAGGGAACCCCGGCGTGTAGGCTGTCGCGCCGCAGATAGTCCATTTTGTCGATGTCGATCGGCCCGGAAAGCATACTCGAAAGAATCCGGGCCTTGGCCCCAAGGGGTTTTTCCGAGAGCAGGGCGACGACGTCGCGGGGGTTGATGTTCCAGTCGGTCCGCAGGGCGTCGGCGATCTCCCCCTCGAGCAGGAAGCCGTTGGCGAACGATTCGTGACTCGGCACCCCCGGCAGGCGGATATCTTCGATCGGATGGCAAAACGGCCAGTGCCCCAGGTCGTGCAACAACGCCGCGGCGATGAACAACTCCGCGTCGGCCGGCGCGACGGCGGCGCTGAACCGCTGGTCGTGGGCCAGTTGCTTGAGGTAGAGCAGCGCCAGCCGGTAAACGCCCAGGGAGTGCTCGAAGCGCGTGTGGATCGCCGCCGGATAGACCAGCGACACCAGGCCCAGTTGGCTGATCCGCGCCAGGCGGCGGAACGCGGCGGTGTCGATGAGCCGCCGCACGCGCTCGGTCAGCGGCACGTCCAGCTCGGGTGGAATGCGCACCAGCCCGCAATGGGCGTCGAGTCCGGCGATCTCGGGTAGGTCAAAGATGCTCATGGCTTTACTTTGAGTGGACGTTTGCGGGCGCATCCATCAAGCACGGCGTAACGAAATAGAGGACGCGAGCTAGGACTATCGTCGTGCGATCCGAAAAAACTGGCAAAACCTTACCTTTACCCGACGTTGCCTTCGACCCCAGCGGCACATCGACACGTCGAGGTAGGCGAAGTCTTGGGGCGTTACCAGACGGTCAGCCGCCGAGACGGCTGCCTTGTCGGTACAGGTAAGGTTTTGCCAGTTTTTTCTAAAGCATTTTCGGCTGCGCCGAAACCGCTATGCCTGGCCATATGGCCCCGGGGGCCTTCCCGTTGTGTCGGCGGCGAAATCCGCCGGAGGCGGCTTTCTCGCGGCAAAATGTCTTATTTTCGGCCGCGCCGAGTATAACTACCGTCGCGCCGGCGCGCCAAACGCCTCCATCACCGCCGCCGCCACTTGTTCCGCCGGCCGCCGGCCACCGAGCGCCGTCAGGCGCCGCCAGAGGCGCGCTCCGGCGCACGCCGCGGCGTGCAGGTGCGACGGACAGCGCAATGCGACTTCCGAGTCGAGGTCAAGCTCCGCGATCCGAGCGATCAAGGCCTCGCCGATCGCCTCGATTTTATCGACCGTCGCGAAGCCCGTCAGGCCGGCGACCAACGGATTGTCGCGCCCGGCCACCTTGCTGCGCGCGTCGGCCTTGTAGATCACCAGGGGCTTGCCCAACGTCCAGGCCATCGCCGCCTCGGACACCGCTCCCTCGTCGGGAACACGGCCGTTGATGTTCAGCACCAGCGAGCCGCAACCCAGCGCGACCTGGTAGACGTCGAGGGCGAAGATCGCCCCGTGCAGCAACTGGCCGGCCGAGGCCGGCTCGTACCCCGCCTCCGCGAGATAGGGCAGTACCTGGGCGAACTCCAGCCCATCCGCGTGCGGCAACCACGGCTCGAAGCCGCTGGCTCGCAGCGCCGCGGCGATCGCCTCCATTTCGCGGCGCTCCGGCTCGTTGAACAAGGGACCGGCGCAGTACACGCGCTTCGGTTCGCGGAAGGGACGGATCGTCGGAAGCGAAGTCGGCAAGGTCTTTTATCCGCGGTCTTGTGAAAGGGATGCGAGGAATGACGACGGGTCGTTGTTTTTTCGGGAGTAGAACCAAATTACAAGGAACAGGTGAAGGCTGCAACTCGCCGTTGCGGAAGGTACAATGGTAGACCGGGTTATACTGCACGCGGCTGAGAATGAGACGTTCACGGTGGCTGGGGCAGAGCCTAAGCGATGCCCCGGTCGCCATGTAGCCGGGGCATCGCTTACGCTCTGCCACCAGCCACCACCTTCTCGTGACAAAATGTCTCATTCTTGGCCGCGTGCAGTATCAACGGATGAATATTCGTAAAAGACCCTCGGAAACGAACGAATGCGGCCCTACAAACCCACCTGGACCCTGTGGATGCTGGCGTCGCTGTTGGCGCCGGACGAAAGCGCCGCCGTCGCGGCCGAACCGGTTCAGATTGCGGTGACACTCGATGAGCGCGCCGCGGCGAAGGTTTCGCCCGAACGGCCGATGTCCGGCCGGCTCTACGTCTTCCTGTCGCGGCGCGAAGGGCCGGAGCCGCGCTTCGGGCCCGATTGGTTCGCGCCGGAACCATTTTTCGGTCTCGACGCGCATGCCTTCGGGCCAGGCCAGACGCGCGCCATCGACGACACGGCCGACGGCTTTCCCGAACCGCTCTCGCGGTTGCCCAAGGGGAACTACCGCGCGCAGGCTCTGTTGGACCATCAGCTCGAAACGTGCCACCACGCCGGCGGCGTCGGCAATCTTTACAGCGACGTGGCGTCGTGGGACTACGACCCCTCGTCGCCCAGCCCGCTGGAGTTGAAGCTCGAGCGCGTCGTCGCTCCGCGGCCGTTTGCCGACAGCGAATGGGTCAAGGAGGTGGTCGTCAGCAGCGAATTGCTCTCGAGGTTCCATGGTCGCGAGGTGGTCGAGCGGGCGGCGGTCGTGCTGCCGGCGAGCTACGCGCGCCGGCCGGAGCGGCGCTACCCGGTACTCTTTTCGGTCCCCGGCTTCGGTGGCGACCACCGAATCGGCTTGCGATTCACCGACGGCGGTCCGCCCGAGCCGCAAGAGGGCGAAATCGAGTTCATCCGCGTCATGCTCAGCGGCGATTGCGAGTGGGGGCACCACGTCTATGCCGACAGCGCCACCAACGGGCCGCGCGGGGCGGCCCTGGTGAGCGAGCTGATTCCGCGGATCGACGCCGACTTCCGGACGGTGGCGGAGCCAACGGCCCGCTTCTTGACGGGCCACAGTTCCGGCGGTTGGTCGAGTCTCTGGCTGCAAGTCACGTACCCTGACACCTTCGGTGGCGTCTGGAGCACTTCGCCGGACCCGGTGGATTTCCGTGACTGGCAGCAGGTCGATCTCTACGCCGATCCGCCGTTAAGCCTGTACGTCGACGAGCAAGGTGAGCGGAGGCCGATCGCTCGGCGGGGTACGGTGCCGGTGCTCTGGTACGAGTCGTTCGCCAAAATGGACGACGTCTTGGGCCGCGGCGGGCAACTTCGCTCGTTCGAGGCGGTCTTCAGCCCGCTGGGCGAAGACGGCTTGCCCCGCCGGCTCTGGGACCGCCGCTCCGGCCGCATTGACCCCGCTGTGGCCAACGCGTGGCGGCGCTACGACATCCGGCTGCTGCTCGAGCGCAACTGGCCGGAACTGGGGCCTAAACTGGCCGGCAAGCTGCACGTCATCACCGGGTCGCTCGATACGTTTTACCTCGACGGCGCGGTCCGAAAGCTGGCCGAAGCGATGGCCGCCTTGGGCAGTGACGCCGAAATCACGGTCGTCGACGGGAAGGACCACGGAAACCTGCTCACGCCGGAACTGCTCGGGCGCATCCGGCGGCAGATGTCGGAGGCGTTCTTGCGGGAGCATGTGGACAAGTAGCGCCGCGTTCGCATAAATTGGAGATATGTCCGAAGCCTTCGACCCGTACCGCAAATGGCTCGTTATTCCAGCCAAGGACCGGCCACCCAAGGACCGGCCACCCAACGCCCGGCCGCCCAACGCCCGGCCGCCCAACGACCGGCCGCCCAACGACCGGCCGCCCAACGACCGATCTCCGAACCATGATCGCCGGCCGAATCGTCTGCCGCTCGTCGCCCTGTCGTTCGTGGGCCTGTCGTTCGTGGGCCTGAATGCACCGGCGCCTGCCGACGGCGAATTCAACGTGGCCGAAGCGCGCAAGAGCGTGGTCTTCGTGCGCCGCATCACGCCGGGCCGCGAGACCGCGTTAGGTTCGGGCTTTCTCGTTTCCCCCGACGGCCTGATCTACACGAGCCGGCATGTCATTCGTTCCAGCGACCCGACGGCCAAGGGGACGCTGGTTTTGGTCGGCGTCCCCTCGGCGGCCGATCCCGACGATCTCGATTGGTTCGTCGCGGAAGTGGCCCATATCGCGGGCGACGACGAGCTCGATTTCGCCCTGTTGAAGATCGCCGCGCGCGACGGCTACGGCAAGCTGCGCCCGCTGCCGCTGTCGCTGGAGAAACTGGAGCTGGGTGCGAGCGTGGCGGTGATCGGCTACCCCTACGTCCGCGAGAACCAGGCCGTGCTCTCGTTCAACAAGGGTTCCGTTTCGGCCACGCGAATCCGCTTCCGAGGTAAATCGTACTACCAGACCGACGCGGCGGTGAACCACGGCAATTCGGGCGGGCCGCTCCTGAATGCGCGCGGCGAGGCGGTGGGGATCGTCACGCTCAAGGAGCTCGACGCCGAAAACATGGGCTTCGCGCTGTACTTGAGCGAGATCGACTCAGCCGCGGTCGCTCCGTCCAAGTTCAAACACATTCACCCTACGCCCGGCCCGATCGACCTGGGCCAATTGCGGCTGCCGGTCACGGTCGCACCCGTGGCGGCCAACTGGGAAGCGTCGGCCGGCCGGCCGCGCGAGGAGGGTGGGCGGGTGGTCCACGACAACCGCGGCGCGCTATTCTGGCTCACCAGCCGCGCGCCGTTGCCGGACGATTTCCAATTGGTCGTACACTGCGCCGTCGAGTACCTGCTGGGCAACCAGAAGTTCGACGTCGGCCAGCGGCCCAGCCAGCGGAACGTCTACATTCGTTTTGGCGCGACGCCCGGCAAGGCCGCATGGTCCGGCTATCAGGTGCAGTTCGGCCACACGGCGCTCGTGTTGTCGCGGGAAGGGAAGATCGTCAAGAAAATCGCCCAGGGGAATACCGCGAATAAGGAGTTCCGATTGGCGGTCACCAAGCAGCGCGGGCGGATCGAAGTTGCCGTCGACGGCAAGACGCTGCTGGAATACGACGACCCCCATCCGCTGGCCGTGGCAGGCGCGTTCTCAATCGGAGGCTACCTATCGAGGCTGCACCTGGGCGAGGTGACGGTCATCGACTTGACCGGCGGGCGGCAAGCCGGAGGGTCCGCCGAAACGCTCGGCGAGCCGGCGCCGCGAGAATAGATGGACGCGCTGGCCGAGGGGACGGCGGAACGTAGCTTGGGGCGTAAGCCCTCGTTGTTCTACACGTCTTGTAAAGAGGCCAGGGGCTTGCCCCCTGCCCAACATTCCCATTTCACCACCTGCGATCAAAAGATGTGTAGAACAACGAGGGAGAAAGCGGTGGTGGCTGGTGGCAGAGCGTAAGCGATGCCCCGGCTAAATAGCGACGCGACCGTGGACGACGATGAGCACGCGAGGCGAGCCGCCGAATTCAGCCGGCATCGCCGCGGCGAGTCGGCGCCCCGCCGCCGCGCCGGTCGGCGACTGCTCGCGGTACGCCTTTCGGTGGAAGGGGCCCGTGCGGGCGATCTCGAACTCCCGCGGCGCGTACGCTCTGGCCTGAACGCGCGTTATGGCCGCAACGCGGCGTCACGCTCTTTCGCAAGCGCGCTGACGAGCGTGGAGATCGTCACGAACGACGCTGAGTGCGCCTCGCGCGCCGCGAACTCAAGGGCGTTGTCGACGCCGAGCACACGCGACAGCCATTCGCGCGCACGCGGGTCGCCCTCGGCTGCTTGTGCCGCCGCAACGTCCACGATGCGCATCCACCCTGAGCGTGAGACGACCTCAAATACAACGCTCCAGTAGGTCGTCGGCCCGGGCACCGCTTCCGAATCGACTGGACCACCGGGCCGCGACGCGTCGGCGCTCGAAGCTTCCTCGACGGCGCCGCGCCGCCGAACCGCAAGCGCGTCCAGCACCTGGCTGAGCGTCACCTGGTCCGCGCGCGCTCGTAACTCCGCCTCAACCCGCGCCGCGTTTGCGACCCCGAGAACCCGTTGAATCCAATCGCGCGCCTGCGCGTCGCCGCGGGTGGCCTCGTTCATCGCGCGCGAGACGATCCCACGCCAAAGTTCGGGCGTCACCGCGCTCATCAGCGCCTCGCGGTACTCGGCGCCCCGCGAGTGCGCGTACGACGCGACCTGCGCGTCATCGACGTCCGACGCGTCCGCGCCGTGGGCCATGCCACGTAATTCCGCCCTATCCTTGCCCATGTTTACCCTCCCACCCAAGTTGCCGAAATCGCGCCACCCATCATCAATACAGGAGTGCTGTTTTCATCGTCACATCGTCACAAGCGTCACGTAGTCCATATTTCGTGGTCGCGACCGTTCAAGACGCAAATCCGCGCTTTGAAAACGACGCCGCGGAGATGCCGCCCCGGCGGTCGCCTTCAGGCATGCTGCTTGCCGGATCAAAGGGGCAAATTTGCCCATTTAAAAGTGGTTCATCCGGAAACTGCGTACCAAGGGCTTGAAAGAAGGGGCTCGCGCATGGAGATGCGTGGGTGGGGCCGGTGAGATCAGTAAGTCCGCATTGCAATGAGACTCTCAAGATCCTCTACATCGTTGGGAAGAAACTGTCTGACTAACTGGCGTGTGACGTTCAGTTCAGCATCCGTCATCCCTTTTAACACGCCGAGCACATCTGTTTCGTCCTGAGCCCCCCTAGAATCCCACATCTTTGTTATCACCAAGAACGGGGCGCTTACCATGGGGCCATATTGGGTGTGAATTGCCTGTGAAACAGCCGGTACAACCCACCGTTGATTTGGCGCAACCACATCAATAAGCATCCCGTCTGGCGCCACTCCGCCAAAACCACCAGTTTTCAACGGTGTAATTTGTTGTAGGCGGAGTTGTGCCACTGCGGTTTGTGTGTCTTGGGGCGATACAAGAATGTCAATATCATCTGTCATCCGTGGCCTGCCATGAAACGTCACGGCATGACCGCCTATAATAGCATACGGGATAGTGACGACCTGTAATGCACTTGCGATGTTTTCCACGATCACGCACCTGTGTGCTAGAAGATTTTCTCTCTTTGCGGTCTCGTCAGATTCCGTGATAGGTTGATGTTTTTGCTCCCGTCGCTTGAGATACTCCAAAAACGCAAGCCGTTTTACTTTGCGTTGAGTGTCCATTGGTGCTCCAAATGTGTTTGTATTTACGGTTCGTCTGGCGAATTCGTACCTTTACCCGACGAAAGATTCGACGCGAAGGGAGCGACTGGGCGAGGCGTGGGAGAAAGTCTTAACGCATCCAAAGCCGGGCAATCCGCCGAGACGGATTTCCTTGTCGGTCCAGGTACGGTTTTGCCAGTTTTGTCTTGGGCATTTTCATTATACCACGACGCCTTGAATCGACACCACGGCGGCCTCGGGCGCGCGGAGCCGCCGCCACAACCGTTTGAGCGTGGGCAGGCATTCGGGCGTGAGCGAGCCGCGGGCATACGTGATTTGCGCGTAAAGGTTGGCGAGCGACTGGACGTCGGCGGCCAACTCGGGCGCGCCGGCGCCGAGTTGCTGGGCGAATTCGTGCGGAGTGGCCTCGGGACGGCGCGCGGCGCCGCGCTCGAAGGCCCATGCCTCCAAGGCCGCGAATGTGTAGCGCACGAGTTGATCGGGCGTCGAGCGCGCGGCCGCGCCGTTGGTAAACGGGTCGGCGAAGGCGGCGAAGGGATGCGGTATCGGCCGCGGCTCGTCGGCGCCGGCGTCGGCCTCAAGGGGCCGCTTGCGGCCGAAGAGATCGCGCCAGATCGACTTCAGTTCCTCGAGCATCTGCCGCAGGAAGGCGAGCACTTGCGTCCGGTAACGGATGAAGCCGAAAATCGCCGCGGCCAGGATCGCGCCGTACATCAGCCAGCGGATCCAATCGGCCAATGACCCATTGAACCTCGGCAGCGTGGGTGTTTTGGGCCGCGGTCTTGGCGGTTGGGGCGGGGGACTCGCCGACGCATTGGGCTTCTTGCCGCTGGATGAGCCGCTTTGCGGCGGCGATTTCGTTTCCTGGCCCCCACGAGCACCTTGTCCGGCCGATTGCGGCGACGTGGCGCTGTCGGCGGGCTGTTGCTCCGCTCGATTGGCATCCTTACTTGGATCGTTCCGCTGTTCGTTACCGGCGGGCTTGCCGCTCTGCTGGCCACCAGTTTGCTGTCCACCGTTTTGCTTCTCATCATTTTTTTGCCCGCCACTCGGTTGCCCGCCACTCGGTTGCCCGCCGCTCTGCTGCCCACCGCTTTGCTGCCCACCGCTTTGCTGCCCACCGCTCTGCTGCCCACCGCTCTGTTGCCCACCGCTCTGTTGCCCACCGCTCTGCTGCCCGCCACTTTGCTGCCCGCCACTTTGCTGTCCACCGTTTTGCTTCTCATCATTTTTTTGCCCACCATTTTTTTGCCCGCCGCTCTGCTGCCCACCGCTCTGCTGCCCACCGCTCTGCTGCCCACCGCTCTGCTGCCCGCCACTCTGCTGCCCGCCACTCTGCTGTCCGCCACTCTGCTGTCCGCCACTCTGCTGCCCGCCACTCTGTTGCCCACCGCTCTGTTGCCCACCGCTCTGTTGCCCGCCGCTCTGTTGCCCACCGCTCTGTTGCCCACCACTCTGCTGCCCGCCGCTCTGCTGCC
This sequence comes from Pirellulales bacterium, assembly GCA_035531595.1. Lineage (GTDB taxonomy): Bacteria > Planctomycetota > Planctomycetia > Pirellulales > JAICIG01 > DATKSN01. The sequence goes on along the minus strand of DATKSN010000149.1, from coordinate 35,028 downwards.
CGCCGCCTTGTTGGTCCGCCGCTTTGCTTGAGGGCTCGTCCGACGAGGGCCGTCCTTGCCCTTCGCCATGACTGTCGGTGAGCACGGCGTAATCGGACGCCTGGCGTTTGGGCGAGCCGACCATATTGGCGATCAATTCCTCGACCGGGTATTCCGCGCTGGGGCGTGGAAGCATGACGCCCACCAGTAGCAAGGCCACGATCAGCACCGCCCCCACCCCCAGCCAAACGCCCGTCATCGGCGGCGGCATCTCCAACTTCCGCTGGCGCAGGTAGCGCCTCAGGCCAAGAAAGCTGGTCGTCAGCAACAAACCCAGCCCGGCGGCGACGTAACAGAGCAGGAGCGAAAACACGTAGCGCCTGCGGGCCACGTCACCCGCGGGAACCATCGACTGCCCCAGCCCGAACAGCGGTAGCGCCGCCAACGAAAAGTAGACCACCCACACGCCCGGCGCGTGCGGCTTTTTCTCGTTCTCGTCGGCCTCGACGGCGCCGAACCACCGCTGCCACCAGGCCACTTGCCGTCGGCGCCGGCGGCCGGCGCCGTCCTCCGCCTCGTTCGCCGCTTCGGCGCCTTTGAGATCCGCCGTCGGCGACGCATCGCCGCGGTCCAGGCCGGCGACCTGCAACAATCCCTCGCCGGAAGCGTCCTGTTCGTCGTCGATCACCGTACAATCCCAGGTGAGCTTGTTGGCGCACCACCAGACGACGGCCATCAGGATCCAGGCTACGAAGGGCGAATCGACGAAGCGAAGTACGGCGACGGCCACGGCGCCCGACAGCGCTAGCCCGTAGAGCAGAGCCTTCTCCTTCCCTTCCTCGATCGAGATCCTCGCGATCAACACGATTGCGAATACGAACCAGAACATGATCCAATTGAGCCGCCCGCCATACTGTCCGTGATAGCCGATTTCGAGCAGGAAGAAGCAGAGGCTACCCACCAGGGCCATGATCAAGGCCGGGCTAAGGGCAATGACCACATAATCGATCGACGTCATTTCGGGGCGGCGACGGCGTGCCATGGGATTTCTACTTTCCGTGGTTGGGGGCCACCTCATCGTAGCAGATTGCCGCTGGAACCGCCCGCTCAACGCGCGTCGGCTTCTGCACCCTTCTTCGGCTTCATCGCAGCCTGTAATTCGTCCCACCCTTGGCTACTGACGGCGTCGAGGTAATTGAATTCGCCCGCCCCCTTGAGCCATTCCCCTCCATCGATCGCCACGCAGGCGCCGGTCAGGTAGGCGGCATAATCCGAGAGCAGGTACGCCGCCAGGTTGGCCAGTTCCCGATGGTCGCCGACGCGGCCCAGGGGAATGCGTCTCGCCGGATCGGCGAGCTCCGACAAGGCCGGCGGCATCAGCCTTGACCAGGCGCCTTCGGTCGGAAAGGGTCCCGGCGCAATCGCGTTGGAACGGATGCCGTACTTGCCCCATTCCGAGGCCAGCGAGCGCGTCAGCGCCAGCACGCCGGCCTTGGCGACGGCCGAAGGGACGACGTAGCCCGACCCGGTCCAGGCGTAGGTGGCGGCGATGTTCAATACGACTCCAGGCGTACTTTCGGCGATCCAGCGTTTTCCGCAGGCCAGCGTGCAATGGGTTGTGCCGCCCAGCACGATATCGACCACGGCGTGGAAGGCGTTGTAGCTGAGCCGTTCGGTCGGACAGATGAAATTGCCCGCCGCGTTGTTCACCAAACCGTGGATCGCGCCGAAGCGATCGGCGGTCGCGGCCAGAAAGGCTTCGACCTCATCGGTCCGGCGCACGTCGCACCGCTGTGCGAACACGTTGCCACCGGTTGACTGTTCCAAATCGCCGGCGGCGCGCGCGAGCACGTCGGCGCGCCTGCCGCAGATCGCCACGTTGGCGCCGAGTGATAGCAGGGTTTCGGCCATTGAACGACCGAGCCCCGTGCCACCGCCCGTGACGACCATAGTGCGGCCGTTGAACGTGCCGGCAGGAAGCATCGGGTCGGTGCGAGCAGGGGCGGGCATGGAGAGTCTCCAAATCGAGAGGAGTTTTGACGCGGCCTCGCTTCGCTTGGCCGCATCGCGCAGTCTGCCGTCACACGAACCCGCGGCGCAAGCAAGGCAAGTTCAAGCCCGGGCCTTGCTTGCGCCGCGGGTTGGCGCATTTTAGCGACGTGGGAACCAATTGCAAGCCATTCCATGGCACCATGCTCCGCGCCAACGGCGTGCCGCCGGTTGTGGGAGTGCAAGGTCATTGAGCCTTGAAGAAGCGGGCGGTTGTAGTAAAACCATCACATGCCCTCGCTTCCCTCCGATTACTCGCGTCATGAACACCACGAGTTCCTGGCGGCGGCCGGCCAGGCGTTGGCCGATGCCAAGTTGCAATCGGCGTTGGCCAAACTCGGCGACACCTTGGGCCAGCGCAACCGCGACGCCTTCGCGGCCATGGCCGAATCGGACCTGCTGCGCGAGCGTGCCCGCGCCATCAAAGACGCCACCCTGGCCGAACTGGACCACCATCTGGAGACGCTCGAAGCCAGCGTCACGCGCCTCGGCGGACACGTCCATCACGCCGACGACGGCCAGGCCGCATGCCGCGTCGTGCTCGACGTCATCCGCGCCGCCGGAGCGAAGCGCGTGGTCAAATCGAAGTCGATGACCAGCGAGGAAATCCACCTCAACCGGGCCCTGGAAGCCGAAGGCATCGAAGTCGTCGAGACCGATTTCGGCGAGTACATCCTGCAGGTCGCCGAACAACGTCCGTCGCACCTGGTCGCGCCGGCGGTGCATTTGCGGATCGGAGATGTGGCCGAAATCCTCAGTCGCGACGCGGGCCGGCCGCTGCCGGTCGACGCGGTCGAGTTGGCGGCCTACGCGCGCCTGCGCTTGCGCTCGGCTTTCGCCGCGGCCGACGTGGGGATCACGGGCGCCAATTTCGCCGTGGCCGAAACGGGCACGATCGTGCTCGTCTCGAACGAGGGGAACATCCGGCTCACGACGAGTTTGCCGCGCGTCCACATCGCGATCATGGGAATCGAGAAGGTCATCCCGAAACTCTCGGACCTGCCGGTGTTCCTCAAGGTGCTGGCCCGCGCGGCGACCGGGCAAAAGCTGTCGGTCTACACGTCGCTGGTCAGCGGCCCGCGCCGGCCCGGCGAGTTGGATGGGCCGGATGAGTTTCATGTGGTGCTGTTGGACAACGGCCGTTCGCGGATTCTTGCCGGACCGTTGCGTGAAAGCCTGTTCTGCATCCGTTGCGGCGCTTGCCTGAACGCCTGCCCGATTTTTCGCAACGTCGGCGGGCACGCGTACGGCGGCGTCTATTCCGGGCCGATTGGGGCCGTGCTGACGCCGCTCTACGACGGTCTGGCCGCCAACCACCACCTGCCCCATGCTTCGAGCCTGTGCGGCGCATGCCAGGCCGCCTGCCCGGTGAAGATCGCAATTCCCAACATGCTGATTCAACTGCGCGAACAGCTCCACGCCGAGCCGGGCGAACTGGGCCGGCTCGAAGCGCTGGCTTACCGTCTGTGGGGGCGGGCCATGCGCAGTCCCCGGCTCTACCGCCTGGGCACCTGGCTGGCGACGCGCACGCTCGGCCGATGGTTTCGCAAGCAGGGGTGGTTGCGGCGGTTGCCCGGCGCTCTGGGCGGTTGGACGGCCAGCCGCGATTTTCCCGCACCCGCGCCACGCCGGTTTCGTGACGAGTGGCGCGAGGAGCGGCGCGAGGAGCGGCGCGACGAGCGGCGCGAGGAGCAAAATCAATGAGCCGCGAAAGTTTCTTGGCCCGCGTTCGTCAATCGGCCGCGGCCGGCCGCGCGTACCGGGCGCATGTGCGCGACGATCTGCCGGCGGATACCGGCTACTATGGCGCCGGCGGCGATCCGCCGGGCCGGCTTGCCGAGGAAGTCCGGGCCGTAGGCGGCCAGGCCCATCTCGCGCTCGATTGCGACGAGGCCCGCGCCGCGCTCGCCCAGCTTTTGGAGCGACATTCGATTCGCTCCGCGTTGTGTTGGGAGCATCCGGTGCTGGACCGGCTGGGCATCGGCGAATTGCTTGCCGAGCGAGGCATTACGCGGCTTAGTTATTCCGCGCTCCGCGAACTCGATTCGGCCGAACTGCGTCGGACGGTGTTGGCGGCCGAGGCCGGCATTTCGAGCGTGAGCTTCGCGGTGGCCGAGACGGGCACATTGGCCTTGGCCAGTGCCGCCGGGCAGGAGCGGCTGGCGAGCCTCGCGCCGCCGGTGCATATCGCCGTGGTCGAAGCGGCCCAGATCTTGCCCGACCTGTTCGACCTGTTCGAACGGATCGCCGCCGACGGTACGGAGAGCATGGCCAGCAACTGGGCCTTGATCACCGGTCCAAGCAAGACCGGCGACATCGAGCTGACGCTGACCACAGGCGTCCACGGTCCCGGCACATGGCATGTGATTATCGTGCGAGATTCCGCACGCGGCGGGGAATAAGAGCCGATTCCCGGCGGGCTCCGCCCGCCTGGGGCACGTCGTAATAAGCGTTGTGTGGCCGGGAAAGCGGGGGCGCCTACACCACACAAGGGCGGTTCTGGGATCGGCTCTAACGCCGATTGGTGGGCGGTGCCCACCCTACGCACAGTCACGCCTTCCGCGGCGAGCGTTCTCGTCGTAGGATTCAGGGCCTATCCCAGAACAGCCTGGCAGGCGGGACGCCCGCGCCACAACGGCGGTTCTGGAATAGACTCTCAGCCGTTGCTTCACCGTCTCCCATGTGGACCGCCCTAATGAACGCTCTGCTACGCTTCGCCGCGCTGCCCGCCGAGGCGGTCGTCTACGGCCCTTCGTTCGGTATTCTCAATTGGATGATTCGGTCGCCCGTCCCCCTCGACCCCGAGGCCACCTGGCGGCGCGTGACTCAGCGGACCATCGCCCCGGTCGAATGGTTTTGCGCAAGTTACCCGCCGCCGTTTCTGCGCGGGCCGCTGCTGGCGGCCAAGCGGCGGCAAGACCACCTGCTCGGCATTTCGGCCCACTACGACGTCTCCAACGAGTTTTACGAGCTGTTCCTCGACCAGCGCTACATGTTCTATTCGTGCGCCGATTTCCTCACCGGCCGAGAAACGCTCGAAGAGGCCCAGCAGCGAAAGGCCGATTTCATCCTGCGGCTCCTCGACCCGAAACCGGGTGAGCGCATCCTCGAGCTCGGTTGCGGCTGGGGCGCCATGCTCAAGCGAATCTACGAAACGACCGGCGACAAGGAGCACTTGCTGGGCTACACGCTTTCGAAGGAACAGGTGGCCTACAACGATCAACATCACGGGTTCAAGGTCGAGTTCAAGAACTTCATCACCTGCGACTATCCCGATCAGTCGCTCGACAAGATCTATTCGATCGGCGCGTGGGAGCACGTTCGGCCCCACGAGGTGCCCGTCGTGCTGGGTAAGCTCCATCGGGCCTTGGTCCCTGGTGGGCGGCTCGTGCAGCACTTTCTCTGCCGCTTACAGGAGGCGCTGCCCTCCGCGGCGATCATCAGCCAGATTTTCTTCCCCGGTTCGATCAACTCGTCGTTTCGCTACCACGTTCGGGCCTGCGAGGCGGCGGGGTTTCGCGTCACGCACACGTCGGTGCATGACTACCGGCCCACGTTGCGGGCCTGGTTCGATAACCTGGCGCGCAACCGCCGGCGGGCCATCGAACTGGTTGGAGTGCGGACCTACAACCGGTATCTGGCCTTCTTTGCCTCGTCGTGGCGGTACTTCGACCAGATGACGGGCTTCGTCGTTCGACTGGTGCTGGAGAAGTGATGAAGGATGATCCCTGTTGCCAACTCGGCGGCGAGGCTTTACGATCCTCGGCTCCATGCCGCACGACCTGAACCCCGCCCAACGCGAAGCCGTCAACACGCTGGCCGGCCCCCTGCTGGTGCTGGCCGGGGCCGGCACGGGCAAGACACGCGTGGTCACCTTCCGCATCGCCGAGCTGATCAAGCACCGCGCGCCGCCCGAACGGATCTTGGCCGTCACATTCACCAACAAGGCCGCCGGCGAAATGCAGGCGCGGGCGGCGGAGCTGTTGGGCCAGCGCCGCAAGGGCGCCCCGAGGCCCGAGATTTCGACGTTCCACTCGCTCTGCGTCCGCATTCTCAGGCGGCACATCACCCAGCTCGGCTATCCGAGCGAATTCGCCATCTACGACCGCGGCGACCAGGAAAGCGTCGCCCGCGCGGCCCTGCGCGACATCAGGGTGCCCAACGCCGTGTTGCGGCCTGGCGACCTGTTGGCGATCATCAGCCGCTGGAAGTCGGCCTCGGTGCGACCGCCGGAGGCCGCCACGCTCGCCGAGAGCGATCAGGAGCATTTGGCCGCGATGGCTTACCGCCGCTACCAGAAGGCGCTCAAGGCCGCCGGCGCCGTCGACTTCGACGACCTTCTGCTATGCACCGAAGAGCTCTTCACCCGCTCGCCCGAAGCCCGCGCGGCCGAGGCGGCACGCTTTAGCCATCTGCTGGTCGACGAATACCAGGATACGAACGGCGCCCAGTACCGGATCATCAAGGCTCTGGCCGAAAAGCACCGCAATTTGTGCGTGGTCGGCGACGACGACCAGTCGATCTACGGCTGGCGCGGGGCCGACGTGACGCATATCCTCCGCTTTCAGCGCGACTGGCCCGAGGCCAAGGTCGTGCGCCTCGAGGACAACTACCGCTCGACCGACGCCATCCTTTTGATGGCCAACCGCCTGATCGCCTGCAACAAGCACCGCCACGACAAGGTACTGCGCGCCTTTCGCGTGGGCGGCGAGCCGCCCCGCATCGTGCAGTACCCCGATGAAACGAGCGAGGCCGGCCAGGTGGTCGATGAGATCAACTCGCAGATCTTCCGCCGGCTGATCGAACCTCGCGACGTGGCGATCTTGTTCCGCACCAACGAGCAGCCACGGGCTTTCGAGCAAGAGTTGCGTCGGGCCAAGCTCCCCTACACGCTGATTGGCGGCATGTCGTTTTACGACCGCAAGGAAGTCCGCGACGTGCTGGCCTACTGCCGCGTGCTGACGCACCCGCGCGACGAGGTCTCGCTGATGCGGATCATCAACACGCCGGCCCGCGGCATCGGGGCCAAGGCGGTCGAGTTGCTTCTGGCGCGGGCCGTGTCCGAGGCCAGGCCGCTGTGGGAGGTGCTCAGTGCGGCGGCCGACGTGACGGGCCTGCCGGTGGCGACCGTCGAGGCGGTCGGCACGTTTCGAACGCTCATCGAGGACTATCGCCGAAGGCTGGAGGGCGGGCCTCCGGCCGGCGTGGTGGCCGACCTCATTCACGCGGTTCGCTACCAGGACGAGATCAACCGGCATTACAAGGAGCCGGCCGACCAACTGGCCCGCTGGAACTCGGTCGAGGAAGTGGTCAATGCTCTGGCCGGCTACCAGCAGCGAGCGAAAGAGCCCACGTTGGCGGGCTTTCTCGACGACGTGGCCTTGGCGGGCCGCGACGAGCAAGACGACAAGGAATCGAAGCTGGCCAAGAACGCGATCGTGCTGATGACCTTGCACAGTGCCAAGGGGCTGGAGTTTCCCCAGGTCTACCTGGTGGGCATGGAGGAGGGACTGTTGCCACACCATCGTTCGCTGGCGGCGAAGGGGCGTTCCCTGGCGGCGGAGGGGACGGCAATCGACGAGGAGCGGCGGTTGTGCTACGTTGGGGTCACGCGGGCCAAGGACAAGCTGACGCTGACCCTTTCGCTCTCGCGGAACCAATGGGGAAAACCGCGCGATACGATCCCCAGCCGGTTCCTGTTCGAGTTGCTGGGCAAGGCCGACAACCCGGAGTCGCTGCGGAAAAAGAAACAACGGCCCGTTTGAGGGCCACGATCGCGAGAGGAACATTTCACATGACCGATGCCCCTAAGCCCGGCGAACGAACGGCGCGACCAACACAGGCGCCCCCGCCGGAAACCGGCCAGGCCAACGAAGGGCTCGAAACGGCCACGTTCGGTGGGGGCTGTTTCTGGTGTACCGAAGCCGTGTTCCAGCAACTGAAGGGCGTTCAGCGCGTGGTCTCCGGTTATAGCGGCGGCCACATGAAGAACCCCACGTACCGCGATATCTGCGCCGGCGACACGGGCCACGCCGAGGTGATCCAGGTTGAATTCAACCCCAAGCTGATCTCGTTCGCCGAGTTGCTCGATGTCTTCTGGAAAACGCACGACGCGACGACGCTCAACCGGCAGGGGAACGACGAGGGAACACAGTACCGCTCGGTCATCTACCACCACAACGACGAGCAACGGCGGGTGGCGGAGCACATCAAGCGGAAGCTCGACGAGTCGGGCGGGCTGGGCCGACCCATCGTGACCGAGATCGCGCCGTTTTCCCAGTTCTACCCCGCCGAGGATTACCACCAGAACTACTTCGCCGACAACCCACAGCGGCCCTATTGCGCGGCGATCATTCAGCCCAAGGTGGACAAAGTTCGCACGGTCTTTCAGAACAAACTGAAATGAAGAGACGCCGATGACTCGCTTGCCCGGATCGAGATTGTCGTCTTTCGCTCCGCGAAAGCGCGTTCTTTCGCGGAGCGAAAGGCGACAACCCGGCTCGGAATGGCCCGACGCCGCCAAGCCCGTGCGTGATCCACGCGGAACGTTCGCCCACGTCATCGATCGCATCGGCAAGGACGAAGACGGCAAACCGATCGACATTCTGTTCGGCGCGCTGGCCATGCGGAATTGGAGCATACGCCCGATTCCAGACGAGGAGCGGCTCGACCTATCGCATTACCCAGAGGAGTTCGTTGAGTTCCAGCCTAGCGCCGGCCCGGCCGTCGCGGGAGCCGCGGGCGCGTTGGCCGTTGGCTCGCTGGCTCACCAATCCGGCGGCAACTTCTCCGTCGATGTGGCAATCAAGACCTTGTTGCTTGGGCTCCACTGGGTCAGGATTCCGACGAGCAGGCTGTCATCGGGGCGCCATTCGCGCGAAGACCGGCCACTGATGCCAATTCGCCAGACAGGGCTGCCGCTCAAACCGTGGGGATCGACGAGATCTTGTGCGGCCCCCGTTTCGTTCACCATCCCAACTGGGTCGTATTCGACGCCAAACTGAAAGGATTGCAGATTCGGCGGCAGGTTCTCCAATCGCTGCATGGCCCCATACGGAAGTGACTTATTGACGACGCCGCGCAGAAGCTGTGACGAATCGCTTGTCTTTCCTGGGAAGCCGTGCAGGAACAGGTAGTCCGTGGCCAGTTTGTCCGGGGAATGTTCGATTCGCTTCGAGGACCAAAAGGCCGAATCGGAACATCGGTACTCGTCCGGCAAGAAATAAACAGCCAGGTCGGCAAGCGAGTCAATGTTGACCGGGCCGTGGACGACAAAGGGTGGCTCACCGTATCCGGTCGAAATGGCGATGCCCCGCGGTTCCTTCTTCGCCTCCTCAATGACGCGCAGGGCGGTCAATATGGCCCGTCTGCCATCGAGTCTGCACCTAAGAGCCGAGCCGCAATGCCGCCCGGTCGTTCGATCGGACACGCCGATCACACTGCAGATGAAGCCGAACGTGTGGGTCGCCATGGAGGATAGCGCACTTCGGATAAAGGCTTCCTTCTCTTTTAACGGCAAGCCCGGTGTCGGCGTTGTGCTGCGTGCTTCTGCTCGGTTCATAAGATCAGCCGACTCGGCGAGAGGCGTCGTTGAGAGCACCGCGAATCGCATCGACCGAACCGCCGAGCTCCCGCGCAAAATCGCACGCCGCCGCCAGTAACTCGTGCGTGGAATTGCCAACCGTCGTGCGGTACACCGTTGAAATCAAATCGCCGAACCGTTCACCGCTGACGTCGGCCTCGACTGTCACTCCCTCGTCTGACGGCGTGAAAGTGATCCCAACCACGACAGGGTCGATGTCGCTGTCGGGCATCGAAAAGGTGAGGTAGGAAAAGAGACAGAACTGCTCGCCGCGCGTGCGACCCCCAACCACCCGAACTCCGGGGACTTGTCGGCGAACCTCGCCTTCGAGCAACGCGAGTTGTCGTTGGATTTCCGAATGCAACTCGGGCCAAAACTCTGGAGTAATGCCTGGTTCTTCAGGCGATGCCGCGAGTCGATCCAAATCATCCGTTAGCGCGAACGGTGGGTAAGAAGTCGCGACGGCCGGAGTCATTTGGCACTCCCTTTGGCATTCACGTCCACGACGGCATCGAACAATATCTGCGTGAGCTCGTGAACCTGGCCGGAGCCACGCGAGATCGCCCAGTCTGCCAAGCTCTTGGCGTCAACCTTGCCTGTGGCATCTGCCGGAGCGATCGCATAATGTCCCGGGGTTCCGCCTTGCTGCGTGTCGTCGGGAAAGACCTTTAGTGGTGGCTTGAGCTTGTTAATGTCGATACCCTGTGCTTTTCCGCGGGGCGGGATAATCTGCGATGCCGATAACCCAGGCTGTTGCCCTGGCCGGCCGACGGTGTCTTTGCCCGGACGGGGCGTAAAGTTGTCAGCCGTTTTATTTCCCCAAATATAAACGATCACATTGTCCGATCCGCTCGGCTGAGGGCCGCTGGGGCGTCTTGCGGCACCGGTCCGCCGCTCGCTGGATTATACAATGCCTCGCGCAAATCCCTCGGCCTCCTGCTTGCGCCGCCAAGTGTAGAGCCAGCGCCTGTCCGCTCCCGGCTCAGGAACCCTTGCAATGTTCGCCACGTCGACGCCGATTTCCTCAAGCAGACGCGTGTACGCCTCGAACTCGTAGTTCTTAGTGCCGCCCGGTTTCGTCACGGTGAATACGTCCATCGCTACCTCCGTTTGCCGCCCGCGGAGTCGACCCGCCTTTCTCAATGATACTGGCCGAACCCCAGCACGGCTACGCCTTTTTAACGGCCCACCTGCCCCGTATTACCTTGCTTGCGCCGCGGGTTAGTGTGATCAGAGGTCCACACAGCGGCCGACGGCCCCGCGCGTTCCCGGGACGGAACCGCTTGAGCATGCCGTTACGTCGGTCACTTTGCCAAGGGGGCGATGCGACACACCCCGTGCAAAGCGTGCCCGACGATTTGCACGCCCGGCGACTACTCGGTATGCTGCCAGTAGCCGCTTCTCGACTTCTTTCCCAGCCAGGACGCAACGCATGCCCGCCACTGCTTCGCCGACGACCGACGTAGTCCACTTGCACCCGGACGACAACGTCTGCGTGGCGATCCGCAATTTGCCCCAGGCGGCGCAGGTCTCGGCCGGCGGCGCGACGGTGACCTTGAGCGGGGCCGTGCGGATGGGCCATAAAATCGCCTTGGAAAATATCCGCAAGGGCGATCGCGTACTTCGCTACGGTCAGACCATCGGTTTCGCCACCGAGACGATCGAGCCGGGCGATTGGATTCACGCCCATAACATCGAGGCCGGCAGCTTCACCCGCCATTACGAATACGCCACCGAGATACCGGCCGACCCGGCGGCGGTCGAGGGCCGCACCTTCCACGGTTATCGCCGCGCCGACGGCAAGGCCGGCACGCGCAACTACCTGGCGGTGATCTCGACCGTGAATTGCTCAGCCTCGGTCAGCAAGTACGTGGCCCAGCGATTCGACAAATCGCTACTGGCGCAATTTCCCAACGTGGACGGCATTCTCCCGTTGACCCACAAAGGCGGCTGCGGCCTGCAGTACGGCGGCGAAGATCATCAGCAACTCAACCGCGTGCTGGCCGGCTTCGCCAAACACCCCAACGTCGGCGGCTACCTGTTGATCGGGCTAGGCTGCGAAACGGCGGCCATGCCCTACCTGGTCGAAAACTCGGGGCTCGTGCAGATCAACGGCACGGCCCGCAAGCCGCCGCCTATCTTGAGCATGCAGGATTGCGGCGGCACGGCCAAGACGATCGAGGCCGCCCACCGCCAGATCATGAGCATGCTGCCGGCCGTCAATGACGTGCGCCGCGTGCCGATTCCGGCCAGTGAGATTCTGCTAGGACTGAATTGCGGCGGGTCCGACGGTAACTCAGGTATCACCGCCAACCCGGCCCTGGGCGTCGCCAGCGACCTGCTCGTCGCCGCCGGCGGCACCACGATTCTGGCGGAAACCTCCGAAGTCTACGGCGCCGAGCATTTGCTGACGCGCCGCGCCCGCACTCGCGCCATCGGCGAAAAGCTGGTCGAACGCATCCGCTGGTGGGAACGTTACGCGGCCCTGTTCGGCGTCGAACTGAACAACAACCCGTCGCCGGGGAACAAGGACGGCGGGCTGACGACGATCTACGAAAAATCGCTGGGCGCGGTCGCCAAAGGGGGATCGACGGCGTTGGCCGGCGTCTATCTCTATGGCGAACCGATCACCGCCAAGGGGTTCGTGTTCATGGATTCGCCCGGTTTCGACCCAGCCAGCGTGACCGGACTGGTCGCCAGCGGCGCCAACGTCATGGCCTTCACCACCGGTCGAGGCAGTTGCTTCGGTTGCAAGCCGACCCCTTCGATCAAAATCGCCACGAACACGCCGATGTACGAGCGGATGATCGACGACATGGATCTCAACGCCGGCGTGATTCTCGAAGGCACGCCGCTGGAGGACGTCGGCCGGCGGATCTTCGAGATGGTGCTCGACGTGGCCGGCGGCAAGAAGACCAAGAGCGAGCTGCTTGGCGTCGGTGAAGAAGAGTTCGCCCCCTGGAGTATTGGGCCGACGCTGTGAGTTAAAGAGTACCCTCGTTCCCACGCTCCGCGTGGAACGCACGATGGGACGCTCCTCGTCCACGGGCCGCGGAGCGGCCGATGGGCCGTTCCCACGCGGAGCGTGGGAACGAGATCCTTTCTTCTTTCTCGTTTCTCCTTTCTCCTCATTCCGGCACGATCACCCGCAGCGCGGCGGGCACGACCTCGATCGACAGCGGCGCGAAACCGGCCGCCTCGCCATCGATTTCCAAGGGCACCGGCACCGGGCAGGACAGCTCGATCCGGCGGGCCCGGCCGTGGAACACGTCGCGGCGGCGGCGGTGCCGCTTGAGCCAGACCGATAGGGCATAGCCCGCCAGCCGCAGGCTGCCGGGCTTTTCAAACACCAGCCAATCGAGCAAGCTATCGTCGGCCACGGCGTCGGCGGCCAGCGGCAAGTCGGCGGCGTATTGCGGCAGGTTGAAGACCATCACCAGCGCGCCGCGCATGTGCCGGCCGTCGGCCGTGACCTCCATCAGCGGATAGCGATAGCGGCAAGCCGAAGCGATGATCGGGCGGGCGTAGCTCAGGCTGCGAACGCGCTTGAGCCGCCCCTCCTTCCGCTCTCGCCAATGGGCCAGGCGATGGGCGGCGTCGCCGTCGAAGCCCGCGCTGGCGACGATGCTGAACAGCCGCCCCGCCGCGCGCCCCAGGTCGATCGTTGTCGACTTGCCGGCGGCGATCATGGCCGCCATCGCCGCCGGATCGTCGTTGTGGCCGAACTGCCGCGCAAAGAGATTCTGGTTGCCCAAGGGAAACATCGCCAGCGGCACAGCGATGGGGTGGTTGATCACGCGGTTGAGCGTGCCGTCGCCGCCGGCCGCCACCACCGCGCGATAGTCGTTGGCGAAGTTCCCATCGCCCGCGGCGGCGGCGAGCTCGTCGCGGCCCCACATCAGCCGTGGCTCCAGCCCCGCCTCTCGCAGCGCCGTCGCCAGCGCCTCGACGCGCCGGCGATTTTGCTTGCGTCCGCTGTACGGATTGGCGGCGATCGCCACTCCGAGAGGAAGATCCGACGTGGGCCGTGTCGCCGCGCTCACGGCTGCCGGCGCCGCAACGCGTCCAACTCGCGCCGCAATCGTTCTATTTCGGATTGGGACGTCTCCAAGGCGCCGGCCAATTGCTCCCGCTCCGCCTCGGCCCGGACGAGCTCCGCGCGCGATTCGGCGAGTTGTTCCTCGGCCACGTCCCGCGCTTCCGTATCGCGTAACAGCCTGCCGCCGGTGTCCGCATCGAAGACCCATAGGTCCATGCCGTGCGCCTCGAACTCCACGCGGGCCACATCGCTTTTCAACCGTCCGGCGTCCAATTCGACGGGAACGTACTCGGTGCCGTCCAGGCGAAAGCCCTTCAAGGGCGGGCGGAGGTATTCGGCATATGGATCAAAGAGGAAATACTCGCTCACATGCAATGTGTCGCGGTACAACCTAAGCTTGGTCTCAAGGTCTTCTTTGCGAGTCGACTTGCTGGTGAGCTCGATCACCAAGTCCGGGCCGCGCCCTTCTTCCCAAACGAAGTAGCTCTTTCGCGGCTTTTCCTTCGGCACGCCGCGAGTCATGAACACGTCGGGAGCCACGTGCCGGTGCTTGTTGCCTTGTTCGTAGAACATCAGCATGTTCCCGGAGACGTAAACCATCGGGTCTTCGGCGAATTTTCGCTCGAGGATCTTGATCGTGATCACCAGGTTGTCGCGGTGGACGGGGGTCTCTGCCAAAGGACGGCCGTCTCCAGTCGGGTAGATGACCTCGCGCGTGCCGCTCGAAGTCGGTGAGATGGGGGGAATGATCGACATCGGCTCGAACTCCCGAACGGTGCCCTCAAAGTGCGGGTACTCTATACCATTCTACGCTGTGCTCGAACACCTGTCCACGCATCTTTGGCCCGGTTAAGGAAAGGAGAAAGGAGCAAGCGGACCACGGGCTTAAAGCCTCCTGCCACGTCACGACGCCGGCGACTTGCACGCTGAAGAGCATCTGCACAATCATCAGCAGAGGCAGAATGAAGTTCGGCAGCGGCTTGTTGCGCTTCGCGGCGAAGCGTCATCGGCGCCGCCGTCGCCGGCGGGCGACTTTTTCAAGAGATTGTCCCAGGCATCCTGGGCCTCAGGCCACTTCCCTTCGGCTTGCAGCCGGGCGGCCTTGTCGCGAAGTTCTTCGAGCTGCGCCGAAGCGGCGGCGTCCCCGGCGGCGGCGGGTCGGTGGGTCTCCAATTCAAATACGCGACCGTGGCCAGGGCGAGCACAGCAACGACCGCCCAGGGCCCCCATCCGAGTTTTGGTGGTTCAGGTTGGTTCATGGGAAGTGGGAAGTGGTGAGTGGTGAGAGTCAGTTACGGCGTCTTGGCGGTGTCGATGCGCATTGCGATTTCGACCATCAGCTTGGCCGACAATACGCCTCCGAACTGAATTACGTCCTGCTCGCGAATCGAACAAAGCCAGTCGCACACGACGACGGTTGGTTTCCGAAGTCGGGATTTGGTGGTTCCCTCCCGGTTCCAGGGCAGCATGACTTTGTTCGGGGGAAGCGGATCGTCAATTCTCGTGGAACCGGCGACCACGGCAAAAGGCTCGTCGTCTTTGATTTCCTCCGTGGGGGTAAGCACGACTGCGGGGCGTCTCTTCGTGGTCTTGCCGTCGGGGCTTGTCAAGAGTGCCCAGACGACACGGCCTTGCACGATCGCCGACATCGCTTCGACTCCACTCAGAACGGCGACTCTTCTTCGTGTTCAAACCATTCGGGCGGCGGGGAGCGCTTGGCTGCCAAAGCCAACAGCCGCGCGTTCGAAGGAACAAGCCGTTTGAGCTCCTCCAGGTCCGCCGCGTCTTCCAGATCGGCTTCCATGACCGATGCCGCGTCGCCGCCGTAGACATCCCCCTCGACGCTCGGTCTTGCTTCCGCGATGGGACCGTTGGAGGCCGGAGCCTTGACGAAGAACGCCAAAGCCAAGGTCTCGGCCCCGTCAACGACCAGGTGGAACTGATACGCCCCCGGTTCCCGAAATCCAACGATCAGGTTCGCGACGATGTTCGCCCCGGCCGGCCCTTCGGGGTTTAGACCACTTCGTTTCGCGTTCAACTCCAAGTCCTCACTCATGGGCGAGCGCTCGCCGTTGGGCGCCGTCAGGTCGACCCGAAACTTGTGCCCGGCGCTCGGTTCGCCCGGCCGCACGAGCAACCGGGCCACTAAAGCCAGTGGCGGGCCGACGTAGGGCAACGAACTCGCCTCAAGGCCGTCGACGCCCGCTCCAAAAATGCAAAGCCGTCCGTCCTGAAGTTGGCCGGCTGTGTTCGCCAAGAATGCGTAGGCCAGTTCCATGAGTTCCTCTCGGTCTTCGACTTGCCCCGTGCCATCGCTACATTGGCGACGGTATGATCAACCGCATTGTAACCTCGCCACCGGCGGTTTCCACCTTTCGATGAGCGAATACGTCGCACCCTCCCTGGCCCTCGATCGCATCGTTGCCGCACTTCATGCGGCCGGGAACGAAACATTCGCCGCTGGAGCGCTTCGATGCTCGTGAACCACTGTTTGATCCGCCCCGCGACGGCTGGCTCCTTGGTCCGCCACGATTCGTAGAGCTTCGTGACGTCGTTCGCCTGGTACGGGTGCTTGACGGTGAATTTTTCCTCCCAGGCATTCCTGGCTTGCCTGCCGATCTCATCCGTGGCCTTGTCGGCACTCGGTGTGCCGGCGCCGCTCGCCGCTGGCGGCGCGCCCGCCACCTGGCGTTCCAATTCGGTAATTCGCTTCGCCTGCGAGGCGATTGTCAACTTGGCCTCGGCCAATTGGTCGCCGCCTTCGCCGACTTTCCGCCTGGCGTCGGCCAGTTCCGCCGCCTGGGGATCCGGGTTATTACGGGCACGGTACTCAACCTGCTCGACTTTCCGCCTGGCGTCGGCCAGTTCCGCCGCCTGGCGGCCCACGCGGATCGAGAGGTAGACGCTCAACGCACACGCCACGGCGAGCGCCGCCGCCGGTCGGCGGATCTGGGCGGCGCGGCGCGCCGCATCCCAAGCCTTCAGTCGCCGCAACACGTCGCTTGCGTCGGATGGCGAGGCGTCAGTGTGCCAGCTTCCTTTTGGCCCCAGCCAGCCGAAACCGGACGGGCCGGGCGCCGGTCGACCCAGGAGCAGTGCCACGACGGCGATGAACCGCCGAGAGGGATTCGTCTCCCCGATCAACTCGCCCAGACGCCTGCGACGGTGCCGCCGCGCGAGTCGCATTCGCAGCACCGGTTCGATTCTCGCCCAGAATTCGTCGACCGAACTCGCCCCATCGGCGTGCTCCAGCAACTCCTGGCGTCCGCCCAGGGCCAATTCACATGCGGTCAGGGCCGTCACGGCGACAAGCTCAGGTGGCCGGTTTCCCCCATCCCCGGTGGAATTTCCTCCTCGAATGCGTCATACTCTCTAGAAGAATGGGTTGACCGGGGGGCTAACGCCCCCCCTCGCCAAGCCACGGCACAGCGGAGTGTGCCTGCTACTTTGACCCATTCGCAACCTTTCACTTTCTACTTTTGACTTTCAACTATCCCTCTCCCCCATGCGAACCACTGCGATTGCCACCGGCTCGCCGGCCGCCCGGCGCGTGGCGGGCACCCAGATCCCGTGCTATATCTTCGATAACAATCGCGACCTGTCGCGCCATGTGGCCGAGTCGATCGCCGCCGTGATCCGCGAACGAAACGCGTTCAGCCAGCACGCCGTGCTGGGGCTGCCGACCGGATCGACGCCGCTTGGCGTCTACCGCGAGCTGATTCGCATGCACCGCGACGAAGGGCTCGACTTCTCGGGCGTGGTGACCTTCAACCTCGACGAGTACTACGGTCTCCAGCCCGGCCAGTTGCAAAGCTACCACCGCTGGATGCGCGAGCACTTCTTCGACCATGTGAATATCCCCGCGGACCAGATTCACATTCCCGACGGCACCGTGCCCGCCGACGAGGTCGACGACCATTGCCGCCGCTACGAGGACGACATCGAGCGGGCGGGCGGTCTCGACCTGCTGCTGCTGGGGATCGGCCGTAACGGGCACGTCGGCTTCAATGAGCCCTTCAGCGTCCGAAACAGCCGCACCCGGCTGGCGACGCTCGACCCCATCACCCGCAAAGACGCCGCCAGCGACTTCTTCAGTGAGGAGAATGTTCCGCAGCACGCGATCACGATGGGGCTGGGCACGATCTTCGAAGCCCGGCGGATCGTCCTCATCGCCCTGGGCGAACACAAGGCCTCGATCGTTCGCGACGCGGTCGAAGGCCCGGCCGGCGAACGCGTGCCCGCCAGTTTTCTGCGCGACCACGCCGCCAGCACGTTTCTGCTCGATGAAGCGGCCGCCGGCCAATTGACCGGCGTCGCGACGCCCTGGGTGCTGGGCAACGTCGAGTGGACCGACGCGCTGATCAAACAGGCCGTGCTCTGGCTTTCCGAGGTCACGCGGAAGGCGCTTTTGAAGCTCGACGACCAGGATCTGCGCGAGCACAACTTGCACCAGTTGCTCCGCCATCACGGTCCGACCCAGAAGGTGGCGCATCGCGTCTTTCGCTGGATGATGGATACGATCGAGTACCATCCGGGCGGGCGAGAGCCGAAGCGGATCGTCTGCTTCAGCCCGCACCCCGACGACGACGTGATCAGCATGGGCGGCACCCTGATTCGACTGGTCGAGGACCAGCACCAGGTGCATGTGGCCTACATGACCAGCGGCAACATCGCCGTCTTCGACCACGACGCCCAGCAGGTGGCCGACCTGGTGGCCGAGTTCAACCGCCGTTTCGGCATCGACCAGGAAAAGTCGCTGGCCGTCGAGCGGAACGTGCATCAGGCCCTGGCGCGCAAGGGACCGGGCGAGGCCGATTGCGAAGCCGTGCTGGCCATCAAGGCCCTCATCCGCTGGAGCGAGGCCAAGGCGGGCGCGGTCGTCTGCGGCTGCCGCGAGGAGCACCTGCACTTTCTCGACCTGCCTTTCTATCGCACCGGAACGATCGCCAAGAACCCCGTCGGCGACGACGACGTGCGGATCATTCGCGAGCTGATCGAGCGCGTCGATCCACAGCAGGTCTACGTCGCCGGCGACCTCTCGGACCCCCACGGCACGCACCGCGTCTGCGCCGAGGCGATCTTCCGGGCTCTCAACGAGTTGCATGCCTCCAGCGGACGGCGGCCCGAGGCGCTCTTGTACCGCGGCGCGTGGCAGGAGTGGGCGCCGCACGAGATCGAGATCGCCGTGCCGCTCAGTCCGCGTGATTTGCAGCGCAAGAAGGACGCCATCTTCCGGCACGAGTCGCAGAAAGACACCGCGCTGTTCCCCGGCGGCGACAGCCGTGAATTCTGGCAGCGGGCCGAGGAACGAAACCGGCACACCGCCGACACCTACAATCGACTCGGCCTGCCCGAGTATTTCGCGATGGAAGGTTTCGTGCGCTGGAACGGCGAACCGATCTGAAAAAAAGGAGAAAGGAGGAAAGTGAAAAGGAAAAAGAACAAAGTGAATCGGAGCATGGCGGAAACGCGGCCGCTTTCTCCTTTCTCCTTTCTCCTTTCTCCTTTTTCCTCTCGGCTCGACGCGCTGGCCCACGGCAAGCGTGGCAAGTTCTGTCTGGGCTTGCTGCTCTTGACCACTTTTTGCTTGGCCGCCGGCTCCGCGGCGCAAAAATCGGTGACGGTCGATGAGTTCCAGGCCCTGCCGCACGGGCTGGCGATCTTGCGAACCGGCGACTTGCATCTGGCCGGCGGCGAGCACCTGCTATCGATCGTGCTGGCGGCGCTGCCGGTTTCATGGACGTCGGCTGCTTTCGACACGACGCTCATGGCGGCCTACACCAGTTCCTGGCAGTGTGGCGGGCAGTTCATGCGTGAAAACGCTTTGAACTATCACGGCTATTTCCTTTTGGGCCGGCTCGTCTCTTTGGCCTGCCTGCTGGCCACCTGCGGCCTGACCTACGGTTATGCGCGCGACCTTTACGGCCCAACCGCCGGGCTGGTGGCCGCGACCTTCGCCTGCTTGTCGCCGAACCTGCTGGCCCACGGGCCGCTGATCACGCCCGACATCTATCTGGCCTGCGCCGTCGTCGGCTCGCTGTGGGCTTTCGATGGGTTGCTGCGGCGACCCGGCTGGACCCTTGCCGCGGTGTTGGGACTCGCACTCGGCCTGGCCGCATTGTGCAAGCTCACGGGGCTGCTGTTATTCGTGATCTTCCCCGCGATCACGTTGGCCATTCAGCTCGCCGAGCGGTTGCGCTCCGCCGGGCGAGATTCGAGCACCTCGTGGAAGTCGATCTGGCCGGCCCTGTCCGCGGCGCTGGTCGTGGGCATCCTGGTGGTACACCTCGGCTTTCTCGGGGACGGCTCATTGACGCCGCTGGGCGAGTTTCGTTTTCAAAGCCATCAACTCACGCTCGCGCAACAGTGGCTGCCCGCTTGGCTGCCGGTTCCGTTGCCGTATTTCTACTTTCGCGGCATCGACATCCAATGGGCCGACGGCGGGTATGCCGCTTACCTGCTGGGCGAGTTCAACGAGACCGGCTTTTATCAATACTACCTCGTCGCCCTGCTCGTCAAAACGCCGCTGCCGGTGCTGTCGCTGCTGCTGTTGTCGTTGTTCCGCGCCCGCCGTCTCGATCGCCGCGACGCGATATGGATCGCGACGGCGGCGACGTTGTTCGTCTTCTTCTCACTCGCCAGGCACAAGAACATCGGCGTGCGCTACGTGTTGTTCATCGAGCCGCTCATGGCCGTTGGCATTGGCCGACTGGCGGTTTGGCGACAACGGCATATCGAAACGGAGACCAAGGGACGTTCTTTCTCCTTTCTCCTTTCTCCTTGCTCCTCGAACCGTACCGCTTGGGCGCTCGTGGTCGGCGCCATCGCGATGCTGGCCGTTTCGCTTTCGACCTGGCCGAACTACCTGGCCTACTTCAACCTCGCCGGCGGCGGCCCGGCCAACGGCCACAAGTACCTGCTCGACTCGAATCTCGATTGGGGTCAGGATCTCATTACGCTGCGCCGCTATATGGAGAGCGAGAAAATCGACGAAGTGGATCTCGCCTACTTCGGCCGTGTCCGACCTGAAGTGTATGGCGTTCGCTACACTCCGCTGCTCCCCGGCCAAAGCCCGGCGCACCGCCATGTGGCGATCAGCGCCAACTTCCTCTGGGGACTGACGTACCTCGTCAACGGCGACCCGACCTATTGGCTCGAAGACCCCGACGCTTACATCGAGTTCCGCCGCCACCGGCCGAAAGCCGTACTGGGGTGGACGATCTACGTCTTCGACATGGAAGCGTTGGACGACCGCGACCCGGGCGGTTAGACTTGTTCCTACCGCGGGCGGCTTGCTTCAAGGCTAGGAGGCGAAGACGGGACCGACTCTGTAGGGAACGCCCTCCGTGGCGTTCCGTGTCATGCCAGACGATGTCGCACCGGCTTCACGGAACGCCACGGAGGGCGTTCCCTACAGAACCGAATATGACGATCCTAGCCTTGAAGCGCGCCGTTGTTTACCATCCCTGAGCCCGCACCAGGAGACGACCGATGAAATGTTGGCTTGCGACGTTGCTATTCGCCGGTTATTGGGCCGTCAGTTGCTCGGCCATGGCGCCCGCCGTCGGCCGCGCGGCCGACGGACCCAACTACGACCGCACCGAAGACGTGATCTACGGCCGCAAGCACGGCATGGCGCTCACGCTCGACGTCTTCAAGCCCCGCGCGAAGGCCAATGGCGCCGGTGTGGTCTTCGTCGTTAGCGGCGGCTGGTTTTCGGGCCACGACCGAATCCCAACTGGGGCGTTCAGCGAGCTCTTGAACCGCGGTTACACGGTGTTCGCGGTGGTCCACGGCAGCCAGCCCCGCTTCACCATTCCCGAGGCCGTGGCCGACATCGGGCGTGCCGTCCGCTTCATCCGCGCTCACGCCGCCGACTACCCGATCGATCCGGGGCGAATTGGCATCACCGGCGGCTCGGCCGGCGGGCACCTGTCGCTGATGCAGGGCATGGCCGGCGACCTCGGCAAGGCCGATGCGGACGACCCGATCGAGCGCGTGTCGAGCCGCGTGCAGGCCGTCGCCTGCCTCTATCCGCCGACCGATTTCTTGAATTACGGCGAGCCGGGCAAAATCGCGCTGGGCCGCGGCACGCTGTCCGATTACCGCGCGCCGTTCGACTTCAACGAATTCAGACCCGAAACCAAGCGCTTCGAGCGGATCGACGACGAAGCGCGCGTGCTCGAAATCGGCCGTTCGATTTCGCCCGTCAGCCACGTCTCCGCCGACGATCCGCCCACGCTCATCGTTCATGGCGACGCCGACAAACTGGTGCCGATCCAGCAGGCCGAGTTGATCATCGACAAGCTCAACGCGGCGGGCGTGGCGGCCGAGTTGGCGGCGGTCGCCGGTGGCGATCACGGCGGTCCGGCGTTCACCGAGCGCTTGCCGCTGTTGGCCGACTGGTTCGACAAGTATCTCATGCCAGCGCGCGCGGCTGAGCCGACCCAAAAGCCCAACATCGTCTACATCCTCGCCGACGACCTGGGCTACGGCGACGTGAGGTGCCTGAACCCCGATGGGAAGATCGCCACGCCGAACATGGACCGGCTGGCCGCGGCCGGAATGATTTTCACCGATGCGCACTCCGGCTCGTCGGTCTGTACGCCCAGCCGCTATGGCATCCTGACGGGCCGCTACGCCTGGCGCTCGCGGCTTCAGCAGGGCGTGCAAGGAGGGCACAGCCCGCGGCTCATCGAGCCGGGCAGGCTGACGGTCGCGGCATTGCTCAAGCAGCATGGCTACCACACGGCCGCCTTCGGCAAGTGGCACCTGGGGATGAACTGGCCGCTCAAGCCCGCTGCGCCGAAGTTCGGCGACGGCATTGAAAACGGCGCCGACGGCTGGAACGTCGATTTCACGCGGGCCATCGCCGAAGGGCCGAACTCGGTCGGCTTCGACCACTACTTCGGCATCAGCGCCTCGCTCGACATGGTGCCCTACACGTTCATCGAGAACGACCGTGTGACGATCGTCCCCACGGTCGATAAGCAGTTCCCCATGATGCTCGGCCGCGAAGGCGGTGCCACTCGCAAAGGGCCGGCCGCCGCCGACTTCGAGGCGATCGACGTGCTGCCGACGCTCACGGCGAAGGCCGTCGAGTCCATCGGCCGGCGCGCGGCCGAGGCCAATTCCGGCCGGCCGTTCTTTCTCTACCTGCCGCTGGCCAGCCCGCACACGCCGATCGCCCCGACCGGATCGTGGCGGGGAAAGAGTGCCATCAACCCCTATGCCGACTTCGTCATGCAGACCGACGCGGCCCTGGGCGAAGTGATCGAGGCCCTCGATCGCCACGGCTTGGCCGAGAACACGCTGGTGATTTTCACCAGCGACAACGGTTGCTCGCCGATGGCGAAGTTTGACGAGTTGCTGGCCCAGGGGCACAATCCCAACGATGTCTTCCGCGGCCACAAGGCCGACATCTTCGAGGGCGGGCACCGCGTGCCGTTCATCGTCCGCTGGCCCACCAAGGTCAAGCCCGGCACGAAAAGCGATCAGACGATTTGCCTCACCGATCTGATGGCCACCTGCGCCGAGTTGCTCGGGGCGAAGTTGCCCGACGACGCGGGAGAGGACAGTGTGAGCCTGCTGCCGGCCTTGCTGGGCCAAGCCGTGGCGCCGCTGCGCGAGGCGGTGGTCCACCACTCGGTCAACGGCTCGTTCGCGATTCGGCAAGGGAAGTGGAAGCTTGCACTCTGCCCCGACTCCGGCGGCTGGAGCAAGCCCACGCCCGGCAGCGTCGAGGCGAGTGAACTGCCGGCAGTCCAGCTTTACGACCTGGCCGCCGACATTGGCGAGCGGAACAACGTCCAGGGCGAACACCCCCAGGTGGTCGCGCGGCTTACGAAGCTCTTGGAGAGGTACGTCGCCGAGGGCCGCAGCACGCCGGGCAGCCGGCGGAAGAACACGCGCCAGGTCGACATTGGGAGGGCCGTGAAGGCAACGCGGAAACCGGCCAAGCAGAGCTACCGGAAAAGCGGCATGTAGCGTGGGCTTACGCGGCGAGAAGGATTACTACGTCGACCTCGGCGCGGAACGGGTCATCGCCGCTGAGAAGCCGGGGAACCGCATTGCCGTGGAGATCAAGAGTTTCCTCGGCCCGTCGGTGGTCGACGACTTGGAAAAGGCGCTCGGCCAGTACCTAATTTACCGCTCGATCATGAAGCGACGCCAGGCGGATCGCGAGCTGTTCCTGGCGATACCCAAAAGCATCGCCGGGCTTTTCGACGAACCGCTCGGGCAGTTGCTGCTGGAGGATTACGACCTTCGCGTGCTTGTGTTCGACCCGGGGCAAAGGGAGATCATCCGATGGCTGCCGTGAACGCCTATGCCGACATTGTCGAGAGGATCCTCGACGTCTACGCTAAGATTCCTTACGCGCACGGCGATCTGACCTGCGAAGCGATCTTTGATCGCCCACGCGATCGCTTCGCGCTGATAACCCTGGGCTGGGACGACGAGGATCGCGTCCACCACCCGCTCGTCCACATCGACATCGTGGCCGACAAGCTGTGGATCCAGATCGACAATACCGAGCACGGCATCGCCCCTGAATTGGTGCAAGCCGGGATCCCAAAATCCAATATCGTCCTGGCGTTCCGCCCGCCGGAGGTGCGCCAGCACACCGATTATGCGGTAGCATGACAGCAGCGGACATCGGCCGAAATTGGATCGCAACGGCCCCTTGGCTGGGATCCCGCTCGGCGCCGCGGTCCACCGATCAAGCGACTACTTGGACGGGCTCGATAACGGGATCGATCAGGCGCGAGCGCTGTGCCGGCGCCAGACCCTTAATTCTTCACGCACACGACGGGCAGGGATCCTTCACGAAGCTGTTTTTCGGCCAGCCGGGGGAGGTTACGCGGACATGGCGATCGACGAATTTGGCGTCGGCAAGCGCTCGAGTCCATGTCAGTTGGGTCGGCAAACTTCGCGAGCCAGTACAGCCCACCACGAGTCTGCGGCGCCGTCGGCCGGTGCCAGGCGACCCGCGACGATGGCGGGCGGTGCCCACCCCACCAGCCACCGCTTTCTCGTGGCAAAATGTCTCATTGTTGGCCGCGTGAAGTATCATCACGCCATTCGGGTTTTTAGCCACCCATAGGCAAGCGGGGAGCCTCTTCAGGCGTGTTGTTTCGCGCGCTCGGCGTGAACCAGCGTGGCGACGACGCCGGCGGCGCCGGATAGGGCGATCATCTCGGGATCGTCCTTCGAGCGCCATTTGAGTTCGATTTGACCGTCCTTCAGTCCCCTGCCGCCGATGACGACGCGCAGAGGAATGCCGACCAGGTCGGCGTCCTTGAACTTCACGCCGGGCCGCTGGTCGCGATCGTCCAAGAGCACGTCGATGCCGGCCGCCTGCAATTCATCGTAGAGCGCCTTCGTGGCCCGCATCACGTCGGCCTGGTTGACGTTCAAGGGGCAGAGCAACACTTCGTAAGGGGCCAGCGACATGGGCCAACGGATGCCGTTTTCGTCGTGCTGCGTTTCGATCAGGGCGGCGATGATCCGATTCACGCCAATCCCGTAACAACCCATGATCGCCGAGTGCTGCCGCTCATGGTCGTCGAGAAACTTGGCGCCCAAAGCGTCGGAATACTTGGTGCCCAACTTGAATACATGCCCGACCTCGATCGCGTGCCGCGACGAAATCTGTCCGTCGCAACGCGGGCAGGGATCGCCGTCGCCGGCATTGCGCAGGTCGGCGAACACGCCCACGGCGAAATCGCGCGGTCGATTCACGCCGGTAAAGTGCTTGTCGGACTCGTTGGCCCCGCTCACGGCGTTCACCACGAAGGCGACGTCATCGTCGGCCCAGATGGGAATCGTCAGCCCGATCGGCCCCGCGAAGCCGACCGGCGTGCCCGTGACTTCTCGCACCACTTCCGGCGAAGCCAATTCCAACTTTTGGACGTCGATGGCGCGGCGGATTTTACCCTCGTTCGCATCGTGGTCGCCACGGATCAAGACGGCCAACGGCTTGTCGTCGGCCATGTAGATCAAGGTCTTGATCATCTGCCTCGGTTGGCAGCCCAGCAGCGTGCTCACCGCGTCGATGCTGCCGGCCTGGGGCGTGTCGACCTTTGCCAACGGCTTGGGCGTCTCGCCGGCGGCGGCCGAGCCCCGCCGGCCGATTTCGGCCCGCTGGAGGTTGGCGGCGTAGCCGCACGAGAGGCAATGGACGACGGTGTCCTCGCCGTTGTCGGCCAGGACCATGAACTCGTGGCTGGCGTCGCCTCCGATCGGCCCGCTTTCGGCCTCGACGGCCAGATAGTCGAGCCCGCACCGGGCGAAGATGCGGCAGTAAGCCTGGTACATCTTGTCGTAACTGGCGTTGAGGCCCTCGACCGAGGTATCGAAGCTGTAGGCGTCCTTCATCAAGAACTCGCTGGTGCGCAGAACCCCGAAGCGGGGCCGCTCCTCGTTGCGAAACTTGGTCTGGATCTGGTACAGGGTGATCGGCAACTGCCGGTAGCTCGAAATGTGCCGCGACACCAGTTCGGTGACGACTTCCTCGTGCGTAGGCCCCAGGGCCAGGTGGACCTGCCGGTTCTGGCGGCGGACCTGGAACTGGATCAGCACGTTTCCGAAGGCTTCGGCGCGTCCGGTTCGCTGCCAGAGGTTGATCGGCGTGAGGGCGGGCATCAGCAGTTCGACGGCGCCGGCCCGGTCCATCTCCTCGCGAACGATTTGCTCGGCCTTCCTCAAGGCGCGCAGGCCCAGCGGCAAGTAGGTATAGGCCCCGGCCATCAGTTGCCCGACCAGGCCGGCGCGCAACATCAGCACATGGCTGGGGATTTCGGCCCCTTCGGGCGTTTCCTTCAGGGTGGGGATCAGTGTCTGGGTCCAACGCACGTTGATGTCCCTCAAGTATTGGAGCCTATCCCAAAACGGCCGGGCAGGCGGGACGCCCGCACCACAACGGCGGCATTCTAGGTGAACCCACGCCGCGCTGGCAAGGCGGTAGCGCCACGCCCGCCACGCCCATGGAAGCTCACGATCGCGCAAAATGGCTTGCAGCGCAGACGGGATTCGTGGCCGGGACGTGTTCGCCCCCGTGCCCGGCCGGACACCCGACGGGTCCGGCCGGGCCATGCGCGACTCAAACCGGCGCGAACTCTTCCAGCTCGCGGGCCAACCGCTTCCGCGCCACATGCAAGCGGCGCTTGATGGTGCCGATCGGCGACGCGAAATCATTGCTCATCTCGATCAGCGACCGGCCGTCGACGTAAAACGCCACCAGCGTCTCACGGTCGAGTCGGCCCAACCGATCGAGACCGGCCCGGACCTGGGTCTCGCGCTCGTGAGCCAGAGCCTGTCCCAGTGGCGTCTCGTGCTCGGCGCAGGCCGCTTCGAGCGCCTCGCTTTCGGTCGACACGACCGGACCACCGCGCACCCTCCGGTTGATGGCCAACCGGTTGGCGATCGAACGCAACCAGCCGCCGAAGCAGGCCGGCTCGCGCAACTGGTGCAGCTTCCGCAGCGCCTGCACGAACACCTCCTGCGTCACCTCCTGGGCATCGACATGGTTGCCGAGGCGGCGCAGCGCGGTGGCGTGGACGCTCCGCTCGAAGCGCTCGGCCAGTTGGCCGAAGGCGTCGCGGTCGCCCGCCTGGGCGGCCAACACCTGGTCGATCAGCAGGATCTTGTCTTCGGTCAGTTCGTGAGTCATGGTGGTCATGGGTTCTCTCCTCTTCCCATTTCCCGCGCAACGCCGCGCGGCGAAAAATGGTTTGGGACCAGCGGCGGCGTGAAGGGGCGACAAGCGGACCTTCAGTCAAGCGGCCTGGGCCGTCGAACCGGCTTCCGAAAGGAAATCAAGCTGGAGTTTTCGCCGAAGCGAGAATCAGCTTTTCCTCACGGTCGCCTGCCGCACTCCATGCTTGGAGTGCCGTCCGATACGACCTTGCGTGCCGAAACTACCCAGGGTCCGCGACATGGATGTCGCGGCCCACCGACAATCGGCAAACTGGGCGGCTGGGACCGCGGCGGCCTGGGCAAACAGGGCGGGCAGCAGGCGTTTGAACCACGCCCGATAGCCCGCCAGCGCTTCGTCGCCGCGCCGGGAGAATGAGAAACCAACGCGCAATGCGGTAAGAACCTCATTCATCACGCCCACGACGCGGCGATCCTGGCGGTAACCAAGGTCGTTCGGATTCGTGCGGTTTGAAATGAGGCTACGCATGGCGGTATTCCTGTGCGCTGCGCGCTGTTGGGAGAGAAACTCTGTGGGAGAGAAACTTCTGTTTGGAGAGAAACGATCACTCTGACGCGCCGCACCGCGACACGCCACCCCTAATTCTAACTCGAACACTCGCAGGTTCCAATAGTTCCGTCATGTGCGGCAGTTTTTTTACCTGCCTTCCCGCGAACTTTGCATCCGTCGGGGGATATGAACCACCGGCGGCTACCCTATGGACGCACGATCGGCCCAAAGGTTCGCGCGAAATCGGAAAAAAAATCAAGCCCGCTTCCAGGCCAAGAATTCCGCGGAACAATCGATCCGGTCCGATCCGGTGGCTGGGGCAGAGCCTAAGCGATGCCCCGGTAATGCTGGAGTGTGCGCGGAAGCCGAGCATCGCCAAGGCTCTGCCCCAGCCACCCTGCATGCGGTAGATGGCGTTTGGAGAATTGGGTAGAGTAGTGATGTGTCTGCTCGTGGGTGGGACACGGAACGCCATCCACCGACTGCCGATCTTCGCATGAGGACGCCGAAACCTTGAGTCTCGATCGTATGAGCCAGACGGCCGCCGGCGACCTGTTCGCGCTGACCGACCGCGAACTGTGGCTGGTCACGGCGCGGGCCGGGGCGCGGCGGGGAGGGCTGATCGCCACGTTCATCAGCCATGCCTCGCTCGTGCCGGAGTTGCCGCGCGTGCTGATCGCCGTCGCCGCGCGGCATCATACCTGGGAGCTGATCGAATTGAGTGGGGGTTTCGGTCTGCACCTGATCGGCGAGGAGCGGCTCGACTGGGTCTGGCGGTTCGGCTTGCAGTCGGGCCGCGACACCGACAAACTGGCCGGGCTGCCGATCGAAACGGCCGTCACCGGAAGTCCGCTCTTGACCGAGGCGTTGGGATGGCTCGACTGCCGCGTCGAAGCGCGGCTCGACATGGGCGACCGCACGGCTTACCTAGCCGAGGTCGTCGCGGCGCGGAACATTCGCGGCGCGACACCCTTGACGTTCCAGCGGCTTTTGCAGCTCGCCGGGGCCGAGAAGCGGCAGGAGTTGCGCGCCCTGCGGGATCACGACGCCGCGATCGACGCCGCCGCGATCCGCGCCTGGCGGGAGGAAAGAAATGAAGGATGATCGCCCATGAAACACTCCGCCGGCACGCTCCTGTATCGCCGCCGCGAGGGCCGCCTCGAAGTGCTGATGGTCCACCCCTCGGGCAATTACAACCGCCGGAAGCCCTGGAGCATTCCCAAGGGCCTTCCCGACGAAGGCGAGGAACTCGAAGCCGCGGCGCGCCGCGAGACGCTCGAGGAGGCGGGGGTCCAGTGCGACGCGCTCGTATCGCTCGACTCGATCGACTACCGCAAAAGCGACAAGCGAATCCACTGTTTCGCCGGCGCGGCGCCGGACGACGCGGCGCCGCGCTGCGCTTCGTGGGAGGTCGATCGCGCCGAGTTCTTGCCGCTCGACGAGGCCCGGCGCGTGATCCATCCCGACCAGGCGCCGTTTCTCGATCGGCTCGAGGCGTTTCTGGGCGTGCAAGGGCCGCTGTAGCCACGGAAGGCCCTTCGTTCACACCTTTTCCGGCGGCCCATTAAATCGTGGCGGCCCGTTGTAGGGCAAGGATTGTCGCGTTGGGTTCTGTAGGGAACGCCCTCCGTGGCGTTCCGAGCAGTTGGTGCGACGTCGTCGGGCAGGACACGGAACGCCACGGAGGGCGCGTTCCCTACAGAGGTTCGAGCGTTCCCGAGGAACCCACGATGGCCAGCGAATCGAGTGGTTCGATCGACACGGTGATGCGGGAAGAGCGGCTTTTTCCGCCGACGGACGAAAGGGCCGGAAACCGATAGGCTCGACCTAAACCACCGCGCCACCTCTCGACTCTACTCCGCTCCCTTTTCCGCTCCGTCTAGCTTCCCCCTGTCTTCTTCCGCTTTCCTTCCGCCTCCTTCGGCACGACGAGCTCCCGCGAGCGGCCCTCGACCTGGCGAAATCGCAACGTGAGTTTGCCACTGCTGGTCGACAACAGGTGAACAAACTCGGCCACGTCAAGCTGCTCAACGCGCGCCCCGTCCACAGCCACGAGCGTAGCACCGACAACGATGCCGGCCGCGGCCGCCGGGCTGCCGGGAAGAAGGTCTTCCCGAGCCACAACCGCTTCGGGTGGGCGAGCGGCGCATGATCGCCGATGCCGGCCTCGACGAATTCGTCGCGGGACTGGCGTCAGACCAGGTGATACCGCGGCGCAAGACGACACGGAAAGCGACGCCGACCGGCGACGCCCCCACGCGGACGTCGTAGGCCACCGCGCCGGCCGGGCCGGGTGAAAGCCGCCGGGGGCCCGCGGGCAACGCCGCCTGCCCACTCAGGGGATGCGGGGGGCGGAGGGGATGGAATAGGAACAGTTTTTTTCCGCCCCCCTTACCCCCGTCGTTGCCCTTCCCCGGCGGCTTTCACCCGGCCCGGCCTCACGAAAGGGTGTGCGACTAAAGCAAACCTCTACCAACGACTATGGCAAAAGCCGATCCTTAAGACAAATCGACATCGGGGGGTTGCACAAGTCAGAGGTACTGGCTGGCCAGCACGACGTGCGGAATGTTCGGCGTGCCGGAATTGTCAACGCTCGTCACGCGCATCAGGATGTCGTAGGTAAATGCGTAGGAACTGCTTGGATCGCTGGCGGAGGTGACCATGTTGTCGGCGTTGTAGGCGTAGGCGATCGTACGGACAACGGTATTGCCGCTCATCCACAACTCGGCCGTCTCACGGCGTCGAGTCTCAAACGTGGGACGCCATCAACCGCAAAATCAATTGGACCTGTCCCCTTTACGCCCCCCCAGGCGCGCCATGGCGACCCGCGCGCGCGTGAATGGATTAAGAGCGTGTTGGGCGCCGACAGCGC
Source organism: Pirellulales bacterium (assembly GCA_035531595.1). Taxonomy (GTDB): domain Bacteria; phylum Planctomycetota; class Planctomycetia; order Pirellulales; family JAICIG01; genus DATKSN01. The sequence goes on along the minus strand of DATKSN010000149.1, from coordinate 4,301 downwards.
GATTGAGGAGCTCGGGCGCGCGGACGCGGTCGCCGGCTTCACGACAATCTCGACGCTCGCGCAAGCGCTCGACCGCGAGCGTCGGCGGCGCGAGCGGGCCGAATGCGAGGACTGATCGCCGTCCGAGGATCGTCGCTGCGCGAAAACAAACGATTCCGAAACCCCTCCCAAAGAGATCCAAAGGAGCGTGTGGTGATGCCCAGGGTGGCACGGGGACTGGATGCCGCTTACGCGGCTCGCTCAAGCGTCATGGGGTATTCGAAAGTCGTTTTTTTTCGCTTCGCTCCCGTTTCATTTTTCTTTGCACGTTCGTTGCTGCGCAACGAGCGTGCTTTTTTACGGAAAATGATCCCTGCCGTTTCGTGGGCCGCCCCGCGGACCCGACGCGCTTGCTAAAGAAACGCACTCCACGCAAAAACATCGCGCGCCGAGACGGGGGGTTCCGCGCGCCCCTCTCGCCGCCACTCACCCGCTAACCCCCACTGGCCTTCACTTCGCGCTCGAAACTGGCCCCGTTTCCAAGTTCGGTCCCACAGGACTCTTGCCGCCTATTCCGGTCAGAGGCTATCCGAAAACCCCCCGTATCGTCGCCTTTCGCTCCGCGAAAGTACGCCCTTTCGCGGAGCGAAAGACGACAATGGCCCGGCAAGAGGAGTTTTCGGATAGCCTCTCAGATAAAATGAGACGTAGCAGCGCCTTCTCCGTCCCGTTTTCTCGCCTTGACGGATCGTCGCCGATCTCGTACAGTTTCGCCCCCCTCAATGCAGGAAGTCATCGCAATCGGCGCGGCACTCCATTGCGTTTGGGGATTCTAGCCGGCGGGAGGGTTTCGTATGAAAAGGAACTGTCTCAAGAAATTACTATGCGCAGGAGTCGCGGCGTTATTGGTGTGCGACGTTTACGGAGATGATGCGCATCGGGACGGCGACGCTGTGATGGCAATTCGCCGTGATGTCGTGCTACGCGATGGACCCGACGAGAAGGCCAATGTCGCGGGGTCGCCGCGACACGGCGCCGTGTTAAAAGTCAAAGAACGACGCGATGGCTGGGCACGCGTGCGCGGCGGATGGATACGCGCAGAATACCTTGTTCCGGCCTCGGAGGCAGTCGATTTCTTCACACGAGTCATCGGCGAACAACCAACCGGGTTTGCTTACTGCAGTCGAGCCGCCGCATTGAAATACCAAGGAAGATGTCTCGACGCTGCAAGCGATGTCGACGAAGCTATTCGTCGTGACCCCTCCGACGCGGCACCCTATTCTCTTCGGGCGCGGTTGCACATCGCGGGAAACGACGACGATGCGGCGCTCCCTGATCTTCGCCGAGCGATCGAGTTGGCCCCTAACTCGGAATCCGCATTCTTATTGCGCGCGTCGCTGTGGCACCGTCGAGGCAAATTCACGCTCGCCGAAGCAGACTTCGGCGAGGCGATTCGGGTCGCGCCGACGGACTTCGACGCTTTGAATCGCCGGGGCTGGACCCGATTCAAGCTCGGAAAGTATGACGAGGCGATCGCTGATTTTACGGAGTCTATTCGGATCAAGCCGACGTTTGTCGCGGCGTACTGCAATCGTGCACAAGCGCTGGGCAAGGTCGGTGAGCCTGGTCGCGCGCGCGAGGATTGGCAGGCCGCATTGACGCTGACACCCCAGAACCCAGACGTCTACCATGCACGCGGTTGCATGTCCTTTGACGCCGGGCAGGTCGGCGCTGCAGTGGCGGATCTGGACAAGGCGATCGAGTTAGGCGCCAAAACAGATGATGTCTACATGCACCGAGGCATGGCCCGCCGCCGACAGGGGGACAATGTGCGTAGCATCGACGACTTTGACATCGCGCTCCGCATCGACGGCCGCAACGTCGACGCACGTCGCTACCGTGCTTGGGCAAAAAGGGACCAGCGTCAGTACCGCGCGGCAATCGACGATTTTACGGTATTGATCGAGATTGAAGAGAATAAAGCCAATGCGCTTCTTGACCGTGGGAACTGCTGGCTCATCCTCGGCAACCTCAAACTGGCGACGGCTGATTTCGACGCGGTGCTCGCGGACAACCCAACTCGTGTCGATGCATTGATTTCACGCAGTTTTGCACGTTGCCAAGCCGGCGATTTCAACGGGGCGCTTAACGACGCCAACGACGCCGTACGTCTGGCCCCGGACGAAGCGGATGCATTCGTCCAACGAAGTCAGATCTGGACGTGGCAACACGACTTAAACAAGGCGATTCAAGACTTAGACACAGCGGTGGCCATTGATCCAAAGTGTGCGGAGGCATACAACAATCGCGGCATAACCAGGATGGAGATGGACGAATACGAACGTGCCGCATCGGATTTCACCCAACTCCTGCAAATTGATCCAAATAACGACCTCGAGGTCCACGGGAAGCGCGCGTTTGCATTGTTCCTTGCGGGGCGCTGTAAGGACGCCCTCGGTGACTGCCAACGAGCGATCCAACGCGAACCACATGACGCCTGGATAATGGCGTTGGCTGCGCTAGCACACTTCGCGCTTGGGGAGGCGCAGGCGGCGGCAGAGAGTTTCGACACGGCAATTCGTCTTGATCCAAACCTTGCGTTCGCGTGGGCGGCGCGAGGCTATTTCCTCGCCACGACCACAGACAGGCGATATTACGACACAAAGAAAGCTCGCGAAAATGCTCACAAAGCTTGCATCTTGTCGAATTGGAACTCGCCGTGGATTATATGTTGCTCCGCCGCCGCCCAGGCATCGCTAGGTGACTTCAAGGCAGCTAACGAATTGGAAACGCTGGCAAGTCGGCTTGACCCCGACGATGAGAGGTTTGCGCGCGAGTCTCAGGAGCGCCGAAAGGGCTATGAACGTGGTGAAATCCGCCAAAGCGCGCCGTATGGCTTAACTGGGCGTAGTTTGTTGGGTGCGGTGCCGATTAAGATGCGGATCACACGAAACGGTTCACGCTCTGCGGCACGTTAATAACATTTGCCGCCGCGCGAGCCTTGCAACGTCGCGCCAGGTTCGGCAAACATCTCAATCACCGTCACCATCCCCGTCGGCGCGATTCTGGGGCCCGTTCCCGCCGACTCCAAGGCCCCCAATCGCTTGTACTTCCATCCCCTCTCGATTACCGGCGGTAATCCTAGTCCACCGCCAGAACGGCCCCTGCGGGCGCCGTGGAAGCAGAATGCCGCCTGGAAGTGGTGGCGGAAACATCGGCGGCGCATAGGGATTGGGAGGGGTACTCGGGGTACTCGGTGGCGTAGTCGGCGGAAGTCGCGTGATCAGCGGGGGCGGCGAATTGGGTGGCGTAGTCGGCGGAAGTCGAGTGATCAGCGGGGGCGGCGAATTGGGTGGTGTAGTCGGCGGAAGTCGAGTGATCAGCGGGGGCGGCGAATTGGGTGGCGTAGTCGGCGGATTGATAGCGCTCGGCCCGAAAGGTGAACCGTTGAGCGGCGATGGTGGCAGAACGGTTGGGGGCTGCGTCGGCGCACTTCCCGGCATGACGCCAAGGACGCTAAACGGTGGCTTCATGCCTGTGGGATCGGTGAGATTGGTCGTATCATTCTGCACGTAGCGGCTCACGTTGGTGTCGCCGCCGCGGAAGCCGAGGGGATCTTCACTTTCCCAGCGGATCACCGCGGGATCAAACCAACGATGGTCCGCGTACAACGCGCCCGTAACGACGTCGGGATGGTAGCCGGCGTAGCCGGCCCAATGGTGGATGGCCGTGTTGCTCTCGCTGGTGACGACGCCGCCCGAAGCGTACACGATGTGGTCGACGACCACGCTGCTTGTGTTGACGATGTCGCGCACGTTGCCGAGGTTGTCGGCCAACGCGTACGTCGTCGCACCGGCACTGCCTTGCACCGTGACGTTTTCCTCGGCCATCACAGCGTCAACGCGGGCGGTGCCTGGGCCGTTCAGGTAACGATACGTTTCGTTGCCGTTCTGGTCGAACTGGAGCACCGGCAGGGCCGGCGCGGTGGGATCGGCGGGAGGATCGAGGACATACCACTCGGAACTACCGTAGCTGCCGCTACCCGTCGCGTCGAGCTGCATGCCGATCAGGTGATCGTAAACGTCGTAAACGTAGTGGACGTGCTTGGTGAGCACGCCGCTATTGTTGAAGTACTCGACGTCGGTCAACCGATTGCGATAATCCCACGCGTACGTGGTCTGGTAGTCGTTGGCCTGGGCCGACGAGATCCGCGTGCGCGTGAGGCGATTCCCCTGATGGTCATACGTGTAGTTGAACGTGCCGTCGCTGGTGAGCTGGTTGTTGGCGCCGGTCGTGTAGCCGGTGTTGGTGCGGTTGCCGTT
>DATKSN010000148.1:0-16156 GCA_035531595.1 Pirellulales bacterium | reverse complement strand
AGAATGAGACGTTCACGGTGGCTGGGGCAGAGCCTAAGCGATGCCCCGGTCGCTATGTAGCCGGGGCATCGCTTACGCTCTGCCACCAGCCACCACCTTCTCGTGACAAAACGTCTCATTCTGGGCCGCGCACAGTATATTGCGTAATCGCGACCGGTTTTCAACTGAACTTGTCGAGGTATCAAGGATGGAACTTTCCTCATGGTTCGTAGCCTGTTGTCTTTTGGGGCAGACGACGTCCGCCAAGCCGGGAACTCCGCCGGCCCGAACGTCGAAGGCGGATCTTGACAAGACCGAACCGTCGATCGAACCCGCCGCGGGTGAAGAAGCGGCCGCCGGACCCGATGCCAAGCCGAGCACGACCGAGGATGAAGAGGCAAACTCCGCCGGCGCGCCGGATCCGAATCCCCCGGCAACGCCGCTGGCGGACGAAAGCACCGATCAAGGGTTGGTGCCGGTCACGCCAACGCAGGTCAAACAGGGCGCGGCCGAAGCCCTGATCCGGCAATTGGCATTGCCTTCCGATGCGCCGTTTCCCGGAAAGCCGGTGTCGTTGGTCGAGTCCCTGTCGCGCTCGCTCGATCGCCGGCGGCAAATGGAGATTGCGCACGCTTATTGGAACCTTTCAGCGGCGATGGCCGACTACGAAACGTGCGTCGTCGAACTGTCGCGGCTCGAGCAGTTGCTGCCGCAACCGTCCGGCGGCAAGCGAGTGGCCGATTTGGACTTGGAGGCGAGTCTCGCCGCGGCGCATGCCCGGCAGCGCGAGCTGGAGTTGAACGTGCTCACGGCGCAATATGAGCTGGCCGAGTTCGGCGGCTGGACGGCCGGCGAGGCGCTGCCTCTGCCCAACGACGTGCCGCACGCGGGCGCCTACGCCACCCGTGCCCACGAAATCTACGCCACTCGAGTGGCGCCGCCACGGGTCCACTTGATCGACCGCGCGCTGCCGTTGCGGCTGCGGTCGCTCGACATGCGGGCGATGGCGGTCCATGCCGCGGCGGACGCCGCCGATTCAGCCGAGCAAGCCTATCACGACGGCCAGGGGGCGCCGGCGCGAGGGGGCGACCTGGCGGTGCCGTTGACCGCCGTGGCCGAACTGGCGAGGCAACAGCGGGCCTTCGTGGCCGCCGTGCGCGATTACAACCATGAAATCGCCGAGTACGCATTGGGGATCGCGCCGCCGGGGATCGACGCGGCGACGCTGGTTCGGATGCTGATCGGTCCACCCAATGGATCTCCTCCGCGCGCCGCTCCCGCCGGCCGGCCCGAGGTCGCTGAACAGCCCGGTGGAGTCAATCCTGCCGGATTCAACGCCCCTTCAATTCCCGATGCGATCCAGAACCCTGGCCGGCGTCGCTACGGTGAGCCGACTCTGGCGCCGCCTCGCGGGGGAGATCCCAGCGAGCGTCGCCGCGAGTCTCGCAAGGTGCCTGCCGGAGACATCGCGGCGGGCGACGGCGCCGAGACGGGCGCGCCCGCCGCCGGCGCGACGGTCGGGCTGTACCCGGCCCTCGCGGAGCTGTCGCCGAAGCAACGCACGCAGCAATTGGCTTCGATGCTGCACTGGGACCGGGCTTTGCCCGACTCGCTGGGCGTCGGGTCGGATCTGGCCGGCTGCTTGGCCCGAGCGCCCGGCGCCGACCGGCGGGCACTGATCAAAACCTACTGGCTCGCGCGCGAGCGCGTCGCGCGATACCAATTGATGGCCCAGCGGATCGAACAACTCGATGGCCTGGTGCCCACGGCGCTGCGCGCCGGCGGCGCGCCGGGCGGCGCGGCGGCGATGCTTCGGCTACATCGATCGCAGTTGGCCGCCCAGGCCGACCTGGCGACCGCGCGCGTCGATCTGTTGGTTGCCCAGTTTGAGTTGGTGTTGGCCGGGCGTTGGCCGATCGACACACCCTGGCCGGTGCCGAGCACGGCGCCACATGGCGGCAGTTACCGCTTGGGACTCGATCGGCAGCGCGGCGAATTCACCCCATCGCTCGCGGCGCGGCGGTTGGCCGCGAGGATTCCGGCGTTGCACCAGGTTCTGCTCGAGCGCGCCGAGTCGATCGTCGCCATCGACGCGGCCCGCGCGCGGGCCGCGAGTCGCTACGATGCGGGCGAAGCGGCGATCGACGAGCCGCTGGCCGCGACCGAGGAACAGGCCGCCGAGTCGTCGGCCTTCCTGGCCGCTCAAACGGAGTACAACGTCGAGATCGTCGACTATGCGTTGTCGGTGCTACCCGCCGGCACTTCCGACTCGCGGCTGGTCGAATCGCTGGTGCTCGCGACGCCGGCCGACGGGGCCGGGCAGTAGCGACTCGTGGCTTTTCCAGGATGCCATTTCTCGCCCCGCTCGGTAGAAGTGAGGCCTCGCTGGAGATGAGTCGATGATCGCCAAGAAACCTAGTCCACCAACCACGCAGCGTCGTTTCCTCAATCCATGGGGCGAGCTTGATTATCTTTGCAAGAAGACCAGGTACTGGTTGTACATACGGTCCCATAAAGCCCGCGCTGAGCGATATTTGGATCGCTTGGACCGCGTTTTAGGTGAGTTGCCTGAAAATGAGACGGCAATCATCCGGCAGGAGGGCTTGGCGCTGCTCTACGAACTCAAAGGGAAGATCAGCGAGGCGATTGTCCATCGGAAACGTGAGATCCAACTCATGGAGCGGCTCCATCGAGACGCTATACCACACCATGTCGCAGGCGCAAAAGGTGGTACAATGCCTTCCATGAACGCCCTGCCCGCGAAAACCCCTGCTGACACACCGCCCGCCGCCGTCGCGCCCTTGCGGATTGGGTCGCTGCTGGTCGATCCGCCGGTGCTGCAAGCGCCGATGGCTGGTTTCACGAACTACGCCTATCGGCAGATCGTCCGCGCGTTCGGCGGCGCCGGGCTGCAAGCCACCGAGATGATCAGCGCCAAGGGTTTTCTGGCGATCGACGAGCGGAGCCACGAATTTCCCGAGCGCCTGTGGGGCGTCATGGACGAGCCGCGGCCGTTAGCCGTGCAGATTTGGGACAACGACCCGGCCACGCTGGCCGAAGTCGGGGGTCGGCTGGCGCACGAGTTTCGCGTGAGCGTCGTCGATATCAACTTCGGCTGTCCCGTCAAACAAGTCACTGAGGCGGCCCACAGCGGCTCGTACTTGCTGCGCGATCCCGATCGCGTGGGCGCGATCGTCGAGCGGGTGGCGCGGGCATGCGCTCCGACGCCCGTGACGGCCAAGATCCGACTGGGCTGCACGCGCGACAAGATCACCGCCGTCGAAATCGCCCAGGTGGTCGAGGCGGCCGGCGCCGCGGCGATCACGGTCCACGGCCGCACCGCCCAGGACTTTTTCCAAGGCTCGGCCGACTGGGAGCGGATTGCCGCGATCAAACCCTACTTGAAACGCATCCCGCTGATCGGCAACGGCGACCTGGACTCACCCGCCAAGGTGGTCGAGGCTTTCCGTCGCTACGGTATCGACGGTGTGATGATCGCGCGGGCGGCCTTGGGCAAGCCGTGGCTGTTCCGGCAATGCCAAGCGGCGTTGGCCGGCCAGCCGGTCCCGCCCGACCTGTCGCTGGGCGAGGAACGAGCGTTGCTCGTCGACCATTACCGCCTGGTGGTCGAACGCTTTGGCGGGGAGAAGGGAACGATCTTGATGCGAAAGTTCGCCTGCTGCTACGCGCAGGGGCGGCCGGGCGCGCGCGAGTTCCGTACCCACGCTTCGCGCGTGGCGACGCCCGCCGAGTTTCATGAGGTCGTGGATCGCCACTTTCCACGCGCCGTAGCTGAATTCGCAAGAATTCACGGCCTGGAACGCGGCGCGGCGCCGGAGACCGCGCATAAAACATAGCCGACCCGCCGCGGAAGCCGGGAGACACGCGCCATGCCGGGCATTGATTTCAGCGAATTGCGTCGGCGGGTTGTGATTACGCTCCCAAAAATCCGTGTCAATCTGTGTCATCTGCGGATTTTCTTCCTGTCGTCCGGCGTGCGGCCAGTTCCGCTTCCATCCAATCCAGGTATCCGTGGGCGCCCGCTTCAACTCGCGTGGCCAGCAGTTCCGGCACCGTGTAGGGATGCACCTCGCGGACGGCCGCTTCGACGGCCGGGAAAAGGTCGAGCCGTGACTTGGCGACCAGGCGCCACTCGGCTGCGGCTTCCACCTTGCCCTGCCACCAGTAGGTGCTCTCGATCGGCCCGGACACTTGCACGCAGGCCGCCAGGCGGCGTTCGACCAGCACGCGGGCGATCCGCTGGGCGGTTTCTTTGTCGGGGGTGGCGGTCACGATCTGGATGTAGTCGGACATGAGGGATTTTGAACTGAAAGCGAAATCCGCCGCAGGCGGTCGGCTTTCGGTTTTGCGAGCGAACGTAAACCACCTCGCACGCTGTGACATGACAACCGATTTCCGTAACCGCTACGGTGGAGTATCATGGATGGAAGTCATAACAGGCCGGAAAACAGGAGATGCGACGATGGCGGACGGCACGCGAGACACGCGGCGGCGTACGAGCGACGACCCATGGGCTCGCCAAGGCGTGGCGGCGCGGATGGGCTGGATGGGCACCATCGTCGCACTCTGGGCCGTGGCGGCGCGCCCAGCGATGATCGAAGCGCAGCCGCCCGCTCAACCGGCATTGCTCAAAGGCCACACGCATTCGGTCAGTTCGGCCGGTTTCACGCCCAACGGCAAGATCGTCGTCACCGGGAGCTTCGATCATACGCTCAAGCTCTGGGAAACGGCGACGGGCCGCGAGTTGCGTACGCTCACCGGCCACACGGGCCAGGTGCTCTCGCTCGACGTCAGCCGCGATGGAGCCAGCCTCGTCTCCGGCTCGCGCGATAACACGCTCAAGCTCTGGGACATGGTTCGCCCTGAACCCGTGGGCGAGCTCGCCGGTCACAAGGATGAAGTGCGGGGCGTGGCGATCAACGCCGACGGCAGCCTGGTTCTCACAGCGAGCCTCGACAAGACGGCGATCGTCTGGCAACGGGCCGACGGCAAGCCGCTGTTGACGCTCGCCGGACACGCCGCGCCGCTCACCCGCGCCGCGTTTCGCAAGGACAACCAGCAATGGGCCACCGCCGACGCCGCCGGCGCCATTCGGCTCTGGCAAGCGACCGACGGAGCGCCGCTGGGCGAGTTGAATTCGCCGGGTGGCGCCGTCACCGCCTTGGCTTTCCATCCGAACAACCAACTGCTGTTGACGGCGGGCGAAGATGGCCTGGTGAAAGTCTGGCAGTTGCCGCTGGTCGCGCCGCGCGTGCTCGCCGGGCATGCGCAGCCGGTCGAGGCCGTGGCGGCCAGTCCCAACGGGCAACTGGTCGCCACGGCCGGCGCCGATAAGAGCGTCAAGCTCTTCAACCCGGCGAACGCCCAGCTCGTGCGCAGCCTCGAAGGCCACGCGCAGCCGGTCGGAAGCGTGGCTTTCCGCCGCGACTCGGCACAGTTGGCCAGCGGCGACGCCGGAGGCGCCGTGCGGCTCTGGAACCCCAACGACGGCGCGCCGCAAGGCGAGTTGCTGGTGCCCGGCGGTTCGGTGACTGGATTGGCGTTTCATCCCAACCATCAGGCGTTCCTCACGGCCAGCGCCGACGGCACGCTACGACTCTGGCAACTTCCGGTCGCGGCGCCGCGGGCCTTGGCGGGCCACACGGCGCCCATTCGGGCCGTGGCGATCAGCCCCAACGGGCAACTGGTCGCGACCGCCGGCGCCGACAACACCGTGCGCGTTTGGAACTTGGCCAACGGCCAGACCGTGGCGACGCTCGCCGGTCATGCCGGGCCGGTGCTGGCCGTGGCCTTCAGCGCCGACAATGCGCGGCTTGCGACGGGCGGCGCCGACAAGTCGCTGCGTATCTGGACCGCGGCCGACGGAAAGCAGACGGCCATCGGCGAAGGGCACGCCGCCGAGGTCCGCGGCGTCGCCTTTGCTCCGGACGGCACCCAGGTCGCTTCGGCCGGCGCCGACAACGCGCTCAAGCAATGGAACGCGGCCGACGGCAAGGAGATTCGCACGCTGGCCGGCCACACCGCCGTGGTCACCTCGGTCGTCTACGCGGCCAAGGGCGCGCAATTGGTCAGCGGTTCGGCCGACATGACGGTGCGCGTTTGGAACGCGGCCGACGGCGCGCCGCTGCGATCGATTCCCGCCGGCGCGCCGGTCGCCGCCGTGGCCGTCAGTCCCGACGACGCGACGATCCTGTCGGCCGGCGGCGAGAACAAGCCCGTCATGCTCTGGAAAGCGGCCGACGGCACCGCGGCCGGCGGCTATGCGGGGCACGCTGCGCCGGTCGTCGGTGTTGGCTTTAGCGCCGACGGCCAACGGATCGTCAGCGCCTCGGCCGATGGGTTGGTCAGGGTCTGGTCGCCCGATGGCGTGACCCTCGAAGCCTTCGCCACGCCCAATGTGGCCGTCACCTCCGTGGCCCTTGCGCCCGACGGCAAGTCGGTCGTGGCGGCGGGCGCCGACAACCAGGCCCGTGTGTTGACACTGGCCGCCGTGCGAGCCTTTGTGGCGCATGCCGGCGCGGCCAACGACGTGGCCTTCGTCGGCGATGGCTCGCACTTCGCCTCGGCCGGCGACGACAAACTGGTGAAACTTTGGGACGCCACCGGGAAGCTCGTCCGCGAGTTCCCAGGCAGCGAAGGAGCGTTGTCGGCGGTCGCCGCGCGGGCCGACGGCACGCAACTCGCCGCGGGGGGCGCCGACAAGAACATCCACCTCTGGACGCTGGCCGACGCCAAACCGGCCGGCACGATCGGCACGCCCGCCGCCGTCACCGCGCTGGCCTACAGCGGCGACAACCTGCGCCTGGCCGCAGCGGGCGCCGACCAACGGCTACGGTTGTTCGCCCTGGCCGGCCCCGTGGCCCTCGAAGAGTTCGTCGTCGCGGGGGCGTTGACGTCGGTCGCGTTCCTGCCCGACAACAAGACGCTCGTGGCGGGCGGCGCCGACAACCAGGCGCGGATCTTCCAGCCGGCGATCGCGCAGGTCATCGCGGCCCACGCGGGCGCGGCGCGCGACGCGGTGTACACGGTCGATGGTTCGTTCATCGTTTCGGCCGGCGACGACCATCTCGTCAAGCTCTGGGACGGCAACGGCAAGCTGGTGCGCGAATTCGTCGGCGGCCAGGCGCCGCTCTTGGCCGTGGCGGTTCGGGCCGACAGTAGCCAGGTGGCCGCGGGCGGCTCGGAGGGGAAACTGCGCCTTTGGAACTTCGCCGACGCGAAACTCATCAAGACGATCGACACTCCCGCGGCGATTCAGGCGCTGGCCTACAGTGCCGACAAACTCAAGCTGGCCGCCGCCGGCGCCGACAACCACCTGCGCATCTTCAATCCGGCGGATGGCAAGCTGGTGGAGGACTTCATCGGCGCGGCCCCCATGACCTCGCTGGCCTTCTCGCCCGACAACAAGACGCTCGTCAGCGGCGGCGGCGCGCACACGGCCAAAATCTGGACGCACGCCTCGACGGCGCCGATCAAGAACTTTGCCGGGCACGGCGGGCAGGTGTACGGTGTCTGCTTCACGCCCGACGGCCAGGCGATCGCCTCGGCCGGCGCCGATCAGACGCTGCGGCTCTGGAGCGTGCCGGCCGGAACGCAGCTCAAACAATTCACCGGCCACCAAGGCTCGGTCTATTGCCTGGCCGTCAGCCCCGACGGCAACCTGCTGGTCTCGGGCGGCGCCGACATGACGGTGCGGTTGTGGGACGTGCCCGCCGGACGCGAGCTGAAGCAATTCCCCGGCATCGACGCGCCGATTTACAGCGTGGCCTTCAGCCCCGACGGCCGGCTGGTGGCGGCGGGAGGGCTCGGCAAGACGATTTACGTCTGGGACGTCGCCACGAGCGAGTTGAAGCAGACGATCACCGGCCACTCCGACCACATCTACCGTGTGGTGTTCAATCCGGCCGGCACGCGGCTCTTGTCGGCCGGCTACGCCGGGCACGTCCACGTCTGGAACCTGGCCGACGGGATGCGGCTTTTCACGACCAAGCTCCCTTCGGTCACGTACTTCGCCACCTACGCCCCCGACGGCGCATCGGCGATCGTGACCTGCGCCGACGCGAACTCGCATTTCCTGGATTTGCCGGCCACGGCGAGGTAGGTCAGCCCGGCGAGTCGCCGTTGCGCGGCTGGTCTAGCATCCACGGGCGGCCGGCGCCGCTCAGGCCCCTACAGATCGCATTACCTCCTCGGTAAGCTCCCTGCGCATTCGTTGCTGATGTTGCATTTCCAGCACCGCATTGATCGTATCGACGTCCTCGGCGTCACGAAGAACATCCTCCTTGATGACGTCGTTCTGCCAAAGCCAATAAGCGACCTCGCACCAATACCATAGCCAGATTCCGTCCGCAATTTCGCAAACCGGGCCGGGAAATCCGCCGGGACCGCGACGGCCGAAACGGCTGGCCGTGGCGTAGTGTATCAACTGCGAGAACTCAAAGCCTCGACCGGAACAGGGCCGCGTCGAGGGTCGACCAGAGATGCATCACCCAGCCCAGCAGGATGAACCAGAGGACAATGCACAAGATGAAGTGGAGGGCGGCCATCAAGGGCCGTCCCTGCAAGAACTGCCCGAGACCCGGGCACCAGAAACTGCACAGCGCGGCGATCACGTTGCCCGCCGACCCTTGTCCGGTCATGGCTCGCTCGTCCTCTGCAAATACCGCTGTTTGAAGGTATTCACAACCTCTTCGGCAGTTGGGGGCTCCCCGTTGTGCCGGGTGAACAGCCATTCCAGCGTGGCGATGTGCGTTTCCCCTAAAGCGGTGGTAAGGGCTGCGGCCGTTCCGCCGGAGATCACCCCCCCCGCGACAGTCCCAAACCCTGGGATAAGTTTCAGTAATGCACCAACGATGGCACGGCCAGCCACCGTCGCGCCCCCGACCATGCTGGCAACGACCTTCGTCAGCAGTCCTTTGTCGAATGAGAGTCCGAAGGTCGCCGTGATCCCGGCGAGCATCGCAACCTGGATCGGGACTATCAACCCCGCATCAGCGAACGGGATCGGCGTTGCCCCTATTGCTGCCGCCGCCGTCGCCGCCGCGGCCACAATTATGTGGGCTTGCTTTTTTTTCAGCCCGATGTCCACCTTTTGCGCGGCGGCAAAGGCACGGCGTTGGCCTTCGGGGACTAACTCATTCGTCAGGTCGATGAGTTCCCGAAGCCCGGTTTGCGGTATGACGTGCCCCCCATCAAGCTCCTCCGGAAAGGCACGGACACGCATCACGTTTCGGGCGATCGGCAACAAACTCTGGACTTCGGCGCGGAAGCCCTTGTCAGACCGGACCTGCGTGATGACGACGACGACGGGCATGTGTTCCGCAAGCATCTTCGTCAGATTCTCCTCCGCAGGCTCGACACGGCGCAGATCTTCAAGGATGCAAACCCAACCGACGTGGATGCGCTTGCGCGCGTCCGTTTCCTTGGCACGCTTGACCACGAAGCCCCTCAACTCCTGCAAGGTCACGTCGAAGTCGGCCAATTCCAGGCCGCGAGTATCGAAAATGGACAGAGGGATATCACCCTTGGTGATTTCTCGTGTGGTCTTGGTTACGGGCCGGCCTTGACCGGTCTCCGCCATGTTGCCCTGAAAGACGGCGTTGATGAGTGTGCTTTTCCCGGCTCCGGTGCGGCCAGCGATGAGGATGTTGACGTGCCCACGCTCCCTAAAGGCTTCGTGCAATGCCTTCTGAACCAAGGCTCCAATGTCGATGTTGTCGTGCAAAACTAAGCTCCTCAAATCAAGCACCTCAAATCCGGTGCGGAATCGTGAGTACCTCGCCGAACGCTACAGTTCAGCGGCCCTGGCCGCCTCCGGAAGCGTTGGACTCCCGGAAACCGATGTGGCGGCCCCGCTCGGCCGCGGCACCTGGATCGGCACGCCTGGCGACCGAGCCACGAGCTCTGCCCGGTGACGGTAGAGAATCGCGACGAGTTCATCGTCCTCGATATAACCGAGACCCTTTTCCAGGTGGGCTTCGCCCAGGAACCCAAGGTGGGCGAGTAGTTGACCGAGCCGCAAGTCCGGCGACAGGGACAACACTTCGGCCAGCACGGCCAAGGCCTCCCGCTGCAAGTCGTTCATGGTAGCAGGTCTCCGATTTTTGGACATCCGGTCATTCTAGATCGGGAAGCAACCATCAGCAAGCCGATGATCGACGGGATATGAATCACCCAGCCCAACAGGATAATCCGGGTTCATCGCGCAGGCGTCGATCTCGGCCGGAACAGGGCCGCGTCGAGGGTTGACCAGAGATGCATCACCCAACCCAACAGGATGAACTCACTTTGTGTTCGCCTCGACTTGTCGTCGGCACCATGCGACGTCGTCGGGCCCCCAAGTCGCCGACAAAGGCGCCGAGTAGTCGATGCAGCGGTGATACCGCCCGCGCTGGTAGGCCAGCGTGAATGCTTGGGCCAGGTCGAGCGGGACGGGCGGATCGGGTGGTGCTAATGGAACGTCGATCGTGGGCAGCTCTTGCCGGAGCGTCCAATAGTAAACATTGCAAAGGGGACGTCGAGCGGAATCGCCAACCAAAGCGTAGTAGTGGCCTTGAGGCAATGGTTGTCGCACGGGCAATCGCTGGCCGCCGATCAAGAGGTCGAGCTCGACCAAATGGACGCTTTGAGCCAGGATGGCCAGTCGCTTGGCTTCGTATTGATCTCGCCCCGTGCCGCGCTTGTTGTCGGGCGAAAGGACTTCCACGACGGCCACCAGATCGCGCTCGGGATGGCGCAGGATCTCGATCCAGGTTTCGCGGTTTTCCACGGTCATCGCATAGGGGATTGTGACCGGTTCGAGCATGGCCGTACCGCTTGACGGCGAATCCGTTGTTTCGCGGGCAAATGCCGATTGCAGGACGGCAACGTCGGGAATGACCAGCTTGTCCGTCTGCGGCTCCACTTCGATGAGCCGCACATGCTCCTGAATACGCGCATCGTAGTTGGGCGGCAGACGGTCGGCCAGAACCCCACAACAAGCACCGATGAACCAGTAGTGGAAGTCGGACCAATAGCCGGCCGCTTCCAAATAGGGATCCATTCCGGGAAACGGGCTGAGCATGGCGGCGCCTCGACGCATCAAGACCACGAGTTGCGGTGGTCACTCGCTACCCTAATCATACTTCAAATCATCCTCGCCACCAACGCCCACGCTCCCCCACATGGAACGGAGCACCGGGCAAGCAGAATTCGCAAGAATTCTGGCGTAACTCGCGTCCACGGCCTGACTTCTTGCGAAGCCAGCTACGGGACCATGAATAATCCGGGTTAGTATACCTTACCTTGCGTCGCCCGTAGCCGCTCAAGCAGCATCTGCGCGTCGCGATGCCCCGGCGCGTGGGCCAACGCGGCTCGAAGGCGGGCGACCGCGGCCTGCTGGTCGTGTCGGGCCAGATGCACCAGGGCCCATCGATAATCAACCTCAGCCGGATCGGCGCCGTCGGCCGCCGCGCGTTTCAGGTCGGCGGCGGCCTCGTCGAATTGCTTCTCCCGCGTGTAGAGCGCCGCGCGGCGCAGCGCGGCGACGGCGAAATGAGAATCGCATTGCAAGGCCCGTCCGTAATCGCCCAGGGCCTCCATCACCTGGTCCCGCGCGGCGTACGCCAGCCCGCGATTGTAGAAGCACTCGGCACTCGCGGGCGCCAAGGCGACGCAAACACAGAACGATCGCAACGCCTCCTCGTGACGCCCGAGCCGGTAACGGCAGACGCCAAGGTGGAAGTTCGGCCAGAACGCCTGCGGCGTCTCCTCAACGGCCCGCGAAAACTCATCGCTCGCCGCCTCAAGCCGACCCTCATGCATCATGCGCCGGCCCAGCGCGTCGTGCTCCCAATCCGAGTGAAGCGCCGCGCCGAGCGCGATCGGCGGCGCGTCGATACCTTGCAACGCGGCGGTGTGCGAGGCGCGTTCGGCGTCAAGCGCCGGATCAGATCCCAGAACGCCTTCGGCCTCGGCGAGCAACCGCAGCGCCTCGCGGCGGAGACCCGCCACGTCGGCCTCCGCGGTCCGCCGCACCCGCAGGCCCGACCACAAAATGGCAAGATCCAACAGATCGGTCCGCATCTGGCCGGCAAAAGCAGCGTCGGTCGAAACGCCGTCGGCCGAAAGATCAAGGGCCGAGTTCCCGGAGGTCGCGTGGGCGAATTGCCCGACGATCTGGTCGCGAGCGGCCCAGATCGCACGGCAGCCGTCGTCGATTCCCGCCGGAACCGCGTCCGGCGGCCCACAGTCGAGGAACCGCAACTGCTCGACGAGACGGTGCAAATCGCCGGCGAAATTGCGCCACTTCGCGACGTCGATTCGATCATCCAGATCGCGCTTCAGCCTGACGTAGCCGGGCACGAAGCGCAGACGATCGAGCCCGGCGCGCAAGCGATCGATCGCGGCGGGAAAGACACCTCGTTCGAGCAGATCTTCGCCTTCCGTCAGCGCGCGCTGGGCGTCGTGGACCTGCCGGCCGATCATCAGCGGGCCCCCGCCGACGAAGGCGAAAGCCAGCGCGCCGCCGAGGGCCAGCCGCGCCAGCGAGTGCGGCTTGCGGCGGCGCCACTTCCGCCAGCGTTCGGCCAGGCTCCGGTTGGCGACGCCGCGCAACGGCAAGTCGGCCAGGTGACGACGTAGATCGTCGGCCAGCGCGGCGGCGTCGGGATAGCGGTCGCGCGGTTCGTGGCGCAGGCATTTGCCCAGCAGGTCTTCGAGGCCGCGCGTGACGCATGCGTTGCGCTCAGCCAGGGGCGGCCGTGGGGCCACGTCCGCTCCGGCGGTCACTTGCCCGCCGAGCGCCTCGTAGAGCAGTACCCCGAGCGAGAAGACGTCAGAGCGGGCGTCGACCGGGAAGGCGACGCCGCCGCCCCCACGGATGGCGGCGAGCGCCGCCGCTTGTTCGGGCGACATGTAACCCGGCGTGCCGCCGAGCCATTCGTCGGCCGGGGCGCCGGCCGGCAAGGGGGCCCGCGCCAGGTGGAAGTCCAAGAGCATCGGCTGACGGTCGGCGGCCAGCAAAACATTCGATGGCTTCACGTCGAGATGGACCAGTCCCCGTTGATGAGCGTAGTGCAAGGCATCGGCGAGGCAAGCGCCGATCCAGCAAACGGCCTCGACGTAGCCGCTCGTTTCCAGGAACTGCGCGTCCGTCGCGGGAACCGTCAGCAAGAGGCTCGGGTCCGCTTGCCGCCGGTCCAACGCCGCCACGAGCGAGCGGCCGCTGCGCCGTTCGGGTGGCTGGTCCTTGAGGTCGGCCAAGAGGGTGTCGAGACTCGCCCCGCCAAGGTACGGCATGCACAAACCTCGCAAACCTCGGGCCGGAAAATGTTGCACCAGGTAAAGCGGTACGATGCCGGTGTGCTGCAAGCGAGCCAGCGAGAGGTGTTCCGCGGCGGTGGACGAGGTGAACTTGACGACCACCTGGCGGTCGGACAAGGCGGGCTGCGTGGCCAGAAAGACGCGCCCGTTCGCCCCGCGCCCCAACTCGGTGAGCAGGCGGAATTCGCCCAGTTCGTCTCCGGGTTGAGGCAAGACGGGCGGCGCCTGGTCCGCGAACATCTCGCCGCAGGCCAAGAGCAGTTCCAATTCCGCTCGCCAATGTGGGAAGCGCGCGTGCAGTTCGCCGGCGTCGACCTGCTCACCGGACTCCTGCCGCAGGCAGATCTCCTCGCAGATCAGTTGGATCGCCAACTCGGCGTCGGCCGCGGGGCTGCGCGCGAGGAACCGCTCGACGGTCGGGCGTTCTCCGCGCCGCCAAGCGAGCTGGAACTCGCGGGTCAAGCGCGAAGCCGCGTCGGGCACGTCGTCGAGTCCAGGGTCCGAGCCGGCGGGATTCCAGCGCGGGGTAAGCCGCGCGGGGCCACTCACGCCGTGCCTCGCGAGGCGGGCGCCGCATCGAAGGGCGTTCGCTCGGCGACCGCCAGGCGCTTGGCCAGATCATAGAGGATGCGGCGGACGCTGCTGGGGTGCAAGCCCGTCCGCGAGGCGATCTCGGCCAAGGGAAGCCCCTGGCGTTTCAGGTTCAGCAGCTCGTGGTGAGCCGGCGGACACAGCGCCAAAAGTCGTTCCCAGAGCTCGCCGGCCCGCGCCAGTTCACTCGGCTTGGCCTCGCCGCCGGCCACGAGCGACGGATCGTGTTCGCCGTCCCCCACGCGCTCGTGCTCGAGCTGGGCGCGGTGCTGCCGCACACGGTCGATCAGCCTGCGGCGAGTCGCCGTGACGAGGAACGCCCGCAGTTGCGCGGCGCTCGAAAAACTCCAGCGCCCTTCCCGGAAACCTTCGACGAGGTCGGTCCACACCGATATCACGACGTCTTCCGAATCGAACTTGGCGCGCAGCGCTCCCGAGATCCGGCGCCGGACCAGCGCCCGCAGGCCCGGCGCGACGTTGAGAAACACCTTCTCCACCGCGTCCGGGTCGCGGTCGGCAAGCGACTTCAGCAGTTGGTCAAGCGATACGGCGCTCATCGTGCGACAGTGTACCTGTGGGGAAATCGGTCATGAAGCCGTCGTCGCCCCGGCATCCGCTCATGTCGTGGCGTCGGCGAAGTGGCGGCCGTGTCCATCTGGAAGTGGCGTCTGGCGGCGTAGCACGCCACGCCGCCCGCGGCAAGACCCCAGAAAACGCGATCCGCGTCGATCAGCGAATCGGCGACCTGCCCGCCCAATTCGTCGATGTCCGCCAACACCGCCTCGAGCGCCTGCCCCAGTTGCTCGGCGTCGATCGACAACCGCGGCGCCAGCGGAAGCGCCAACGTCCACTGCCAAGGCGTGTCGGTGGGAGTCGCGGCGGGTCGCGGCGCGGTCGGCGCGGCGCTGCCGCGCGTCAAAAGTCGTTGGGACGCCGCGGCCAGTGCCAGCGCGTCGAGCGCGGCGTCATGCGGCGTGTCGGGCGAGCTCCAAGCATTGGCCGCCGCGCCCGCGAGCGCGGCTTGCGACAAACCGCCGACCACGCAGCCGTTCAGACCCGCCTTCACCGTCGGCGCCGGTCCCATGGTCGAAGATGTCAAAACAGTGTCTTGGCCGGTTCGTTGTGGGTCCATGTCGTCATCCGTGTGCCGCATGGCGCCGGTCAATTGAATGGCCGCCGCCTGAAGCCGGGCGTCAAGCGCCAAGGAAGAGTCGGGGCGCGACGCGGCATTGCCAAACTCGAAGTCGCGCGCGTCGTCGCCTGCCATCCTCATGGGTGCCCCATCTCGCCCAAACGACAGCGTGGGGAACGACATCGGTTCGTTGACATGAAACATCTCCCCTGGGTCTGAGCCGACTCGGCCTGAGCCGGCTCGACCTTCGCCTTGACGTGCGAACGCGTCGTGCGCCAAGTTCGGCAAATCGCCGTTCGCCGGCGCGTCGCCGCGCGCGTCGTCGCGTTGCAAGTGATACCATTGGGGATTGCCCTGAGGCTCGCCAAGCCAGGGCGTGAAGGACGCGGTCCCAGCGCCTGCTTCAACGTGCGCGGTCTCAGCCCCTGATTCAAAGGGCACTGTCACTCGACCGGCCTGCTGATTTGCCTCCAGGCGAGTCGGCATCTCCGGCCCGGCCGCGACCGCCAAAAGATGACGGCACTCGAGCGACTCCAAGATCGTGAGGCGTCGCGGGCGGAACCTGGGCCGAGTCGCTGATTGGACGAACACCCTTCGATACCTCTTGGGTGAATCGACGATTCTCTTCGCGGGTGGCCCGAGCGGTGCTAGCACGCCCTCGCGACCCGCCGCGCCGGCATCTCCATCTGCCGGCAAACGGGTTCCATTTTAGTGCAGGTTCGCTTGAGGGCAATCGCAATAACCGAGCCCCCCCCTGCCAAGGTGGGTTTCGGAGTTATACTTCACGCGGCCACGAATGAGACATTTTGTCACGAGAAGGTGGTGGCTGGTGGCAGAGCGTAAGCGATGCCCCGGCTACATAGCGACCGGGGCATCGCTTAGGCTCTGCCCCAGCCACCGTGAACGTCTCATTCTCGGCCGCGTTCCTGGGGCTATCGCCCTCGTTGTTCTACACATCTTCCAAGAGGCCACGGGAATGTCTCATTCTGGGCCGCGCACAGTATAGAAACCACCGTGAAACTCCAGGGGGCAAGCCGGGCAAGCCCCTGGCCTCTTACGAAGAAGCCCGTGATTGCCCAACATTCCCATTTCACCACCTGCGATCAAAAGATGTGTAGAACAACGAGGGCT
>DATKSN010000147.1:0-40122 GCA_035531595.1 Pirellulales bacterium | reverse complement strand
TTTCAAGAATTGTTCTGGCGTGATTTTCTGTCTCTTCTTCGACAATGTACCTTTCTCAAAGGCTTCTATCGTGCTCTTGTCAACTTCGGGCAGGCCGCGGCGTCCAGTAGAAATGGGGCCGCTCAAGACCAGCACGTCGCCGCTCACAGCTTTCTCATGGACCTGCAAAGAGATGACGCGCTTTCGGGTTCTCGGCGTGCCCGAGTACGGTCCATCTCCGAGATATGCCCCAGAGTGAATCTCATTTATATTGAAGAGATATTCAGCTAGACGCAGGGGACCTATGAAAGCATGGTATTCAATACCCTTGACAAACAACGCCGCCTTTCGTTGAAGCACCGAAATCGCACCTCGTCTGACGAGACCTAGGCCTCTTTTATCGAAGAAGCTAGATGCATTCCCCGTTGGGCCACCGTGCTCTATTCGCTGAGAGTCGATACCTACGTAAAGCTTAGAATCCGGATCGTACCCGAGCACAACGGCAGGAAATTTTACCAGACGGGGAAGTCCTTTCTGATACGTCGAGGTAATCTCGATGCGCCGCTCTTCCGGCCTCCCTCTACTCGAACCTGTGACTTTGTAAACAAATAACCTAAACCGAAGGTCAACTCGGTCAGACTTAAGCAACATCTTTTGACCGTTGCGCAATAGTCGGCCCTTTTCGGGAATTGTGTCGATTGTCCAACCTGCTGCCAAAAGCGACTGGACGACGCCCAGGAGATGACTTTTCGCGGGTGCGGATAGTCGAATGTCTGCCATCTCTCTCCTTGAGGCGCAAGAAATGAAATCAATTCAGGACGACTGACCGCGTCACTGAATGTTTGGCGGCGTAGCTACACATGAAATACTTTCAGCACCTCGTCGCCGTAGTGGTTGATGACTTTCACGGCGATCCTGCCCGACTCGGGCTTGTCGAATGGCCGGCTCACGGTGCTGTAGAGAACGCTCCAGGCCGCTTCGTCGATCTCCGCCTGTAGCGCCCGTTTGAGTTTTTCGTAGGGTTCATCGGCTCCGGTGAAGTAGGCGTGGCGCACGAAAAAACTCTCGCCGTTATAGTCGGTATCGATGAACCAGCAGGCGATATCGTCGGTGGAAGCGCTCCGAATCTGCCCGGTGGTCGGATCGTACACGTCCACGCCCTTGATCTCGGCGACGATCTGCCCGCTCTTCTGCTTCTTGATCTCCACGTCCGGCTCGCCGAAGACCATGAAAAGGTTTCCGGCGCCGGTCTTCTTGAGCAGTTCGTCGCCCATCGCCAGGTCGGGGTTCATCTTGGCTGGCAGCACGGTCAGCTTGCCGTAGCGTTTCACCTCTTCGGAGACGTGCGGATCGAAGGCGAAGCCGCAGACGATGAGCACGTCGAAGCCGACGCCCTGCACCGCTTCTTTGGCGGCCTCTTTAACTTGATCCGGGCCGACGGTGCCATGCTCGGGGCCGATGGAGACCGCGACCCGCCGCACCTTTCCGTCGGCGTCGGTGTACTCTCCTGCCGCTTGCAGCCAGGCACCGGCATACGGATCAAGGCGATCGAAGACGAGCCGTTCTTCTTTACGAGTATTTTGCACGCCCGCCTTGCGCAGGTTGTCGAGGATCATGGTGGCGAAATCCTGCTGCTGGCGTCCTTCTTGCTCGCTTACCGCGCCGTCGTGGTTCTCGTCCGCCGTGCTAAGCACACGATGCGGCGACAGGCTCTCGACCGAGAACGGCCCGCAAACCCGCACGCGCTTGCTGTCTTCATAGGGCTGGTCGAAGAGTGTTTCGCTGTCGGCATAGCGGGCGATGGCGTCGTCGATTTGCTCACGCGTCATCCCCTGGCGAATCTCGGGGTTGTTGGCGATTGATTTGAGCGTGACGTGCGGCACGCGCTTGTAGACGAAGCCCTTCTTGATGTCGCCTTCGGTCTTGTATTCGGGCGGCGTCTTGCCGGTCAGTTCCGTTTCCTTCTTGATGCCTTCGGGCGAGTCGGCGAGCAGGTAGTAGGGGTACTTGGCGGCCATCAGGCGCGTGCGCGCCAGCGCCAGGGCCACGCGGCTGGTGTCGCAGGTGATCCAGCGCCGTCCCCACTGCTCGGCGACGTAGGCGGTCGTCCCACTGCCGCAGGTCGGGTCGAGTACGAGATCGCCGGGGTCGGTGGTCAAAAGGAGGCAACGCTCGATGACCTTGGTGGCCGTCTGAACGACATACACCTGATCGTCCGTGAAACTTCCCGTTCCCGTATCCAGCCAGATGTTGTCTAGCTCGGTGGATGGGTTGTCCGTCGCGAGCAAGACCGTTGCGACGCCCTTGCCGGCCTTT
Source organism: Pirellulales bacterium (assembly GCA_035531595.1). GTDB lineage: Bacteria > Planctomycetota > Planctomycetia > Pirellulales > JAICIG01 > DATKSN01. The sequence continues at coordinate 37,827 of DATKSN010000147.1, read as the reverse complement.
CGGAGTCGCCCGAGCTTCGCAAGACGGTCCATTTCTTTGTCATGACCGGGGTCATAGCTCCAGTGACGCCCAGCGCTTGGATAGAACGACTCGCCCTCGAACTTGTATGCGCCACTCCGATTCTCTTGGTGCCCTTGCGAGGTCGTCGGTCCGGGGCGACAGATATTCCATCCCTCCGAGATGGACTCGCGACCGCTGATCTCGTCGTCCGTCATTCGGCGCATCGTTCGCATGTCCGGAGAGATGACGAACACGTACTGCTTCGCGCCACGCTCACCCGGCTCCTTCAACCGCAGCAGAGGACGCAGCTTTTGGTGTTCTTTGTTCTTGGCGTAGAGGATTTGGTAGTCAACGATCGAGGGGACACCGACTGTCGATTGTGAGCTAGTCTTGAAGAATGCGATCTGGCCGGCGAAGTTCTGGCTCCCAAAGACCTCGTCCATCATGCACCGAACCAAGTGGACGTTTTCATCGCCGATCTGCACAAAGACGCTGCCGGTTTCGGTGAGCAGCTCGCGGCCGACGTCCAGCACGTCGCGGAGCCACGCCAAGTACGAATGGACTCCGAGCTTCCAGGTGTCGCGGAAGGCATGAATCTGTTCGGGCTGGCGGGTGACGTCTTCGGCCTTGCCGTCCTTCACGTCGCGCTTGCGGGTGCTGACCTGCCAGTTGGAGCCAAACTTGATGCCGTAGGGCGGGTCAATGTAGATGGTCTGCACCTTGCCCTTGAGCCCTTCCTTCTCGGCGAGTGAGGTCATCACCAGCAGCGAATCGCCCAGGATCATGCGGTTGGACCAGTTCTGGTCGTAGTGGTAGAAGTCGATCTTTTGCGCGAAGTCGGTCGGGCCGCCGTTGAAGTCGGCGAAGAGGTTGAGTTGATCGTCGCCGGCCTGCTCGATGCGTGGCAGCGCGGCGATGATGGCGTGCGGGTGAATCTTCTCTTGGATGTAGATCGGCACGATGGGGACGGCGAGGTCTTCGCGGTCCTGTTCGTCCTTCCCCTTCCAGACCAGTTGCGGGTCGAGCGACGGATCGCGCGGGTAGAGCATGGTCTTGGGCGCGTGCTCGTCCGCGGCCACGAAGTCGCGCAGTTCCTCGGTCGGGATGTTCTTCCGCTTGTCCTTATGGCGGATGGATTCGACTTTCGTCGGCGTAGACTTGTTTGGCGTGGATTTCTTCTTAGCCATGAACCATTTCCTTGGTTGACACCGCCTGCGCCCGCGCCAGAAAGGCGCGGATGAGGTTTTGTGCGTCCCACGGGTCGGGGACTTCGATGAACGCCCAGCGCCCGAAGCCGCAGTGGTTATTGACGGCGGGCACCCACAGCGTGCGGGCGGTGGCGACCTTCGCTGCCTTGTCTTTCTTTTCCCTTCCGGTGACTTCGACGATCAGGTTCAAGAGGTCAACCGGGCGGTGACTGTCGTCGATGCGCGCGACGAAGTCGGGGGTGTATTGGTGTTCCTCGCCGTTCAGCGTGTAGGGGATGCTGAAGCCCAGGTTGTGGTTTTTGACGTAGTGGATCACCTCGGTCATGTCTTCGAGGGCCTCCGCCATTTTTTGCTCCCACGAATCGGTATCGGCCACGACGTGGGAAATGTGGCATTTGTCTTCGCGGGTGGCAAACACGGCCCGGACAGTGTCGAAATCGACATAACGGGTGGAGCCGACTTTGTCATACGGGCGGAGGATGGGCTTGAGCGCAGCCGTGCCGTCGGTCGAGGCGACGATGGCCCTGTAAATGCGGTCGGCGGCGTCGTGCGCGAACTCGATCAGTAGCAACAATTGCGGGAAGGTGTTGTCCTTGAGGGTGACGCATTCGGCGAGCCAACGTTTTACGATGCCGAGCATTTGCGGGAAGAGCCAGAGCTTCACCTCGCGGTCGAACGTGTGCTCCTTGGGTCTGTCGGTCCGTAGTTCGCCATCCTGTCGGAAATACTTTTCCAGAGTCAGCTTCGCCAGCATGAAGGCGACCTCGTTCGGCCGGCGGCGTTTGAGATCGTCGAGGGTATGGATACTGGATTCGCCGACGATGGGCGCGTTCTCGACCTTGATGGGGACGTCGGCGGTGGAAAGGGTCAACCTGGATTCGTCGGTGAAGTTGGCGTTGAGTCGGTCGCCCGCGATGTCGTAGCGGTAGCCCAGCAACCGCGGAAAGGTGATCTCGCAGGCGAGGCGGCTTTCGAGGGCGCGGACGCGGGTGGGCACACGGGGCCTGGCGGTGGGTCTTTGGTTGCGCCGCTGCACGGGATGAACGAGAACGGCACGCCGTAGACTTCGGCGTATTCGGGCTCGAAATGGCCGCGCGCGTTGGCGGCGTAGCTCATGCGGCGCAGTCCGCGGCCGACCACCTGCTCGCAGAGCAGTTGCGTGCCGAAGGCCCGCACGCCGAGAATATGGGTCACGGTGTTGGCGTCCCAGCCCTCGGTGAGCATGGAAACGCTGACCACGCACTTGACGTGTTCGCCGAGCTTGCCGGCCTTGCCGACGGTGTTCATGACTTCGCGCAGCAAGTCTTCGTCCGTGAGACTGTCGGTATCGCGGCCGGGGAAGCGGGCGCGGTATTCGGCCTTGAACTCGTCGATTTCACGGGCGGCGATCTTCTTGAAGTCGTCGCTCATCGATTCGCCCGATTCGAGCTGCGCGCTGTCCACGAGGATGGTGTTCGGTCGGCGCAGCCAGGCGCCGTTGCCGTCGTCGTTGCGGAAGATCGGGAGCTGCCCGGCCTGGACGATCGCCTGCTCGCCGATTGGCTTTTCCCAGCCGGCGATGAAGTCGAAGACCAGTTTGGAAACGTTGCAGTTGTTGCAGACGACGATGAACACCGGCGGCGTGACGCCACGGGCACGCGCCTGGGCGTTCTGTTCCCAGCGGCGGTAAGACTTCTCGTAGTTGCCGTAAAGACTGAGTAGAGCGCCTTGCAGTTCGACGGGGAGCTGCGGGTCGCCCCCGAGCGCCTCGGTTTTGCGCCCCTTTTTGGGCAGGTGGTCCCGGATGCGATCCCACAGGTCGCGGTAGGTCGGCTGCTCGCCGGTCATTGAGTCGTCGGCGACCGGCACGCGGGGCACCTTGACGATGCCAGCCTCGATGGCGTCGATCAGCGAAAAGTCGGAAACCACCCACGGAAAGAGCGAGGCCTCGCGGTAGCCGGAACCGCGTAGGAAGAACGGCGTGGCCGAAAGATCGTAGATTGCTTTCACGCCGATCTTGGCTTTCACAGCCTCGATGCCGGAGATCCAGACTCGGGCCTCTTGATCGCGCCGCTTGGCCTCGATGCGGTCGTCGCCAGTGAGTTTTTCGTCCTCGCCGTCAGGCTTGCGACGGTAGCAGTGATGGGCCTCGTCGTTGAGGACGATGATGCTCTTCTTCGTCCTAAACGCTTTACAGACGCGGCGCACCATCTGGTCGGGTGTTTCGACGTTCACGCCGGTCTTGGTTTGGCCCGCGAGTTCCTTCCCCAAACGCGAGCCGTCCGACTTTTCGCGGAGTTGGAAAGCGTGGTAGTTGGTGATGATGATTTTGGCCTGCCCGAGCTGGCCCGATTGCTGGGCCGGGACGATGTCGCGCTGACGATAGTAGTTCTCCGGGTCATTCGGCCATAGGACGCGCAGCCGGTCGCGGATGGTGATGCCGGGCGTGACGATCAAGAAGGCATCGGAGAAGCGTGCGTCCTGTTTGTTGGCCTGCTTGTTGAGCGTCTGCCAGGCGATGAGCATGGCCATGACGACGGTCTTACCGGTGCCGGTCGCCATCTTGAACGCCGTGCGCGGCAGGCCTGGATTGGAGGTGTCGTTCGCCTCGCGAATCGCGTTCTCGATCCGCGCATCGCCGTACTTCTTCGCCACCTCGGTAATGTAGATGGCGGTTTCGAGGGCTTCGTTCTGGCAGAAGAAGAGCTTCTTCTCGCGGTTCGGATCGGTCCAGTAGGCAATCAAGCGCGCGGTGGTCGGTGTCACGCCGAGGTAGCCACCCTCGCGCCACATGGCGACGCGGCGGCGGATGTCGTTGGCGAGCTTGTTCTCTTCGATGCGATCCTGGGTCCACTCCGTGTCGAACTGTTTCTGCTTGGCCCCAGACGCCTTCTTCTTGGGCTTGGCGATGGGGATGAAATACGAGCTTGTCCGGCGGCCGTCGACGATCTCGTCGGTGATCCCCTCGTCACTGAACCGGAAATGGCGGGTCGGCTCGACGAAGGGCGAGTTGATGATCGGGTTTTCGATGACGACTTGACTCATCGTGCTCGGTCCCTGCTGGACGCCGCCGTGTGCTTCCCGACTTGCCGGTCGACCGATGTTTTCGGCTTGGGGAGCGGGAGAAGCCGGCAAGTCTACCGTTTCCCGGCGGTCTTGCAAAGTCAGCGGGCTCGCCGACATGCATCAGCGGAAGCGGACCGCTTCACTCGGCACGGGGAGAAGTTAAGAGATACCCGGACAACGGACACGGCGTCGGAGGTGTGAAAACACAGTTTTGCAAAACCCTTGAAAAATCGTGCGCGCTGGCCAACGGTCCCGGCCCGGCGTGGCCAAGAGAGTCGACCGCCCCCACCCATTGGTGCCGATTGGCTTAGCGAAAACCAGCCCCCCCTGGAACCTGCGGAAAAATGTGCGCGCGGGCCACGCGGTCATGCCCGCGGGCGGCCAGCTTTCGGAGCAGCCCCTACCCATATTTACAGGCTTTCCTATTTTCGCAACGTCTGGCCGGGAACCCCCCCCGCTTCATAAGCGCAAAAAATAACGTGCGCAGCGGCCACACGGTTCGGGGCGGCCGGCGGCCAGGTATCGCTAGCCCCCGGTCTTTGCTATTTTCTCGCCGTCTGGCGTGGCGTTGGGTTGGTGTTTCGGGCTTGTTTCGCCCTTATTTCGGCGATGGGTCGCGGGCGTTGGAGCCGCGCCCGGCCGGGGCAGTGCCGCGCGGGTTGCAGCAAAGCCAGCCGGGTCGGGCTGATTCGCTCGGCAAGAGCGGCGGCAGCGGTCGCGGTGGCGGGCCGACGGCCTCCAGTCTGTTCACGCGGCTTTCAAGGGTTCCTTTGGTGCGATCGCTATCTCCGGTTGAGTCCACCCATTGATATGGTTTTTGATCCCGGACAAACCCGGAGCGGTGAACCTTTCCGCAGGTTCATCTGTCAAAATTGGGAAAATAGGCTGTTTATCGTAAAGGTTGTGATAAACTTGGGTTATGGCTTGTGAAGACCCAAGTACCTACCTCTTACGTAAAAATAGAGTCCAGGTGCTTGCAAATCTCGCCAACACGAACGATATTGGGGGAATTCCGGCTGGAAAACTAAACCAAGTTCGGTTAAAAAAAGTCGGCGAACCGGGGTTGCAAAAGTCGATGATCGCGATGACACCACTCGTAATGGAAGGACATCACCATGTCGCACAGCTCTATTGACAGTTCAGTACAGATTCCCTTTGCTGCGCAGAATCTCTTTCGCCGTTACGGGCCTGCGGTACGCGCGAAAGTGAGTGCCCTGCTGCGCGAAAAGATCGCAGTCGAAGGCGAGGAAAGCTTGCGCCTCGATTTTGTTTGCCAGTGCATCGGCAACGCCATTTACGAATTGTCTGAAGCCAAGGGGTCCCGTCCCAAGCCAGACCCTCGAATGGTACGCTTGTCGCTTGAGGCGTTTCGCAAGGGCGACTACCAGACGACCGAGGCTTTCGTCAATGAAATACGCAATCGCGTGGCCGCGGCCGACTAAATTGAAGGTGGAGAGCTGGAGTCTCCCGCCCGAAATTGAGATTTCTGTCGTTGAAACGATCGACGATCGGATTGTTCGCGACAATGGGGAGACCACGACGATTTGGTTTGACGCATTCCTGACCGACCCCGCCAGCGGGCAGTTCTTTGATCTCCACGTTTGGGCGGCTTACACTTTTGATTCCGGCACGGCCGTCGTAACTGACGTCGGTTGTGACGTGCTGTCGGAATAAGTGGGTCGCCGCCCCCGACAACACGCGGCCGCACTCGTCGCGTGGCAGAACCGTTTGTGCATAAAATGGCCGTCTGCGCAACCGGGATTTCCTTCGGGGGCCGCGGGGTTTGACGAATGTAGCGGGGGCGGCCGCGCCACGCAACACGGCTGGCCGTCGTCCGCGACATCCCTGAGCCGGTTTACCCGACCTCCCGCATGATGGTGGCGGCTTTGGCCAGGTCGCGTTCGGCGTAGATTTGCGTCACGTCGGCTTGGCTGTGACCCAGGATGACCTGCGCCGCTTCCAGCCCGTACTTGCTGCGCAGCTCCGTAGCCGCGGAGTGGCGTAGCCGGTTCGGCGACCAGCGGGGCACGATGCGTTGCTCGGCGGGCAGCGTCGTGTCTTGCGTGCGGGCCTTCGCGTCGGCCTTGTCGGCGGCGCGGTGAATCGCACGACGGTAGCTCGCCGCGCTATATTGGTTGCCGGCGGGCCGGGCTGGCTTCCGCTTCTTGCGCCGGCTGGCCTGGCTGGGCGTCATCGGGCTTTGCCGCGCTTCGCGGCGGGCAGCGTTGCGGCGCGCCTCGGTTTCGTTGGGCGCGAAGCAATAGGTTTCGGCGTCGCGAAGCATGTAGGGGAGCAAGATGGCTTGGGCCTTGGGGCCGATGAGGATTACGCGCTCGCGGCCGTGGTGTTGGGTCTTGTGGCTCGCGGGGCGGTAGGTCCAGACCTCGGCCGACCGGTCGACGTCGCACGGGCGGAGGATGCAGACCTCGGCCGGCCGGGCGCCGGTCAGGCGTTGAAGGCGGACCATGTCGGCCACGATGGCGGGCAGGAATGGCACCGTCGCCTCGACCACGGCCTCGGTGACCGGCCCAACGGGTTCAGGTTCGCGGGCCGCGGTGCGTCCCTTGCGCAGACCGGGGAGTGTCGCCAACCCTTGGAACACGGCCGGCGGGACAAGCTCTTGGGCAACGGCCCATTTGAAGCACCGGCGGATATGGTCGACGTTGTCGTTGGCGTAGCGCCGGCTTTGGTCGGCCTGGACCATCCGCTCCTGCAGTGCCTTCAGCCCGAGGGGGCCGAATGCTGCCGCGGCGGTATGGCCGTAGTACCGCTTGAGGAAACGCAGGGCCACGCGAATACCGGCCGTGCCCGTGGGCCGACCGTCCTTGACGTAGTACGATTTGGCGAAGCGCCAGTAGGCGGCCACCAATTCAGTGACGGTCAACTCGGCATCGGACTTGGGCGCCGGCGCGTTCGGCCGACCGGCGGCCAGCCATTCGCCGATGAGGCGGTCATACTCTCGCCGGCTTTCCTTGGAACCGTGGGGGCCAAGGTAGATTGGTTGGCCAGCGATGCAGACGATCGCCTGGCCTGATGGCTTGTGCCGGCGGTACTTGGGGGTGGCGTTGACGAGTCGTGGCATGGTGCGAAACCCTCCGTTTTTGGCCGCAAAACGGTAAATACCGTTTTGCGCCTCGGACTTTGGGCCGCACTGCCGACCGTCGGCAGGTAACTTAAGTTGTTGTTTCGGCGAGATTTACAAAAAGTCGGGGCGACAGGAATCGAACCTGCGACCTCTACGTCCCGAACGTAGCGCTCTAGCCAGGCTGAGCTACGCCCCGAAGGGGGAAAGTTGTCGGTTTGCAACGGTCGGTAAACCTTAAGCATGATTCTACGGCATTCATTGCCGCCCCGCAATGCCTGATCGGGCGGCCTCACGAGCCATCGATCCTCACCGGTCGCGCCACGATCACGATCGCCGCTGGATTGCAACGATTCACCGCGAGCCAGTGGGGTTGGTGGGCGGCGCCCACCCTACGCAATCGAGCCGTGGGGTTTGTGGGCGATGCCCACCCTACGCAATGTTGTCCGCCACGCGTAGCCCGCGCGGCAAGCTTTCGCCGAACATCAGCCCAGCCTCTTGCTCCTGTAACTCGCCCCCCTCGGCCACAAGCTGGCGATAATGAGGCGGCGTCTCGACGCGGTCGAGCCAGGCCAGAACCTGCTCGCGCAGCTTGTCCGGCAGATCGCGGTGCCGGTCGCCCGTGCGGCGCGCAAGCTGCACCAGACAAAACGCGACCGACTCGTCGGGCAACCCCAGCTCCCGCAGGGTTTGCAGCCAGCGCGCGGCGTCGTCGGCCGGGACGACCGTGTTGAGCGGACCGTACATCGGCACGCGTGCCCCCAACCGTCCCACGGCCCACACGCCCGCGTCGCGCACCGCGCCGACTTTCTCGCGCGCGATCAGCCCCAAAATCGCGTGGGCCAACTCGACCTTGGCCGCGACCCGCAGCAGCTCGAACGATCCAAGCAATCGCCAGACCTCAGCCGTTTCGTGCGAGCCGGCGCCGAGGTCGCGCGGGCGCGATTTGCCCCCCCTCGGCGAACCAGCGGACGGCGGACGCAGCGCGGCCAGCAGCGGCTCGGCCAAGAATCCTTGTTGTCCGGGAGTCAGGCCGCCGGCGATCCGCCGCCAGAGGATCCACCACTCGGTACGGCAGGCGGGCGTGTGGTATGCCCGCTTCCCTTGTAATAGACGCCACGTCTGTTGCACTCGCCAGTCGTCGACCGCGAGGCCGTAGCCAGGCCGCAGCGCGAAGCCAAGCAAGTACATCCAGCGGGCCTCGTGCTCGGCGCTACGGCGGCGGCCCGGCTCGACTTCGACCAGCGATTCCCAAAGAGATCGCAAAAACGACATCGGCCATTCGCGGCGGCTCATGCCGATCCGCTCCTCCAGCCTCTTGACGAGACTCTCCGGCTTGGGCGCCAACGACGCGGGAGCGAACACGTCGCGGATCGACTCGCGGCAAGCGGCGACGAGCGAATCGTCCAAAACACCTTGGGCCTCGCCGGCGCCACGGTGCCCTTCACGATCGGTCTGCGTGGCGGCCCGCACGTCGAACTGCAAACGCCATGTGCGGCTCCCCTGGATCTCGCCGGCCCAGAGGTCGAGCGTGCCGATTTCGCTGAGCCGGGCGTGCAAGTAAACGACGATGGATTCACTCGGACCCTTTTTCCCGGCCTCGAACACCGTTCGAATCGGTGGCAGCGCGGTCATCTGTTCGGGATCGAACGCGAACAACTCGCCTGGCCGGTCGGTCAACCGGGTGCTCGAAACATAGAGCGGGAACTCGACGGGCTGACGGATCAACAGCTCGAACGGGCGCTCGGTCAAATCGACGCCGTGCCCTTCCTCGATCTGCGCCGGCAGCAGGCAAACGGCCGAGGCCGCCGAGGTTTCGGCCGATTCGACGCCAACGTAATACGTGCGTGCCAGCCCGGCCGAAATCCGCACGCCGACGCCGCGGCGGACCATGCCGTAGTAGGCGGCGCCTTGGGCCACCGCCAGGTCGAGCCGCTCGTTGGCCAGAACATGAGGTGTCCAGTCACCATGTGCCATACCCCACGAGCCGAGCACACTGAGCAGCCGATTGCGCAGCAGCGGCGAAGCGAAAAATCCGCCATTGAACAGCACCAGGTCGGGCAGGGCCGGATCGTGGTCGGCCGGATCGCGGCCGACCGGATCGTGGTCGGCCGGCAGCGGCCCGTCGCCCTCGGCCACATGGCGGTGCGCCGTGAGGAACGCCGCCAGGTAACGGGTCATCGCGGCGTCGGAAGCGTAGGGCAGGCCGAATTCCTGAAAGCCGCTGCGCCGGGCGATGGGCCGCTCGTCGAGCCGAACGCGCGGCAGAAAGCCTTCGACGAGCACCTCTTGCACCTCTTCACGCGTGACCTCGATTTGCAAGGCGCCGCCGATGAGTTGGGATCCGCTCCCCGGCAGGCTGAGCGTGTAGCGCTCGGGCGGTTCGTCGGCCAAGAGCGTTTCTTTCACCTGGCGGCAGGCGCGAACGAGAACAGCCCATTGCCGCGGTTGGAGCTTACCATCGCCCGCGAGCTTGTGTTCAATATGGTGGGCCAGGGCCAGGTCGAGGTTGTCGCCGCCGAGGATCAAATGTTCGCCCACGGCGACGCGGTGGAACGCGACCTTTCCACCCTCGCCGCGGCGAACACGAATCAAGGTGAAGTCCGACGTACCGCCGCCGATGTCGCAAACCAGGATCTTCTGTCCCGGCCGGACGAGTCGCTCCCAATCGTCGCCCTGGGCGTGAATCCAGGCGTAGAAAGCGGCCTGGGGCTCTTCGACCAGCACCACGCGGGGCAAGCCCGCTCGCTTCGCCGCCCTGACCGTCAACTCGCGGGCCACTTCGTCGAACGAGGCCGGCAGCGTGAGCACGACGTCCTGCTCCGCCAGCCGCTCGGCGGGAAAGCGAAAGTCCCAGGCCTGGCGAATGTGTTCGAGGTAGCGTGAGCTGACCTCAACGGGTGAGAGTCGCTCGGCGTCGGGCGCGCCGTGCCACGGGAGCAAGTCGGCCGTGCGATCGACTCCGCTGTGGCACAGCCACGATTTGGCGGAAGTGATTAGCCGGCCAGGCACGGCGGCGCCGTGGTCGCGAGCGAAAATGCCCACGGCCCAGTTGCGGTCGTTCGCGTCCCAGGGCAGTCCCATCGCGTTGGTTGGAAACTCGCCCGGGGCCGCCTCGTAGTGGAACGAAGGCAGCGTTTCGCGTGGCTCGACCTCGGCCGGCGCCACGAGTTGCGGCACGGCGAACGCGCGGACCCGCCAGCGCTCGTCGCTCGAATCGACGTAGGCCACGGCCGAGTTGGTCGTGCCCAGGTCGATGCCGACGAGGTAGCGGGCGGGGGTGTCGGGGGAAATAATTGACATGAACTTCGATCGTCCACTGGCAGGTAAATGACGAGATCGTTGCGAAATCCGAGCACGGGCCAAATCCGCGCGCCTTGGAGTGCTTCGCTCTTGAACGGCTTCCGCTCGCCCAACCCAGGGGCACCTGCCAATCGCCGCCAGGTGTCTGCGACGGCACCGTGGAAACGGTTAGCAGCGGCGGGGTTGTCGCGTGAAATATGGGCGACGTAATGGTCAACGTCCGCGAAGGCCGTCGACAAACCCTGGCCGTAGTCACTCCTTCTGCGTTTTCTTCGGTCGACGGCCACGAGCCCACACCCGCCGCAGTTCATCCGCGCTTGACGCCGAAACGATCGCTTGAAGCACGGCCGAGAGAATCTCATGGTCTCGAATTTCCCGGATTTCCGACATGAGTTCCAAGCCTGCCTCGCCAAACTTCAACTTCAGGCCGACCTCAATCCCTTCGACCAGGCCCTTTTCCATTCCCGTCCGCTCCGCAATATCAATGAATGGCATACGCTTTCCCTCCTGGTATTGGGTGATCTCTTGCCAAAACTGCGCTTCAAGCGGGTCCGGTAGATCCATCAGCCAGTCGATGAACCGAAAAAGTTGCCGCACGTCCTCCGCACGAAGCCCCCGCTCATACAACCCCTTGACGAGCCGCACTTTCCATGCCCGACGATCCGCCGGGGCCTTCCGGGTCTCCATCGTCTTCAAGTGGGCCAGCACCACGGTGGCGAACGGGTTTGGGTTGGCCTCCAGCGCTTCGCAATTCGGGGCGTAATCGAGCAGCTTGACCACGGGGAAATCTACGCTCGTCTGGAATCCCCAGCGACCGTAACCGTAATGGCTCGGCCGCCAGCCCGGATCATCGTCAGCCAGGACCGCCATGCTGATCACCTCCCGGTCGAAACGGTCGAAGATACGGTAGTTGTAAACGTACATCCGCTTGGGAAACTCACCCTGCTTCCGCGCTTGCACTTCCACATGGATCAGGAGCCACCGTTCCTCGCCGGTCTTCAGCCAAACCTTGACCAGTTTGTCGACGCGCCGCCGGCCATGTTTCGACTTGCGCACGATCCGTTGCAATTCCGATTCCAGCGCTTCGTAGGGCCGGGTCCAGTCGATGTCTGCATGGGCCTGCGGGAAAAAGAATGCCAGGCACGCCTCGAAGAAGCGGTCAATCGCCTCTTTCCACGGGCCGTCGTAATCGGTCCCATGGCCCGTCCGTCGCCGACTCTGCTTGCGCTTTGCCATATCAATCGCTAGAATAACGTGTGCGCTCCACGTCCGCTCATCGCACACATGGAATTTAGACCTGCAGCGCATTTCGGTCATTACTCACCAAGCAGTTTCACCCAGTCGCGGGGCGCCGTGGAGCACTCGCACGATCTCGACCTGAACGTCGCTCGGTCGGTAGAACACCAGTGGTTGCGAAACCCGTCGACTCGCCAGATTCGCACGTTGTCACGACGGGCTCGCGTGCCGCGGCGGCAACCCCATTTCGCGGCGCTCCTGTTCCCAAAACTCGGCGGTCGCTTCGACGCCCAGCCCTGAGTCCAGCCCCTCCAAGAGCAAAGCCTCAATCTCTACTTTCGCCTTGCGCCGCTGCTCCGCAAGAATGACAGTTACAAGGTAGTCACTTGCCGTGCCGTATCCGCCAGATGCAACCTCGGCGTCGACAAACGACTTGACCGATTCAGGCAACGAGACCTGGATGGAATACGTGCTCATGGCACTAGCCTACGCCCGCCGGACCCTCCCTGTCAACCAAACCAGCCGGTATCAGGGTGGCGTTTTCCGCGTGGCCGTGTATAAACTGGCTAAGAGCCTATCCCAGAACCGCCCGGCAGGTGGGACGCCTACACCACAATGGCGGTTCTGGGATAGGCTCTAAAGGCCGATCTGCGCCCGAGAGAAACAAGGGAACCTGTCCGTATGACTCGCCTCGCTTTCCATGCCCGTCTATTCCTTTTTGCCTCATGGCTCCTCGGTTTCGCGCCCGGCCTACTGCTTGCTTTCGACCCGCCCGCCGCTGAATCGTCGGCCGATATGTTCGGCCTGATGTATTGGACCGATCGCAACGAAGGCATCCACCGCGCCAGCCGCGACGGCAGCGAAGTGCGGCTCTTGATACCGATGCCCGGCGCCGACGGTCTGGCTGTCGACGAAAAGGAGGGAAAACTCTATTTCACGGTTTCCGCCGCGTCCCAACAAAGTGGCGACAAGGTGATGCGGGCCAATCTCGACGGCTCAAATCCCCAGGAGCTGGCTACGCTCAATTTCACGGGCGATCTGGTGCTCGACGCCGAAGGGGGCAAACTCTACGTGTCGAGCCTCGGCGATGAAAAGATCGTCCGCCTCAACCGCGACGGCACCGCCTTGGAGGATTTCATCATCGGTCTCGAAAGCCCCGACGAGTTGGCCCTCGATCCGGTCAAGAGGCAACTCTACTGGACCAACGGCGGCAAGCAGCGGATCGAGCGGGCCAACCTCGACGGCAAAGGGCGGGAGACCGTGGTCCAATTCAAGGACCAGGCTGCGTTCGGCATCGCCCTGGACCCGCAACAGCGCGAGATCTATTGGATCGTGCCCCAAGGCATGCTTTTCCGGGCCGGGCTCGACGGTTCGAACGTCAAGCAGTTGGTCGCGGGGCTGGCCCAGCCCGACGGACTGGCCTTCGATCCCGAGAACCGAAAACTCTATTGGACCGAGAACGGCAAGCTCTCGCAGGCCAACGCCGATGGCAGCCAGGTTGAAACGCTCGTCGTCGGCAAAACCCGGCAATTTGGATCGGTCGTTGTCCTGCCGCCGAAGTGAGGCATTTACATTGTTCCTTGACGCCAACCGCCGACGCCGTACCATTCACCGATACTTCACGCGGCCGACTCATGAGACATTTTGCCACGAGAAGATGGTGGCTGGTGGCAGAGCGTAAGCGATGCCCCGGTAAGATAGCGACCGGGGCATCGCTTACGCTCTGCCCCAGCCACCGTGAACGTCTCAATGTCGGCCGCGTGACGTATAGCGTATCGCATTGAGTCCCAACTACGGACGAGGAGGCACACGACGATGTTTTTGAATTCCGCGCGACTTGTGACGTTGGAACTGCTGATGGTGCTGACAACCGCTCTGCTGGCCGAATCTTCCCTTCACGGCGACGAAGGGATGTGGCTGATGAACCGTCCGCCGCGCAAGCTGCTCAAGGAGCGCTACGGCTTCGAGCCCAGCGACGAATGGCTCGCGCACCTGCGGCGCGCCAGCGTGCGGTTCAACAGCGGCGGTTCGGGTTCGTTCGTTTCGTCCAGCGGGCTGGTGATGACCAACCACCACGTCGGCGCCGATTGCCTGCAAAAGCTGAGTTCCTCCGAACACGACTACATCCGCGATGGTTTCTTCGCGAGGGAAGGGGCGGAGGAGTTGAAGTGCGTCGATCTGGAGATCAACGTGCTGGTCGACATCGACGACGTGACGGCGCGGGTCGAGGAAGCGGTGGCCGGGCTCGATCAGGCCAAGGCCGGCGCGGCGCGCCGCGCCGTCATGAATACCATCGAGCAGGAATCGCTGGCGGAAACGGGCCTACGCAGCGACGTGGTGACGCTGTACCAGGGCGGCGAGTATCATCTCTACCGTTACAAGAAATACACCGACGTGCGGCTGGTGTTCGCGCCGGAAAAGGACGTGGCCTTCTTTGGCGGCGATCCCGACAACTTCGAGTTCCCCCGCTACGACCTCGACATCTGCTTCTTCCGCGTTTACGAGGACGGCGAAGCGGCCAAAACCGAGCACTTCTTGCGCTTCAGCGAGTCGGGGGCGGGCGACGGCGAATTGGTGTTCGTGTCGGGGCACCCGGGCCGGACGAACCGGCTCAACACGGTGGCGCACCTCAAGTTCCTGCGCGACCGCACGTATCCCATGCAGCTCAACCTGCTGCGCCGCCGCGAGGTGCTGCTGAAGACGTACAGCGACCGCGGCCTGGAAAATGCCCGCCGCGCCCAGGACGACTTGTTCAGCGAGCAGAACCGACGCAAGGCGAGGCTGGGTGGTCTGGCCGGGTTGCAAGACCCTGCCATCATGGGCCGCAAGCTCCTGCGGGAAAAGGCCTTGCGCCAGGCCGTGGCGAAGGACAAGAAACTCGCGGCCCGTTGCGGCGAGGCCTGGAAGCAGGTCGAGACCTCGCTCGGCGTGCTGGCCGGCATCCAAATCGAGTACAACCTGCTGGAAGCGATGCTGGGCTTCAACTGCGAGCTGTTCCACGTCGCCCGCGGCGTCGTGCGGCTGGTCGACGAAACCACCAAGCCCAACGCCGAACGGCTGCGCGAGTACGGCGAGGCGGGACTCGATTCGCTCAAGCAGCGGTTGTTCTCCGAGGCGCCGATCCACAAGGATCTGGAGACGATCAAATTGGCCGATTCGCTGGGCATGTTCGCCGAAATGGTCGGTGCCGACGACGCGCTGGTCAGGCGCGTGCTCGACGGCCGCTCGCCGAGTGAGCGCGCGTCGGATTTGATCGCGGGTACGCGCCTCGAGGACGTCGCTTTCCGCGAAGAGTTGGTCGCGGGGGGGCGGGACGCGATCGAGTCGTGCGACGATCCCCTGATCAAGCTGGCGCGGCTCATTGATGAGCCGGCGCGGAAGTTGCGAAAAACCTTCGAGGAGCAGGTCGACGAGCCGCAGCGTCGCGCGTACGGCCAAATCGCCAAGGCGCAATTCGTCCTGTACGGAAGCGACGTTTATCCCGACGCGACGTTTACGCTGCGTCTCGCCTTCGGCGTGGTGAAGGGGTTCCGCGAGGCGGGCAAGGAGATCCCGCCCTGGACGACGATCGACGGAGCGTTCGAGCATTCCGAAGCCCACGGCGGCGTGCCTCCCTTCCAGTTGCCGGGCCGCTGGTGGGACCATCGCCCGGACCTGGATCCTGAGACGCCCTTCAACTTCGTCTGCACGGCGGACATCATCGGAGGCAATTCCGGCAGTCCGGTCGTCAACCGCGCAGGCGAGTTGGTGGGGATCATCTTCGACGGCAACATCCAGTCGCTGGTGCTCGATTTCGCTTACAGCGACGAGCAAGCCCGCGCCGTCTCGGTGCATTCCAGCGCCATCCGCGAGGCGCTGCGCAACGTCTACGACGCGGGACAATTCGCCGATGAATTGGGGCGGTAATCCTTCTTTTCCACCATGACCCGCGTTCTCGACCAATTCCAGCTTGCCAGCAAGCAACTCGCCGGTGGCGTTTCGTCCTCCACTCGCTTCAACCGCGCCGTCGGCCATGCGATGCTTTTCCAGCGCGCCCTTGGCTGCCGCGTGTGGGATCTCGATGGCCGCGAGTACATCGACCTCTGCACCAGCCACGGCGCGACGCTCCTGGGCCACGGCGACCCGCGCGTTCGCCGGGCGATCGAGGCCGTGCTGGACCGCGGCTGGGCCTGCTCCTACGAAAACGAACTGCACACCGAACTGGCGAACTTGCTCTGCGAGACGATCCCCTGTTGCGAACGGGTGCGGTTCACCAGTTCGGGCACGGAAGCCACGCTGCACGTCATCCGGCTGGCCCGTGCTTTCACCGGCCGAGCGAAGCTGCTGAAGTTCGAGGGAAATTTCCACGGCTACCACGACCAGGTGATGTTTTCGATTGGCACTCCGGCCGACCAACTGGGCGACGAGTCGAGCCCGACGGTCTATCCCGGCTCGGCCGGCATCACGCGCGACATCGAGCGGCAACTGGTCATCGTGCCCTACAACCGCCCGGACCTGCTCGAGCGGGCGTTCGACCAACACGGCGCCGAGTTGGCCGCCGCGATCTGCGAGCCGATCTGGTACAATGCGGGCTGTGTGTCGCCCACGCCGGAGTTCATGGCCGCGCTGGTGCGGCTGACTCGCGAACATGGCGCGCTCTTGATCTTCGACGAGGTGCTCAGTTCTTTCCGCATGGCCCCCGGCGGGGCGCAGGAGTATCTGGGCGTGGCGCCCGATTTGTGTACTCTGGGCAAAGCGGTGGGCGGCGGCATGCCCCTGAGCGTCTTCGGCGGCCGTGCCGACGTGATGCGACGGCTGATGCCCGAGGGCGATTGCCAACATAGCGGCACCTACAACGGGCACCCGCTGGCCGTCGCGGCCGGGCTGGCGGCGGTAACCGCCTACCGGCAGCCCGGCTTTTACGACCATATCGGCCAGGTGGGCGGGCGATTATTCGCCGGATTGAACGAGATTTTCGCCCGGCACGGCGTGCCCGGCCACGCGCAGGGGTTGGGGGCGAGGTTCGGCGTCTACTTCGGCGTCGACCAGGTGCGCACCTATCGCGACGTCGTGAAGCACCGCCGCGACTTGATGTTGACGTTCGTCGCCGCGGCGATCGAGGCGGGCGTCTACTTTCACGACTACGGCGGCGCCGCCTGCCATCACGGTTTTTGCGCCGCGATGACCTTGGCTGACGTCGACGAGGCGCTTGGCCGACTCGACGGCGCGGTGGCATGCATGAAAGGGGGTTGATTCAACGGCGGTGCCGTCTCGCGCCAGGATCAAACGACTCGCCACGCGAGCACTTTGCCTGCGTAATCGCACACGCGCTCCCGAACCAGCGAGTAATGAGGCCCAGCGCGCGACGAATCGACGCTTGCGACGATGGCTCTTGCCGTCTTGACCTGGAGCCGCGCCCGCGAGGCCTTCTTGAATCTGGCGTCGTTCAAGTCGTAGTCGGCTTTGTTCCGCTCCGCGCGCAACGCGTCGAGTTGTCGCGAGGCGATTTCCAAATCTTGGCTTCCCGATTGCTGCAGACACCACCGCAGCTTGTCGTGAACGTCGGACCTGGGAACCTCCACGCCGCAGTTCTGGAGAAACCGGCGAGCGACGTGGAACGCCCCGTAATACGCCCGGCTCACGGCCGTGCGCAAATGCGGCTCATCGCCGTCTTCAAGAAGCTGTTCCGCAACCTCAATGAATTCAGTTGGATCCATGCGTAGTCATTCCATATCGACCGAAATCGTAAAATACGCTGACTTCTTGCCGGCGATTCGCAAGGACTCACTGTACCACTGGTCCATGAGAGCCATGACCTGCGTGTCGGTACCACTGGCAATCACGTTGATAACCAAGAATATCAATTCGTCGATTTCGGGATCCCACATCACCTCGACATTGACAGGCCCCGGAAACAAAGTCTCGCTTGTGGCGACTATTTGCTCCAACTCATCCACGACGCCAAGCTGCCGCGCAACGACCGCGACGTCCTCGGATTTCTCCTGGCCAGTATCGCATTCCACACGCGGTTCGTAGTCCAGTTTCCTCGCGGGCGACGCCATTTCAAAACCTTTCGTTCCTGATTGCCTCGATTGTCAAATCCCTTCACTTCCAGTGTTACCCTCCATTCGCGTCATTGCAAGCCGAACTTTTCTCGCTCATCATCCGTGCTATCCGTGAAATCCGTACTATTCGTGGTCCTACTCCGTTGACAACCTTGGTATCGCCATGCAAATCGCCATAGGGCAGCTTTCGCAAGAGTCGAACACGTTCAACCCCTTGCCCACGGCGCGCGAGAACTTCGAGCAGTTCGGTGTCGCGCGAGGCGCCGACGTCGTTTCGGAAATGGCCGACACGAACGAGTTGGGCGGCTTCATCCAATCGCTGCGCGCCTGGCCCGAGCGGCCCGAGATCATCGGTCTGGCGAGGCTGATGGCTTGGCCCAGCGGCATGGCCACGAACGAGACGTTCGGCTGGCTGCGCGACGAACTGCTCGCGCCGCTGCGCCGGCGGATGCCCGTCGATGCCGTGCTCCTCTCGCTTCATGGAGCGATGGTCGCCGAGGGCGTACCCGATGTCGAAGGCGAAATCCTCCGCGCGGTTCGCGAGCTGGTCGGGCCGCGGGTGCCGATCGTCGCCACGCTCGACCTGCACGCCAACATCACCGCGCTCATGGTCGCCTCGGCCGACGCGCTGGTTCTGTTCCACACGGCGCCGCATATCGACGTGTTCGAGACGGGCCGGCGTGGGGCGCGCCTGCTGCGCCGTATCCTGATCGAGGGAGCGAAGCCGCAAACGGTTTTTCGCAAGCTGCCGATGGTTGTGCCGGCCGAGGCGGCCAATACGCAAGATCCGGCGAGCGTCAGCTACGACTTTCGCCTGCGGCTGCAAGCACTGGAGCAATTGCCCGGCGTGCTGGCGGCCGGCCTGGCGCCCGTGCAGCCCTGGCTCGACATCCCCGAGTTGGGCACGAGCGTGGTGCTGGTCGCCGACGGTCGCCGCGACCTGGCCGAGACGCACTGCCACGAGTTGGCGGCGGAGGTCTGGCGCCGCCGGCGCGAGTACCTGCCGGAGCTGGTGCCCGTTGAAATCGCGGTGCGGCGGGCACACGAGCGCTCGGACGGTCTGGTTGTGCTCAGCGACAGTGCCGACGCGACCACCTCCGGCGCCCCGGGCGACAGCAACTGGGTCTTGAGGGAGTTGTTGAAGTTCTCCTGGCCGCGGGCGGCGCTGGTGCCGATGGTGGCCCCCGGCGTCGTCTCGGCCGCCGAGGCGGCCGGCATCGGCGCGGAATTGACCACGCTCTTGGGCGGCGTGCGCGACGTCAAGTTCTCGCAGCCGATCCAGATCACGGCCAAGGTCGAGCGGTTCTTCGACGCGCATTTCATTCTCAGCGGCCACCTGGCCAAGAACCTGCCGATCGACATGGGACGTTCCGCCGTGCTGGCCGCGGGCGACGTGCGTGTGCTCGTCACCTCGCGCAGTGGACCGCACTTCGCGCCGCGGTTCTTTCAGGCTGCCGGTTTCGATCCCTTCGCCGCGAGCGTCTTGGTGGCCAAAAGCCCCTGTGGATTTCGCGCGGCGTACCAGGAGCGGGCTCGCGAGATCATGGTGGTGCGGGCGCCGGGCTGCGCACCCTCGGATTTCTGGAACTACGAGTACCGCCGCATCCCGCGTCCGCTTTGGCCCTGGGACGAAATCGATCATACCGAACGACAGACCCGAAGGGTCGGCGGAGTGTAATCCGCGATGCTTATTGCGGAAGTTGTTGAAGTTTTCCTGGCCGCGGGCCGCCCTGGCTCCGCCGTAACGTGAACGATGAGCCGGGTATGAAACATCTGTCAGCTTCGCATACTAACCCGAAGCGCAAGCAAGGACAGTGGTTACGCACCTTACTTGCGCCGCGGGTCGGTGTCGAACCAGGCCGCATGCGGTATCGCGGGTGTTTTCGTCTCCACATATACCAAAACTGCACTTTCCGAGAACTCGCAAACTAACCGCAGCACGCGTCTCTTGCGAACCAGCCAAAATGCCGAGATTCCCAGGTCTTCCAACTCGATGGGTTGATTTATTGGCTGAGTGGGTGCGCGACCAGACAACACGAAAAGTCGAGCCGCAACCCCTACCGCAGAGCATTTCGCCTCGCATGGCAAGAAAAGGCGTCAGCTCCAGCGTCAGGTTCCCTTGGCGGCAAGCATCTTCAAATGCCCGCCCTGGACGTGGCCCCACAATCATCGCCTCCACCGCCAGGACCGCCGCGGCGCCAACGGGTGAGCGCCACCACCTCGTCAAGTCACGGCGTTGACGGCGCACAAACAAGGATCGAAGTCGTTTGCCCGGCGTGCAAACGGGAAATGCACGCGAGCGCCAAACACATTGGGAAGCGGACCAAGTGCAAGTGCGGTCACGTTTTCGTGATAGAATCGCAGGTGTTGCAGGCGGAAGTCGTCGAAGGGCCAATAGTCGCGGTCGAGGTAGCGGCCCCGCCGCCGATCCTGATTGAAACGAACCACGCGCCGGCGGAAAAGAAGGGGGGTTGGGCAACAGTAAAGCGGGCGGCACACGCGGCGGCCGAAAAGGGCAAGGCTAAGATCAAGGGAAGAAAAGAGGGACATGACGATTTTATCAAATAATCCTGACGGATTTGTCGTTCCGATTGGAGAACCTAGTCTATGGCTAAAGTCTCATTTATTCGCCGGTGGTTCATTGGTTTCCTGTGGCCTTGGTTTGCGGAGACCGTATGGCCGCACATAAAAACGCTACTGAATGAAATCCTTGCGCACATCTTTCGCACGGCAAAGTCCCGGTTCGATGAATGGGCGAACAGTCGGGCCAGAACACGAGAGAAAGCCGCTAGGAAAGAAGCAGCGGAGGCTGACAAAATGGCTCAACACTCGCAGAGCGAATCTGAAGCGGAAAAACACCGTGCGGTTGCCGAGGTATGGCGACGAGTTGCAGATCAGTTTAGGCAAGAAAACGAAGAACTCAGAGCGAAGCTCGGCGAGGCGCTCGAGGCGGCCAAAGCGGAGTTCAGTGACGAACTTAACGCAACAAACGTCAAGAACGTCATCCAAGAATGCGACGACGGGACTCTGAAACTCTCCGGTCCTGGAACAAAACTCGCACTGCCAGCACCAACCAATCTTGGATTATTCTCCAAGAAAGGAAAATGAATCACGGGTGACCACGAAACCGGCTCGCGGGTTCCCATCGCGTTTGGCATCGCGATGCCCGATGACTTTGCGACAGCGCCGTTCGAAGCCACACGCGCTTCTCGCGGCCCCAAAAGGCCAAGCCCTGGGAAGGGCCCCCAAGACAACTCCGTCAGCCCTACGGCGCACCTGACCTGACGGGCGACCTCCGTCGCCACGAACCGCAAGGCGCGGGGGCGGCGACGAACCAGCGACCGGCTGATCATTTCAAAGGCGCGATGCCGGTGGTCCGCAGGGCCGCGAGCGGCGCCGCGCCGGCCGTCAGCCGGCAAAGTAGTAGGCACACTCCGTGTGCCGCAACCTTGCTCCAAGCCAGCCACGGAAGCGCGGGAACGAAACGAAACGCCGAAAACCCCAATTGGGAACGGTCGTCATTCCGACCTTGCCCGCATCATCGGGCCGGGAAGGCCGAAAGCTACGGCACACGGAGTGTGCCTGCTACTTTACGCCGCTCGCGGCACACGAACAAGAAACGCTCCCCTCGCTTTTTACTGCGGCGGGCGGTTCCACGGCGGCACGCGCCGCGTGGCCGGCGCCGGCGGCTCGTGCTGGATTAGGCGAGCGGGGGGCGTCAGCCGCGTCAGCCCCCTGTTGGTTCCGCGTAACCCTCCTACACCTGCTGACGACAGCCCCGCGCCGGACAAGGCGCGGCAGCCGACCGGCGCCGCCATTCCAAAGCCGGGCAATCCGCCGAGACGGATTTCCTTGTCGGTACAGGTACGGTTTTGCCAGTTTTTTCTTGGGCATTTTCGGCTGCGCCGAAACCGCCGTGCCGCCCCACATTTGCAGCGAGGCCTTCTTTTTTGGATCTGGCGAGTGCCAACCGCCCGCCAGGCGGGCTAAGCCGGCTAAGCCCGCCTGGGGTTGCAGGTTAGAGTGGAAGCAGTCGAGCGGACAGCCTAATTTCCGCTGGTTTGCTGCTGGAAGTACTCGTTGGAACCGACGAAGCCGGCGATGATTTGCTCGTTCGTCATGCCTTGCTGGAAGGAGTTGATCCAGCTATTCTCCTCGGCTTGGCTGGCGCTGCGGCCGAGGTAGGTGGCGTAGTCGTCCTGGATGAAGATCCCTTCGTGTTCCTGGCTTTCCGCGAAGCCCAACGCCACCGACGAGCGACTGCCGCCGTGGTCCAGGTCGTTCACCCAGAATGCCAAGCCGGCCGCATCCGGGGCGCGGCCGAGCAGATCGAAGTACAACTCGTTCACCCAACTCTGGTTCGTGCCGCCACCGTGCGTGAAGAACTCCGGCGCACCAATGAAGCCAGCGTCCAACTGCTGGTCGGTGAGGCCATGGCGCATCTCGTTGAGCCAGAAGCTCAAACCACCGTTGTCGGCGTTGCGGCCCAGGTAGTCGCGATAGTCCTTACGGATCCTGTTTTCCAGGAACTCGTCGCTGTTGGTAAGGAGGTTGGCCAG
The DNA here is from genome assembly GCA_035531595.1 of Pirellulales bacterium. GTDB lineage: Bacteria > Planctomycetota > Planctomycetia > Pirellulales > JAICIG01 > DATKSN01. The sequence continues at coordinate 15,350 of DATKSN010000147.1, read as the reverse complement.
CGCGGCCGGGGTCAGGCCGTTGTTCTGCATGGCCGCGGCGAAGAAAGCCAGGCTGGCGTTGTCAACGGGCCGACCCAGCAGGTCGTCGAAGGCTTGCTCCACAAAGGTGTCGTCGTTGTTCAGCGGGGTGTGCCCGTTCGTCACCACCGACGTCGCGATGATCTTGGCGCCGCCTTCGTCCAGGATGGTGACGGTAACAACGTAGCGACCGTTCTGGCTATAGGTGTGGGTGCCGGCGACGTTGAAGAACGTACCGTCGCTGGAGAGGCTGATCGTCCCGGCCGACGTGGCGGAGCCGTCGCCCCAATCGATCGTGGCGGTGTAGTTGGTGATCGGATCGGCGCCGCCCCTGTCGACGAACGTGGCCACCACCTGATTGTTCACCACGAGGGTGCCGCTCTGGCTGTTCTGAACGATGAGCTCGCCGGCCGCGATCAAGCGGGCGTCGGCCACCGTGGCCGTATCGTTGGCGGTCGCCGTGGTGCTACTCGAACCGCTGGGGCCCGAGATCGTCACGGTGACGGATTCCGTACCCTCCTCGGCGTAGGTGTGCGAGCCGGTGACGAGAAAACCGCCGTTGGTGGTGGCCGTGACGGTCCCGGCGCTCGACAAGCCGTCGCCCCAGTTGATCATGGCGCTGAAATCCGTGGCCGCCGCGCCGGCGGTGGTGGAAGCGAACGCCGCCACGGCGCCGCTGAATTGCCGGCCTTCGATCGGCGCGAGATCGGTGCTGGTGACGACGATCGGCGTGGCGCCCACGGCGTCGAGTACGCCGAACAGGCCTTGCGCGCCGCTCGCGGCGCCCAGCGTGGGCGCGGTGAGCATGTCGAAGCTCCCATTGCCGTTCACCCTGAGGTCGTTGGCGATGAACTGCGCGGTGATGCCGTCGGTGAGGTCGTCATGCACCGTCAGGATGCCACTGCCCGACAGCAGCGCCGAGGCGGCCGGAGCGTAAACCGTGCCCGTTACCGACAGGCCGCCGTTACCGTCGATGAGGATCGGCGCGCTGTTGTCGCGGGCCTCGAAAATGGCGATGCCCTGGTACGCGCCACTGGTCGGCGCGGTCAGCACAATGCTGCCGTGGCCGTGCAGGCTGATCGCGCCGCCGCCGCCACTATCGTCGTCACCCTGTTTGTCGTCACCCTGGTCGCCCTGGCTGTTGTCGCCGCCCTGGTTATTGTTGTTGTTGCCCTGGTTGTTGTTGTTGCCCTGGTTGTTGTTGCCCTGGTTGTTGTTGTCACCCTGGCTGCTGTTACCCTGGTTATTGCTACCCTGGTTGTTGTCGCCCTGGCCTTGCTGATTTCCGCTGTCTTCCTGGTCGCTTTGGGAGTTCGCCGAGGCGAGGTAGATGGTCACGCCTTGGCCCAGGAGTTGGCCGTTGCCGGTCACGGAAATGCCGCCTTGCACGTAATACAATCCGGGCGCCATGGTGACGGTGGCCTGGCCGGAAACGCGGATGCCGCCGGTGTACGTGCCCGGCTGCAACGTGAGGCTGTCATGCCCCGAAGCGTCAACTCCGGGGAAAGTCTGCGTGGGCAAGGCCGGGGCCGACAACGACGCCAGTGGATCGGCCATCGCCGTAATGCCACTGTCGACTTTGCCGGAGATATTGGCATTGCCGGTGATCGCGGCGCCGGGCACGCCGGCGACGTCGAATTCGGAAGCCGTCAATTGGGCGTTGCCAATCGCCACCACGGCCGCCGGGTTGCTCGAATCGACGACCACTTCGCCGCCTCCCACGACGCTGACGGCGCCGTTTCCCACGGCGCTGAGCGCCCCTTGGGCCGACGGATCTAGCAGCAACACGGAAGTATTCTCCGGCGGAGCGCTGGTGGCGCCGGGATCGGCCGTGAAGAACAAGGCGTTGGAATCGCCGGCCGACACGCCGTTGCCGAACGACAGGCCGCGCAGGCCGTCGATCGAAAGCGGGTTGCCGCTGGTGTCGGTGAACTGTCCGACGAAGGTGCCATCGGTCGTGAAGGCGTTGACGCGGCCATCGCCGAAGTTGCCCACCAGGATGTCGCCGCTGAACTGTCCGAAGTTGGCCGGCGCCTGGGCAAGTCCCCAGGGAGCGTTGAGATGCGTGTCGGCGCTGAAGCGGCTGACGAAGTTGCCGTGGAGGTCGAACACGTCGACCACACCGCCGCCGGTCTTGGGTACGAAGACATTGGAGTTCGGACTTGAACTACCATCCTCGCCGGCGCTTTGCTGTTGGGCGTACGTGACATACAGTTGCCCGCCGATGTTCTGAATGTTGAACGGCGCGTAGCCTGCGGGCAGGTTCGGGTCGGTGAACGCGCCGGAGGGCGTGACGGCGTTGAACTTGCCGTCGAACACATCGATCTTACCGTTCTGGAAATCGGCGGCGTAGAGGAAATTCTTGCCTGAACTGTCCTGGCTGATCGCCAACCCCGTGAAGTCGGCCCCTGGCACGCTCGCGCCCACTTGCGCAGTGACCGACGGCGAGGGCGACGACGGCACTGAGGCGTTCCAGCCCGTGATCTGGCCGGTCTGCGAGGCGAAGATGAACTGCGCGGGCCCACTGCTGCCATCCGAACCGGTGATCACGAAGTCACTGCCGCCGTTGAAGACTTCGGCCGTCGGGGATCCGCCGGGAATTTGCACGGTCAACGGATTCTTGATGAACGGACTGCCGCTGACGTCGCCGCTATAACTTGTCGAGACACTGGTGCCGTTGTTGGCAACCGAGAAAGCGCCCGCGGTCGGGTTCAGGGCGATGCCCCAGGGATTCACCAGATTGCGATCCTGGATCAGGGCGGCGCCGGCCTGGTCGCTGACCAAGTTCGTTTCCACGTAGCCGTTGGCGAGCATTTGCCGAGGCTCGAGCGCTTCGAGGCCACGTCGGCGGTCCTTCGAGCGATGCTTGCTGGGTCGTGACGGTTTGCCGCGCTCGAACAGGGAAATCAGGCTGGGCGTGGTGAAATGGCGCATGGTTAGAAACCTCGCATGGAAGAAGAAGGATGTCCCGGATGCCAACTCTTTCGGAGGATAACGGCTCCTAAAGGGCGAACCGCACTCGCCGAATGTCTCGTTGTCTAGGTGAAGGGATGAGCAATTTTCGTACCGGGATGGCTTGGTATCTCGAATTATTCGTGGTCACTGGGAAACGAACGATGTCCGCCGTCACGCAAAACCTGCGGCGCTAGCAAGGTAAGTTGAACGCTGGGCGTAGCTTGTGACGCGCTTTTGGTGTGGGACCATGAATCATCAAGCGATCGCCTCCGAACGAAATCCTCGGGCGAAAGCCGAAGCTTTGGCGAAACGGCGTTGAAGCCCGGCAAGACGCCGTTGTGGCATAAAAGGCATCCAGGTGGCATAAAGGCATCCAGGCGGAGCCGGTGTTGGTCGCTGGAAACGCAATATGGTCGGCACCCGTCCAAAGCCCAGCGAAGGCGTTTGCATTCCTTGGGGATCATCGCCGTCTTGCGATTCTCCGCTCGGCCCAGTCGACGACGCGTTCGGCGATGCGGACGAAGCGACGGTATCGCTGCTTCGTGATCGGGGCGGCGAAGCCCGGATAACGCATCACGACTGCGAACGGCGAAAGCTCGTCCGCTTGCCGTACGTATTGTGGAACCTTGAGGCCGCTGCGCTCGAGCCGTTGGAGTAACTCATCCAGGTCGTGAATGTATGGGAAAGTCACGCCGCGATGGACGCGGGTCGGTTGGGGGATAGCGCTTACGCGCCATACACGATCCTCCCCTCTTTCAACGCCGGGTGAATCACCAGATAAGGCGAATCCCCATATCGCTCGACTTCTTCAGGTGTCACGACCACGACATCGACGGGTGCGCCCTTGCCGCGCAAGCGGCGGTAAATGGCCGTGGTGAGCCGCCCGCGGTCAAATTTACCCCCCTTGATGACCAAGAGATCGAGGTCGCTGTTCGGCCCCATCTGGCCGCGCGCGGCGGAACCAAACAGGATGATCTTGTCGGGATTCGCGGCCTCGACGACGCGGCGAACGATGTCGGCCAGGATATCCTTGTCGGGGCGACCGTTCTTTCGACGGCGTCGTTTGGACGAGACGGTCACTTCCCCTCCTCGAAAAGAACAACGACCGGGACTTCTTCATCGCGCGTGATGACGAACCCCAACTCCTCGATCATACGGTAGTCGGCTTCCGGTGGCTGGCCCTGGGTGGTGAGGTAGTCGCCGACGAAGATCGAATTGGCGGGGAAAAGCCCCAGCGGCTGCAAGCCGCCCAAGTGCAACTCGCGCCCGCCGGCGATGCGGATTTCGCTGGCTGGGTTCGCCAGCCGGAACATGGCCAGCACCTTGAGGCAATAACGAGGGTCGAGCCGCCGCACGCCGGCCAGCGGCGTGCCGTCGATCGGATTGAGGAAATTGACCGGGATCGACTCGACCTGAAGCTCGCGGAGCGAGAAGGCCATGGCGACGACGTCGCCGTCCGATTCGCCCATGCCGATGATGCCGCCCGAGCAAAGTTGCATGCCCGAGGCGCGGACGGCGCGGAGCGTATCGAGCCGGTCTTGGAATGTGTGGGTCGTGCAGATTTCGGAGTAGAACGCTTCACTGGTGTTGAGGTTGTGGTTCACCTTGTCGACGCCGCACTCCTTGAGCCGCCGCGCCTGTTCGGGCGTGAGCAGGCCCAGGCAAGCGCAAATCTTCAGGTTGTGCCGTTGCTTGATCTCGGGTACAATCGACGTGACGGCATCCATCTCGCGCTCGCTGGGCCCTCGGGCGGAGATCACGATGCAGTAGGTCTTCGATCGGCGCTCGGCGGCGACCTTGGCCCCGTCGAGCAACTTTTCGCGGTTGAGCAGATTGTAGCGGGGAATGTCGGCCGAGGAGACCTTCGATTGCGAGCAGTAGCCGCAGTCCTCCGGGCAAAGTCCGCTTTTGGCGTTCATCAAGAAGTACAATTGCACCGTATTGCCGAAATAACGCCGACGCACGCGGTAGGCGGCGGCCAGCAGGTCAAGCAACTCAAGATCGGGCGAAGCCAGCACGGCCAGGGCCTCATCGTGGGCGAGGCGGTGGCCGGAAAGCACGCGATCGGCCAAAGCGTGCCAGCGGCTGGTGCCGACAACGGATGGATCCGTGGCATTTTCGGTTTGAAGCATGGCTTTGAGTATCGCGGATCGGCCGGATTAGGCAAGGTGTAATCCGCCGCTCTTGCAGGAGCATCCCATGATGACGACACCGCTGGAAATTCGCGCTGCCACGCTCGCCGACGCGGAGACGATCGCCGAGTTCAACCGCTTGCTGGCGCTCGAATCGGAAAACAAACAGCTCAACCCCAGCGTGCTGGAACGGGGAGTGCGGCGGGCGCTGGCGCGGCCGGAGTTGTGCCGCTATTTCGTTGCCGAAGCCGAGAGACGCGTCGTGGGGCAGACGATGCTGACCTATGAATGGAGCGATTGGCGGGCCGGCGTGTTCTGGTGGATTCAAAGCGTTTACGTCGTGCCCGACCGCCGTGGGCGGGGTGTGTTCCGCGCGTTGTTCCGGCACATCGAGACGCTGGCCAAGAACACGAGCGAAGTTTGCGGTCTGCGGCTTTATGTCGAGGAACACAATGCGCCGGCCATCGCCGCCTACGGTCGAATGGGCATGTCCCCGAGCGGACACCTGCTCTACGAACTCGACTGGTCCGGCGATGAACGGTTCTGAACGGTTCTGATGTTATACTTCCCAACCGGAACTCACGCCCGATTCTGGGGTTTAACTCATGGTTGCCAAGTAGGTGCGGAATTCGCCCGAATTCCGCTACGCGGGCCGTACTTCCGAGGGATGATAACATGCGTTGGCTGCTTTGCGTTTTGCTCGGCGCCGTGGCGTTGGCCACGGGCGGCCTGTGGCCGTCGGCCGCGGAGGCCGCCCAACAGAGAGGCGGGACGGCGGGAGGACAGACGCCCCGGACGGACGAAGGACAGACGCCCCTCGAAGCGGCGGCACATGTCGACGCACTGCTGGCCGAGGAGTTGTTCCATGGTTCCAGCGGCGCGGCGGGTTCCGTCCCTGGCGCGGTGGTTCTGGCGCCGTTGACCAACGACGAGACCTTTCTGCGCCGCCTGACTTTGGATCTGGTCGGCCGGCTCCCCTCGCCCGCCGAGATCACGGCCTTTACGCTCGATCGCTCGGCCGGGAAGCGAACGGAGGCGGTCGAACGATTGTTGGCTTTGCCGAACTTCGGCCGAAATTGGGGCCGTTACTGGCGCGACGTCATCTTTTATCGCCGTAGCGACGAGCGCGGCCTTCTAGCCGCCGGCGCCGCCGAGCGCTACCTGGCCAAGCAGTTCAACAAGAACACTCCCTGGAACACGCTGGCGCAGTCGTTCATCACCGCCACCGGCGACGTGCGCGAAGAGGGCACGACGGCCCTGATCGCCGCGCAGATGGGCGAGGTCAACGACGTGACGAGCGAAGCGTCGCGAATTTTCCTGGGCGTGCAGATCCAGTGCGCGCAGTGCCATGACCACCCGACCGACCGTTGGAAACGGCGGCAGTTCCACGAGCTGGCGGCGTTCTTTCCGCGGATCGGCCTGCGGCCCGTGCGCGACGGCATGAAGCGGAGCTTTGAAGTCGTCTCGCACGACCAGGACCGCCCGCGACAGCGCCCGATGGCCATGCTCCGCCTGGGCGATCTGGAGCACTATATGCCCGACCTCAAGGATCCCAGCTCCAAGGGAACGCTCGTGCAGCCGGTGTTCTTCTTGACGGGTCAGAAGCTCGCCCAAGGCGAAACCGACCTCCAGCGCCGCGATTCGCTGGCGGACTGGATGACATCGAACAAGAACCCTTGGTTCGCCAAGGCGTTCGTCAATCGGATCTGGGCCGAACTGGTGGGCGAGGGCTTTTATGAACCGGTCGACGACCTGGGGCCCGATCGCATCTGTTCCGCCGGGCGGACGATGGATTACCTGGCGGCCGAGTTCGTCGCCCACGCATACGACGTGAAGTGGCTGTTCCGCGCCGTCACCGGCAGCCAGTGCTACCAGCGCGAGAGCCGGCCGCGGCGAAATCCGGACCAGACGCCCTTCATGGCCAACTGTTCGCAGCGGCTGCGTTCCGACCAGATATTCGACGTCCTGGCGGCCGCTCTGGGCACCCACGAGGGGACATTCGGCCCGAACAAGAACGCCAAACGGCCGATGGGTGGGCCTTTTGGCCAAGGCGGCCCGCGGATGCAGTTCGCGGCCGTTTTTGGTTACGACCCCAGTGACCGTCGCGACGAGATTTCCGGCTCGATCCCGCAAGCCCTGTTGCTGATGAATTCGCCGCTCATCAGCCGTGCGATCAACGGCCGCAATCCGAACTCGACCTTGGCCAAACTGTTGGCCGACATTCCCGACGACGAGCAGGTGGCAGTCGAACTTTACCTGCGCTGCCTGGGTCGCGAGCCCGGCGAAAGCGAATTGAGCGCTTGCCGCGAGCATGTGCGGACCACGAAGGACCGAGCCGCCGCGTTCGAAGATTTGTTCTGGGCGCTGATCAACAGTCCTGAATTCCTGCACCGGCATTGAACATACCGTGGGGTGTTATCCGTGGTTCTTCTTTGTCGTTGCATTTTCTCAAGAACTAATGGACTCAATCAATGAACTTCCATTTCCTGCGTCACATCCGTCTGGCCGTCAATCGCGAGGGTGTGATTGGGCGGCGCGATTTTCTCCGCGGAATCTCGACGGCCGGTCTGGCGGCGGGGGCGTTGAACTGGACCGACCTGGTGAGCCTGCGGGCCGACGAGTTGCGGCGTCAGGGAATGGCGTGCATCCTGCTCTGGATGCAAGGCGGTCCGAGCCAGTTCGAGACGCTCGATCCCAAGCCCGGCAACGCCAATGGAGGCGAGACGAAGGCGATTTCGACCTCAGTGCCGGGCATCCAACTGGCCGAGCATCTGCCGAACCTGGCCAAGGTGGCCGGCGACCTTGCGCTGCTGCGTTCGATGACCACCAAGGAAGGAAACCATCAACGGGCCAGCTTCCTCATGCATACCGCCCATGTGCCGACGGCCAGCGTCCATTACCCCACGATCGGCTCGGTCGTCGCTGCGGAACTGGGAAGCCTACAGGCGGAGCTTCCCTCGTTCGTGCGCATCGGCCGGCGCTCGCCCAACACCGGCAACGGCGGTCTATTGGGAACCGACTATAACCCGTTCGTCGTCCCCAACCCGGCGAAGCTCCCTGACAACACGCAAGTCGTCACGCGAACCGACCGCTTCGAGCGGCGTCTGGCGCTGGTCCGCGCGCTGGAAACCGCCTCCGGTGGCAACGAGGCGACGCCGGAAATCGCCGAGCACCGGGGGCTTTATCAAAAAGCCTCGCGAATGGTGTTGAGTCCCAAGATGGAGGCATTCGATTTGTCGCGCGAGCCGGACGAGGTGCGCGCGGCGTATGGACGATCCGATTTCGGGGCCGGTTGTCTGTTGGCGCGGCGGTTGGTCGAGGCCGGTGTGACGTTCGTCGAGGTCGCGCTTGGCAACTGGGACACGCACGACGACAACTTCAACCGCACCAAGGCCCTGGCCGGCGAGCTCGATCAGCCCTTCGCCCAACTGATCACCGATCTCAAGCAGCGCGGGCGGCTCGACAAGACGCTCGTGATCTGGATGGGCGAATTCGGCCGCACGCCGCGGATCAACCCGCGCGGCGGACGCGATCACTTTCCGCGCGCGTTCTCGGCGGCGTTGGCGGGCGGCGCGGTGCGCGGCGGCCAGGTGATCGGCCGCACCGGCCCGGGGGGCGAAGACGTCGCTGAGCGTCCGGTGAAGGTCGAAGACCTGTTCCGCACGTTCTACAAGAGCCTGGGGATCGACTCCGACAAGGAAAACATGAGCCCCATCGGTCGCCCGATCAAGATCGTCGAGGGCGGGGCGGTGGTGAGCGAATTGTTCGTAGGTTAGTCGGGTTGTCATGTCATGGGCGCCGGTCGTTGCATCGCCGCGTCCTGCCCCAACGGTGAACGATTCCACAGCCCTGGAAACAACAGCGCTCCCAACCCGGATTATTCATGGTCCTGGGGAGAACGCGCGCAGTCAGCCGTCACACTAACCCGCAGCGCAAGCAAGGTAAGTTGAATGCCGGGCCTTGCTTGCGCTGCGGGTTAGTGTTGGACCATGAATAATCCGGGCCAACCAACCCCAAGCCCCAACGGGGCGAAACCCGGCTCACAAGAGTCGCCTAAAGGCGGGGCTACGAACCGGATAGGGCGATGATCCTAGGAAGGCTCGCTCGTCAGCGGCCACGGGACGTGTTAGACTCGAAATATGAACAAGCCATTCCAAGCCATCTACGAAGCGGGGGTGCTCAAACCCTTGGAACCGCTGTTGCTCGCCGAGCACGAACTGGTCTCACTTGTCGTCGAGCAGCGCAATGGCGCCGTGCGCAAGGGTGAGGCGGCGGGCCAGGACGATTGGGTCGACCACGACGCCGTGGCAATCGCCGAGCGCGAGGGCCAAGGAGCGATCCCACTGGACCAGTTGCGCGAACAACTCAAGTCGATCTCCGGGTCACTTGCCGACGTGGTCATCACCGAGCGCGGCGAGTATTGAATGATCCGCTATTTCGTCGATACTTGACGCGATCCAGTTAGCCGTGGCGCTCGACCTGTTTGGCCGCCGGCAGATCGACGCCTTCGTATCGTCCGACAACGTGCTGTGCCAAGTCGCGGCCCTGGAGGGACTGCGATCTGTCAACCCCTTGGCATCGCCGACGTAGGCTGGAATGGGTGCTTTCGGTCGCTTGACCCCTGATTGCATAGACATCGACGCCGATGGTTACGCTCCTCCTGGCTCCCTCGCGCAGAGCCCCGCACCCGCCGTTTTGAGGCCCAATTTCTTGGCGGTTTTAATCACATCGCTTCTCCAACTCTCATCCGACCCGAGAACCTCGTCCGCGTCGAAGTCGCGCACTCCCCCGAGCAACAGGGAGAAGCTGTTGACCCGCTTCTTCATGATCTGCACGAGCCGGTGGTCCCGCGTCCCGCCAAACTCCGGGTAGGCGTAGAGGATCGGCTGGCCGATCGCAGCGGCCCAACTGTTCACGCGACGGAGCCGGCCGTTGCGCTGCACGGTGCGAACCGGGCTCGGATCGAGCTCGTAATGGATCAGGTGGCGGCAGTAGCGGTGCAGGTCGATCCCTTCGGAGAGCTTGTCCGTGACCACGAGCACGTCCGGGCCGAACGGGCTGTTGAAGATTGAAATGACCGTGTCAGGCTGCTGATTTTGGATGAACAGCGCCTTCTCTTTCGCGTTGTCGCTCGGCGTGCAAACGCCCAGCACGCGTGAGCCGCCGATCGCTCCTGGCCGTTTGCCGTTCGCTCCTGGGAGTCGTTCGGGATTCTGCTCCGCCTCCCGCAAGACCGCGCGACTCGACCTGGACTGAAGCAAGGCAAGGTACAAACGATCGGCGGCTTCAGCAATCGTCTCCGAGCCCGCGGGGTCGCGCCCCTTTGACTGTTTCAATAAGTCCACCAGAGTGGCTTTCGACGCCGTGGCTGGGAGCCAACTCCACGTCTGTTCGCGCATCAGGTCGGCGCAGAGCCATTCAATGAATGTATCGCGAAGCGTCTCATCGTGGTGCTCGCAACCCGTCGGTGCGAGCACCTGCTCCCAGGCGGTCCTCCAGACTGACGCGGGCCATGGCGGTGCCGTCGCCTTGGGCAATACCGAGTCGAGGTGTTCCGTCAACTCCTGTGCCGTCGCGTGGTGATGGCAAAAGAGAATGACCTTTTCCCCCTGCTCGATCTTGGATTTCACGACCGCGCCGACCGACGCCATCTTCGTGTGGATTCCCACCTTGTCGCGAAGTCGTTTGATGGACCGGAGTTGGCACTCCACCAGGGCCTTCGCCGGCTCGACGAGACGGGGCGTCGCGCTTCTTCAGACGGGCTCGTTCCGCATCGAAATGCCGCCAGCCAACGTGGAAGCGCGGGTCGTTCGTGGCACCCGACGACTCGCAGCCATGGCCCTTTGCCACGCGAAGCGCGCGGTCCATTCGCAGCATGAGCTCCACTTCGTCGCTGCTCGCCGGTGGCACGGCGATGTTCCAGTCCTTCTGATCGCCGAACGACTTGCGCTCGCACGGCAGGTCATCAATGCCATGGCGGATGACGAACGAGCGGAGCGCATCGACCGCCGTCTTGGCCTTGGCGCAGAGGCGTTCGGCCACCACCTCGGGGCTTCGCGCCGTGTTCCCGTCGTAGAAATCATCGAGGGCACCGCTGAAGTGGTCTATGGCGCAATGCGCCGCGTCCCCACCGATGAGCGTCAGCATGCGTTTCAGCTCGTCGAGGCGGATGCTAAACGGTGTTGCCGTCAAGATCAGGACACGGCGGGCGTACTTCTTCTGCCGCCTCAGCTCGCGGCTGAACTCGGTGTTCTCGCCTTTGGCTCGATGCGCCTCGTCGACGATCAGCAAATCGCAGTCCAGATTGGACTTCAACGCGGCGTAGGAGTGCTTGACGACCTGAATTGATCCGGCTGAAAGCCGGCACTTTCCGGCTTTCACTTGGTCCGCCCGGACTCCGAGAGCTCGCGCGCACTTCTGGAGAGGGCGCACATGCGAATGGAGCTCGTCCACCCAACGCCGCATCATCACGTCGTTCGGAGCCAGGATTCGCACTCCGCGCCTCTCGCCGGCGGAAGCCACGACCCACGCAACCAGCGCGGCGACGGCCGTCTTGCCGAGGCCCACGTCGTCCGCGAGCAGGATTCCTCGACACGCCTTGTGCCCGGACCCGGCTTTAAGGCGCGCAAGGATGTCGCGCGCCGTCAGGAACTGCCGCCGCGTGCTCTCCAGCACGAGCGGGCGGCTCGAGCTGAGACTCGCCTCGAAGTACCGATCCGGAGCCGATAGAAACTTCCACTGATAGGGTCTTAGCCCGAGCGATTTGATCGGTAACATCACGCCTCCGGAAAATGCTTCAACCGTATGGTCAGTTCCTCGGCGGCGAGTTTGGCCCCAATCGCCCACGCCGAACCCTTCTTTTCATCACGACCGGCCTGCCGCTGGAAGGCTTCGATCAGCAGTTCGCCGTCCCGCTGGAGCACCTCCCATTCGAAATCCTGCGTCCAGGGTTTTGCCGCGTGCTTCACCCGATCAGCCCACTTGTCCACGACGCCCAGATGCCGCCGCGCGAGCACCCAGGCCGGGACGGCGTAGCTGTCTGAACGTCCTGCGCCAGTATCTTTCGGCTCGTCGCCACCTTCTCCAGGAGTGGGCTCCGAGGATGGTCCTTCCACACCCGGCACATCGGTCGGCCCCTCGCCGTCATCGTCGGCCGCGACGCGACCGCCGTATTGTTCGAACAACAGTTTGTCACGCCTCTCGGCCGCGTTTTCGTCTACTTCCGGCGGGATGGTGCCCTCCCTGTCTCGCCGCGACGGTCTTTCATCAAAGACCGGCACGCGCAGTCTCTCGTGCTCGCACATGAGCTGAACCAGCGAGGGCGGCCGCTTCGAATCGGCCCACAACACGTTCGCGGAGCGCAGCCCGTCGGCCTTGTTCGCCCATTCAGTGATCGGTGTCCGCTCGCCACCACTGTCGAGCTCTCCACCAATTTCTCGGCCGGCTTCGCACCGGCAATCGACGTCGACTTTTTTCCCATCCCAGACGGCCCGTGCCCACATGATGAGAGTGCCTTGCCGAGGCAACTCTAGTTCCGAAACCGTCGCAGGCTCCTGATTACCGTCGAACGCTTCGAGATGGTCGAATGGCCATGTGGCTGGCTCGATGCAGACGCCAAGTTCAAAGTTCTCGATGATGAGTTCACCATCCTTATTCCATTTTCCCCACGCCGCGGTGCTGAAGTTGGCGGATGTCACGAGCACACGACGCGACTTCCCCCGCTTGAACGAATACGCCTTCGCGTGGCCCCACCGGTCATCCGCCGGTCGGTGTTTTTCATGGAAAAGGTCGGTCTCCATTGGGTCGTTGGGATCGTGGCGGAGTTGGAGCAATGTGGCACGCAATTCGGTGAGCGTTTTCAACGTGGCTTCCGGCAATAGCCACCGCCCGTGGCTCGCCCACGGGTGGTTCTTGTCGATCCAGACCAGATCGAGCCGATCAGGAGAACCGTCGAACATGTCGCACCATTGATTAAGGGCGGGGGTACACCACGACCCGATGAAGGGACTGAGGATCGAAACGCTCACCGCCCCTCGGCCCGAAGGAGCGATGTTCCGAAGTCCCGCGGCGCCCCATGGCGTTCGGCGCAGCACCTGGGGAGAATGCGTTCCTGGGACGCTGGCGACGAAGGTAACGCCTTCCGGGCACTTTCCGCGCGCGAGAATCTTTACGAACGGCTCGATGCGCCCATCATCGCCCGCCGACTTGGCGAGCTCCCGCAGGAAGTGCGGCAAAACACCCCAGCCATCGAGTCGCGACTGCGAGCGCTGCGGACGGAGCTCGATGCACGCCCTCCAGCCCGCCTGCAACTGGCCTTTGAAGCCGGCGCGGGTCAGGTTTGCGGAGGACACCACGATCTCAAGGTATTCGACTCCGTCCTCCTTCGGCGCGCCCCAGTGGAGTAGCCAGAGCTTCGCGTGCTGCACGGCCTTGCCATGACTTCCGACGGTCAGGCGGCGGATGGAGCGCCAGATCCACCCGTACGCGCCGCTGTCAGCCATTTCGGCGTCCTCCGGCTCCTCGCGCGCCGTCGATGATATCACCACGAGCTGATCGTGCATTTGTTTCAAACGCCAGTCAAGCTCAAGCAAGAAGTACTGCCGCTCCGCGCCCTCACCATCGGGTTCGCGGTCAAGCTTTAGGAGAAGCTTCAGGAGATCCTCGACCAGGAGGCGTTCGTCGGCGCGATCGTAGGTCGTGAACAGCGCCGCTTTGAGCGCGCACCCCGCGGGAGCGTCGGTGCGCAGCAACGACTCCCAGCCAAACTCGGCGCTACTCATCGGCGGCCTCCGAGGGGTCATCCTCTTCCGCCGCTTCGTCACGCAGGGCACTCGGCATGTTGCCGAGGACGCCGCACTGCGTGGCAATCCGACATCCCGATGTGTTCGGTGGCTGAAGCGTTCGCCACCTCGCGCGCCACCTTCTGCCGTAACTTTCCGCTCGTGTCGTCCCCGAAGACCAGCGGCTTCAGCAGATGGACCTCCGGCAAGACAGTGAATTCATCCCTACGACTAGCAAGGGTGTTCTTGTCGGCGCTCCTGCCGCCTTCGCCGAAGTTCTTCCAATGCCGCAACCACCATCGGTGCTCCTCGCCGCTGCCCAGCTTGGCGCTCCGCGTCGAGAGCCTGTCTTCGTCGCCAGCGCCGGCGTGCAGCGGCCTTGGCGGTCGCGCCGAACCGAGCTTCTCGTCCAGCCAATCCGCCAACGCGTTTGTCGCCGGCCCCGGCGTCCAACCGTCACACCCTTTAGTCATCCCCGGCCACTTTCGCAGCGCAATCCGGTATCCGCTGTACATTCCCGTCTGCCGGTAGGCGCGGAACTGGTCTACGGACATCCCGAACCGATCGGTGGATTGGTGGTCGTCCTCGTACCAGGGGCGTACGCGGCGTTGTCCAGCGAGCGAGCGGTCCCGCCAGTCGTCGTTGGCGAGGGCGATCGTCCGCGCGACCCACATCAACTCGAGGGGGCGGAGCCACGCATACCGCAGGCGCTGCTGGTTGCGCGTCTCCACGGAGCGTCCGCCACTCGCGTGGAAGACCGCGTGAGACCGCGCCAGACACCAGGCCAGGATGGTCACCCAGCGCCCGTCGCGGACGCGGTAGCTCAGGTCGGGCGCGACCGCATTGGAGAACTGATCGGCGAGCGGCCCCAGCCCCAGCGCATCACCCCTTCGCACGACCACCGGCTCCCATGGAGCGGTGAAGAGTAGGCGAGGCTCAGAATCGGCGTCAGCTTTCGTGGCCATGTAAAGCCTCCTCGGAATTTGCGTCGAGGCGCATGGCTCCGAACAGGTCCATCGCCGGGATCTCCGCCCAAATTGGAACGACCCGGCGCGCCGCGGTCAAGGATCGCATGGTCCATTTCGACAGTTCGGGCATTCGCCCGGTGTTCGACTTTGCCACCGACATAAAGGAGTAAGAGATCGTCTCGGTTCGTGCGAGACTGGCCCGGCCTTGATGTGTTGCTCGCCGCTAGACAAGCCGCGCAGCGGCGACAGAGTATAGCCTGGGACGTCAGCCCTCGTTGTTCTACACATCTTTTGATCGCAGGTGGTGAAATGGGAATGTTGGGCAATCAGGGGCTTCTTCGTCAGAGGCCAGGGGCTTGCCCCCTGGAGTTTCACGTTGGTTTCTAAATCGAAAGCGGCCGCACTCCCACCGTCCGCGTCGCCCCGCCGGCTGCCTTTGGCAGCCGGCGGGGCGATGCGCGGAAAGACCGGTAATCAGGGGAGCCTGCGTGTGTAGA
>DATKSN010000146.1:0-27325 GCA_035531595.1 Pirellulales bacterium | reverse complement strand
TGCGAATCCGCACGTAAAATCGTCTCCTCCGTATCATTCGGGGTCAAATAACCCAAATTGCAACGCAGGCCCGACCCCGACTTGCGCTACCTGATCCAAACGCAATGCGTGGTCGCCGAGGGAGAGCGTGATCAGCCTCCGTCCAGTTTGCGGTTCACGCTCGAAGACCGCCGACCGCCGCGCGGCCGCGACAAACTGGCAAAACCGTACCTTTACCCGACGAAAGATTCGACGCGAACGGTGCGACGGCGCGCGACGTGGTGCAAAGTCTTGGGACGTCTATGACCGGGCAATCCGCCGAGACGGATTTCCTTGTCGGTACAGGTACGGTTTTGCCAGTTTTTTCGGAGCCCGCGAAGGCGCCCGATAGATCTTACGGCCATTACGATTCCCCGTGCCGTTGCTGGTAAATGGCCTGCAAGAGGGCCTGGACGTCGGCGTACTTCTTTTTGGCTCGCAGCGCCGCGTCGAGCAGCCGCCGCGCGTCGCTTTCGGAATGGCCCAACTGGCGGAGCACCTCGAAAGTCTCGTCGACCACGTCGCGCTCGACGTCCGCGGCGATCGGCTCGTCGCGCGCGACGAGCAAGGCGAACTTGGGCACCTTCCGCCGCAGCTTGGCGATGATCCGCTCCGCCAGGGCGGCGCCCACGCCCGGCAGGCTCGAGAGCAGCTTGGCGTCCTGCTCCTCGATCGCCATGGCCACCTCGCGCACCGGCCGGACCATCGAGCGCAGCGCCTTCTTCACCCCGACGCCGTCCACCGAGCAAATCAGCTCGAAGAACTCGCGTTCGATCTCGCTCAAGAAGCCGATCAGCCGCGGCGTGAGGCGTCCCTGGGTGGGGTTTCCCTCCAGGTAGTCGATCGTATGCAAACTCACCGCCTGGCCGAGTTGCGGCTGCAACTGGCGGCGCGTGAATTCGGGGATGCGGACCTCGTACTCGAAGGCCTCGATGCCGAGGGTCACGGTGTCGTCGCCCACCTGAAGCAGCTTGCCGGTAATCTTCGTGATCAAGGGTGGTCCTTTCCACGCTCATGGTCGGCCGCGTGAAGTATCGCCCCGCCGCTACTGGCCACCCGCATGCCGGGCAGGAAGTGCGGCCGTGGAATCGGCCGCGGACGGCTTTCGAGTACACGCACGATATACTCGGCCGCTCGGCGCGAAGCGCCGCCATGCCCCACGCGCACCTTGAGCCGCACCAGTTCCGCCACGCGACGGCGACGTTTGGCCTCGTCGGTGAGCCACTCGATCACATGCGCGGCCACCTGCCGCGAACGATCCTCGCAGGTCAGATACTCCGGGAACAGCACTCGCTCGGCGCCGGGCTGGCTCGGATCGTAGGGTGTCACGTCCTTGGGGAACAGTTCGTCGGCCACGAGCAGATTGACCAGCGTAATGTATTTCACCTTGCGAAGAAAGCCTTGCACCCGGTACGCCAGGCGGCTGATCCAGTAGAGCACCACGGTGGGCTTGCCGTGGTGCAACAATTCCAACGACACCGAGCCGGAGACGGCCATGCAGCAGTCGGCCAGCTCGATCAGTTCGGGCGTGCGCCGCAGATGGACCTCCACCGGAAGCGAGCCGGCGGCCGCGAGCCGGCGGGCGATTTCGGCCTGCCGCGGCTTGAAACTCGCGACGGCGAACCGCGCGTCGGGCACCACCTCGCGCACGAGCGCGGCGGCCTTCAGGAACCAGCGCAGGTTGT
The DNA here is from genome assembly GCA_035531595.1 of Pirellulales bacterium. Lineage (GTDB taxonomy): Bacteria > Planctomycetota > Planctomycetia > Pirellulales > JAICIG01 > DATKSN01. Next base: position 25,622 of record DATKSN010000146.1, on the reverse strand, counting down.
GCTCGACCTCCTGCGTGCGGCTGCCCGGCAGAATCGTCACCAGCGGGCCCGGCTTGACGATTTCGCGGTCGAGAAAGTCCTGGTCCAGCGGCCGACGGCGGACTTCGTCGAAGTACGGGTGGCCCGTGAAGGTGGCGTTGCAGCCGTGCCCGCGAAACCAGGCTTCCTCGAACGGCAGGCTGCACAGCACATGGTCGACGAAGCGCCGCATTTTCTTGACGCGCCAGCTTGCCCAGGCCCAAATCTGCGGCGGAGCATAGTAAAACACGGGAATGCCGTGCGCCTTCGCGCGCCGCGCGATCCACCAGTTGAAGCCCGGAAAATCGACCAGCACCACCGCATCGGGACGCTGGTGCCGGAAGTAGCGATCGGCGCGGGCCATGAGGGCCAGGAACTTGTGCAAGTTCAGCAGCGCGCGCAGCAGCCACATTACGGCCAAAAGCGTGAGGTCGGCGTGCAACTCGCAGCCGGCCTCGGCCATTCGCGGGCCACCATACCCCACGAAGCGCGCGTCGGGCCGCCGCGCGCGGATCGCCTCGATCAGGTTCGCGGCGTGCAGGTCGCCGCTTGGTTCGCCTACGGAAAAGAAGATTTTCACGGCGGCGGGAGTATCTCAGAATCCCCCCCCGCGAGAAAGTGCAGTTTTTGGGCGTTGGGGCGGACGGCCTCGCTCAATGACGAGCACACCGCCATCATGGTGGTCGTCCTGGGGTATCATTTCTCACGGGGAACCGTCGTCCGACGTAGGCGAGCGGGGGGCGTTAGCCCCCTGTTTGTCCTTAGTCCGGCGCGGCATCGATGGCGAGACTTCCCACGACTTGGTGTCGTGGAATCGGTGTCAACAGGGGGCTTACGCCCCCCGCTCGCCTGGCCGATGCCGGCCAACATGAGAAACGCGGCCGCCGCGGCGCAAGCGGCCACCAAGATCCGGCGGCGCGGACGCGACTTGGCAGGTTCTACGCCCGCGCGACGCGTCGTCTTTGGAGTGCGGCGATCCATCGCCGTTTTTTCGCGGTTCATTGATCACCCAGGTAGCCCATCCGCGGCCGGTCGCCGGCGGCCAGCTCGTCGTCGCGAAACAGCTCGATCAACCAGCCGCGCGCGTCGCTGAATGGCTTGAGAGCGCCTTGAAGATCGGCCTACGACCGGCCCGGCGGGATCAGCCACTTGGCATTCTCGGCAATTCTCCTTCTTATGGACCTTTTTTTCTTGTCGCCAACGACAAGCGCGTGAGCGGGTTCTTCGTCGGTCGGATCCCTGACAACCAACTGGCCACATTCCCTAACGGCCGATGCAGTGAACTCGGCTAAGGCAAATCCTTCAAGGTTCGCAATAATGGATTCCGCAGTGCGACCGGAACTCAAAACCTCGTCACCCAGTAGCACTGACATCGGGGAATTATCGGGATCGTCCATGAAGGCGGCGGATGAAGGGCGGACGGCGCTTGCGTTTTCATCCAGCACAAAATGGCGCGGCGGAATGTTGCGCCAAAGCACGGCATCATTGCTGATTGTCAAATCATCGCGATAGTCGCCGCCGGCCATCGACCGTCTCGTTTCGGTGCATTGTCTCGCTATCCGAGCCTGGCAATGGCACGGGCGAGCGTGCGAAGGTTTGAAGATATAACCTCGTCCCGCTCCTCACCGCTTGCCGGGTCGACAAACAACACACCGAATTTCCGAGCCGAAATCACTTCGATTTCAAGGTCAACACCGTTCCTGTGCCATTCAAGTTGGATACCACCTGAATTCGTCGGAACAATGGATGGTACTGGGGTTCCATCCCGCATGATCTGAGTTAAGAGATTTAGGGCCGAAACTGCAAGCTCGACATTCACTTGCTTTGCGCCATACGAATCCCAATTCTCAGGAAGAATCAGCAAGTCGGCAACACGATCGGCCGCAGCTTGCAACCAAGGCGCTGGCTCAGATTCAGTACTGGTCGCGCCGCGCCGTGGTATACAGTGGATTCGGATCGAATGCCGGCCAACGACAGCGGGGGCCTTCTTCGGGCGCCAATCGCGTTCAGTTAGGCCAGGGGGGGCTACGGCGGCAAGGTCAAGAGTATCAGTGCTCATCCTTTGCGTCCCCAGATCTGGTGCATCTCTTTCGTGGTTACTGACGCGAACCCCCGGACGATCCAGGATCTTCCAACGTCCAAGAACCGCAAGATGCCATGGATGCCATCGCCAAGCGGCGCACCGCGCGCCGTCAACGTGAGTCGCAATACCTGTTTGCCGTCACTGCGTCGCCAACCGGGCAGCGCTTCGACATGGAGTCTTCCAACCGGCTCGCCCACGTCGCTCGGGATGGCAAAACGAACGACCAGGTTGGCATCCTCGGGCATTCCTAAAAATTCGTCGCTATACCGGCGAGAAAAGACGGTCAAGACCGAATCAAGTTCACCGAGATCCGTCCAGCCGTCACCCACCGGAATGACGTTAACGTAGGTGACCTCGCATTGATTGGCGACTACTTGACCGATTCCCGCATTGATCAAGAATGCCTCGAAGATACTCATCCCATCGATGAATGCGGCCCTGATTCGCTCGTAGCGCGGGTAGATGTCGCCATCGCCAATCTTTCGCCAGTTTTGAATAAACCTGTCACGTTGCACTTGAATCAACTCTGTTTGACCTTCGTTGATAAACCACCACCTCGGAGCCTGTGGAACTTGCGAAACTTCAAATCGAAAAGCCGGGACGGCTTCGGGCGAGATGCCAAACCGTTCAAACGTCGGATCAAGCGGTGGCTGCTCGTCGACGTTGGGAAACTGGTGCTTGAAGACTTCCCATAACGCACCCGCGTGAATCGACCGGAATGAAGTCAGAGGTTCAAATTGAACCCCGAGTGCCACTTCGGCGACCGGTGGCCGCTCGAAATCTGGCAGGTTAGGGCGCTCCGCACTCGATGGGTAGTCGCCGATGGCACCTTCCTCCGTTTCGTGACCGTTTGAACATTGGCAATCGTTCAAACACGGTACTCATACATTATCGCCCGGTTCCCCGCCCGCGCCAAGTCGATCCGTGACGTGGACGCAATAGCAGACGCGCGTGGTCTTAACCGTCGGCACAATATCATGCTGGAGGACTTTGGGCAACGGGACCGCTAGTCCAGCAGGTATTCGGTATCGGCCTCGTCTTCGTGCCGAATCTCGTCGACCGGCCGCCGGCGACCCTCGCCGGCATAGAGGCGATTGGGGCAATTGATCACCCAGCCGGGGCGATCGCCGACGCAGCGGTAGGCATGCACCACGCCCGGCGGTATCAGCACGGCCTGGCGATTCGACTCGCCCACGACCACCGTCCGCCGCCGCCGATACGTGGGCGAAGCGGGCCGAGCATCCCAGAGATAGAGCTTGAAGTCGCCGGGCCCCAGGAACACGAAGTAGTCCGATTGCTCGACGTGCTCGTGCGGCCCCCGCGCCACGCCCGGCGACGTTTCGCTCAGGTAGCCCATCCGCGGCCGATCGCCGGCGGCCAACTCGTCGTCGCGAAACAGCTCGATCAACCAGCCGCGCGCGTCGCTGAATGGCTTGAGCGCCTTGAAGATCACGCCCTCGATCGCACCTGTTTCATCCATCGGCCGTCATTCCCGCGAGAGTTGTCGCTCGATCAACGCCCGTAGCTCGCCGACCCGTCCCAGGTCGATGCCGTCGGGCTCGTGGGCCACGAGCCAGTCGATGTCTTCCAGGGCGCCGCGCCCCTCGCCCGTCTGAAAACGGAAGAAAGCGCGGTACATCCGGTCCTCGGCCGAGTCGGGTTCGATGGCCAAGGCGGCGTCGAGATAGCGCAACATGCCGGGCACGTCCTCGCCCCGCCCGGCAATGCCGCGCAGGTTGTGCAACATGCGCACCAGAATCGCTCGCTTGTCGACCGGCCGCAAGCCAAGATCGTCGAGCGGCCGGCCGGTGGCCGCCCGCGCGATCTGGTCGGCCTGCCGGCGCGTCATCGGCTGGCCCGCCTCGAAAACGTCGATCAGTTGTCCCTCGCCCGCCGCTGGTCCTTCGCCCGCCGCTTGTCCCTCGCCCGCCGCCGGCATGTGCATCACGACAAAATGCCCCGGCAGGCCGATGCCAACCACGTTCAGCCCGATGCGGCGGGCGAACTCCATGTAAACCAGCGAGAGCGTGATCGGCAATCCCTCGCGGTCGTCGAGCACCTCGTTGACGTACGAATTGGCCCGGTTGTAGTAGTCGGCGCGGCTGCCGTGGAAACCGTTGGCGGCGAACATGTAATCGTTCAAGGCGGCGAGCCGGGCCGGTTCGTCGGCGTCCGGGGGAAGCTTGCCGCGAAGCTCGTCGGCCATGCGGTCGAATTCGCGCAGGTAGGCGTCGACGTCGAGCTCGTCGTTGTCGAGCCGCGCCAGCAAGAGCGCCGCGTGGAACAGGTCGATCTCCCGCTGGGGCTTTTCATCCGGGCGACCCAGCGCGGCGCGCAACTCTTCCAAAACGCGGCGCTGGTACACGACCGACGCCAGCCGCCGCAACTGCGCCGCTTGCCGCTCCAGCCGCTTCGCGCGCTCGCGCAGCACCAGCATGCCGGACGCGGCCTCGGGCGCGAGCTGGTCGATCAGCTCGCTAGCCAAGGGACCGCTGGGCGGAATGTCCGCCACCAGCTTTTCGACGCGCGCGACCACGTCGTCGGCCGGTTGGCCGGAGGGGATCTCCTTGGCCAGGCGAAAGCGTTTGAACTCGGCGCGGGTGGCGCGGAATTTAACCAGGCCGGCGCGTCCGGTTCCGGCGCGTACCTGGTTGGACTCGACGGCGAGCCGATCGTTGACGTAACAGAGCACCTTGTCGGATTCGACTCGCACCTTGAGCGTGTTCCAGTCGCCGGCGTGGTAATGGGGGCTCGCTTCGTCGCGCAGCACCTGCCAACTCGTCACGTCGGGCCCGTCGAAGCGGCTCAAGCGCAACTTCCCGCCGCTGGCGTAGAAGCCGTAGTGCATGTCGCCGCCGTCGCCGTCGAAGGCCAGGCCGGCGGCGCCGGACTCGTCGTCGAGCTTGACCGTGACCGCCAACTCGTAGGGCGCCGGAGGGACCGCTTGCCGCGAGAGGCAGAGGGACCGGCCGCCGAAACCGGCGCCCATGCCTTCCACCACGATCTTGCCGGCGCGTCCGCGCCAGCGAGCTCCGAACAGTGGCGTCCACTGTTCGCTCGACAAAGTTCCGATCAAGAGCCAACGCTCCATGGGCACGGGGTTGGGCCGCTCCAAGAGCGGCTTCAGGCGGTTGACCGGCACGGCGAAGCCGAGGTTGGCCGTTACCAGCGACTTCATCGTCAACAACCCATGCACCCGGCCCCGCAGATCCAAGAGGGGCCCGCCGCTGTTGCCGGGCTCGATGGGGATCGCCAACTGGATCATCGGCCGGCCGCCGATTTCGGGCTTGCCCGACACCACGCCGGCCACCACGCTATGCGTCAGGCCGTGCGGGTTGCCCAGGGCCACGATCGACTGCCCTTGCTTGAGCGTGTCGGAGTCGCCCAGCTCGAGCGTGGGCAGGCCCTCGGCGGCAATCCGCACCAGCGCCAAGTCGGCGGCGCGGTCGGTCGCATGGATATGGGTGACATCGTAGCGTTTGCCGTCGTCCAACTGCACGGCGATCGGGCGTCCTTCGCCGATCACATGCAGGTTGGTGGCGATCAGGCCGTCGGCGCCGACGATGAAACCGGTGCCCAGCCCTTCTCGCTTTCCGTCTCGTCCGGTGTACGTGATGATCACCACGGACTTGCGCGCCGACTCGGCCAGTTTTTGCACCCATTCGGCTTTGGGCCCGGCTTCGGCCTCGACGGCGGCCATCAGGGCCGAGGGCGGCGTGAGGGTCGCGAAGACCATCAGCCCGATCGCGAGCGAACGCGGGGTCGTGATGAAATACGTCGGCTGGCGGCGGCCCATGCGTGGCTCCTCTCGATCGGTTGTTGGCGGATGGACGGAACGCCACGGAGGGCGTTCCCCACAGAAGCCAATGGATCATCCTAGCCTTGAAGCGGGTCGTTGTCCAAGTAGGCCCTAAATTGGAACAAAATGGCCCATCGGGGGGATCGGTCTGCTATACTCGTGTTGCTATCTTAACGTAGCGACCGGCTGCAACCAAACCGAGGCGCGGGCTGAAGCCCACGCTACGTAGGGTGGGCACCGCCCACCATTCCCACTTCGAGCCTAGCGAGACCATCACGTGAGAAAGCGAGCGGAGCAACCCAAGACGGAGCAACCCAAGACGGCGCAACCCAAGACGGCGCAACCCAAGGCGGAGCCGAAAACGGCGGAGCCCAGAAAGTCTCCCATCAGACTACTGATTGCCGACGACCACGAAGTGGTGAGGTCGGGTCTGCGGAGTATCGTCAACGGCACCGACATTATGATCGTGGCCGAGGCCGGCAACGGCGACGAAGCGGTGCGGCTGGCCGAAAAACGCGACGACATCGACGTGGCGTTGCTCGACATTCGCATGCCCGACAGCGACGGCCTCAACGCACTGGGACGCATCAAACTGGTCAAGCCCAACCTGCCCGTGTTGATGTTTTCGACCTACGACAATCCAACCTACGTGGCCCGTGCCGTGGCCCTGGGCGCCGCCGGCTACCTGCTCAAGGGGATGAGCCGCGGAGAACTGTTGGACTCGATCCGCCGCGTGGCCGACGGCGCCGACGCCTGGACCCGCGAGGAGTTGCGCCGCGTCACGGGCGCGCTGGCCACGCCGCGCGTGGCGGGCGACATCGAGGTTCCGTTGACCCAACGCGAGAGCGAAGTCTTGCGTCAACTCGCCTTCGGCCTGACCAACAAGGAAATCGCCGGGGCGCTGGGCATCAGCTATGAAACGGTCAAGGAACACGTGCAGCATGTGCTCCGCAAGATTGGGGTCACCGATCGCACGCAAGCCGCCGTGTGGGCCGTCCGGAAGGGGCTCGTATAAGGAGAAAGGAGAAAGGAGGTAAGGACCGCGGCCCGACCCCACGCGGAGCGTGGGAACGAGATACGCCTAACGCCTAACGCCTAACGCCTAACAACTGACAACTGACTTCCGTCCCATGTCCAAGCCGACCGACATCCGAATCGTCAACGTCGCCGCCGAAACCGAGCGGTTCGATTTTCGCGCGCCGATCAAATTCGGCGGCAGGGTCGTCACCGACGCCGTATTGCTGCATGTGACGATCGACGTCGAAACCCGCGACGGTCGTCGCGGGCAGGGCTTCGGGTCGATGCCGGTCAGCAATATCTGGGGCTGGCCCACGCGCGACCTGTCGGCCGAGGCGACGCTGGCCGCGATGACCGAACTGGGGCTGCGTCTGGCGCGCGAGGCCGGCCAATACAAGGGCCTTGGCCACCCGCTCGACATCACGCGCGACCTGGCCGAAACGCACTCGACGGCGGCCGACGAGATCATCCGCGCGGCCGGCGTGCCGGAGGCCATGCCGCGTCTGGCGCAGATGGTGGTGGCCAGCCCGGTCGAGGCCGCGGTCCATGACGCCTTCGGCAAGGCACTGGGCTTGAATTCGTACAACGCCCTGGGGGCCGAATTCGTCAGCCGCGACCTGGCGGCCTACCTGAACGACGACTTCGCAGGCGAGTACCTCGATCGCTACACGCTGCGCGAGCCGAAGCCGCGGATGCCCTTGTACCACCTCATCGGCGCGCTCGACCCGTTGACGGCGGCCGACGTCAAGTCGCCCATCGGCGACGGCTTGCCCGACACGCTGGGCCAGTGGATCGCGGCCGACGGCCTGACCCACCTCAAGATCAAGCTCAACGGCGACGACCTGGCCTGGGACGTCGACCGCGTGGCCACCGTCGAGCGCGTGGCCGTCGCCGCGCAGCAAGCTCGCGGTTGTACGCGATGGAACTATTCGCTCGACTTCAACGAACGCTGCGCCAACGTCGATTACGTGCTCGAATTCCTGGCTCGCGCGCGCGAGCGTTCGCCGGGGGCATTGTCGCGCGTGCATTACATCGAGCAGCCGACGCACCGCGATTTGAAGGCCAATCCCGAAAACCGCATGCACGCCGCGGCCCGGATCAAGCCGGTTGTGATCGACGAATCGCTGGTCGATTTCGAGAGTTTGCTGTTGTGCCGCGAGATGGGCTATTCGGGGGTGGCGTTGAAAGCCTGCAAGGGGCAGAGCGAGGCGCTGCTGATGGGCGCGGCGGCCCAGAAATACGGCATGTTCCTGTGCGTGCAAGATCTGACTTGCCCGGGCGCGTCGTTCCTGCACTCGGCCAGTCTGGCCGCCCGGATACCGACGGTGGCGGCCATCGAGGGCAATTCGCGTCAGTACTGTCCGGCGGGCAACCTCGGCTGGCGCGACCGGTTTCCGACCATGTTCCAGGTGGTCGATGGCACGATCGGCACCGCGGTGCTCAACGGGCCGGGTTTGGGGTTTTAGTCGGTGGCGGAACTCGCAAGAGTTCCGGTCGTCGCCTCGCCGCCCGATTGAAAACGACGGTTCGCTTAGAGGCTGGGATTGCTACGCAAATGCATCTGTAGGGAACGTCCTCCGTGGCGTTCCGAGAAGCGGGTGCGACGTCTTTCCGGCGGGGCACGGAACGCCACGGAGGGCGTTCCCTACAGAAGCGGGATCGGGCGCCGATCCTAGCCTTGAAGCCGGTCGTTGAGCTACAATGACCCTTGGACCTGAAATCCCCCGCCCCCCGCCTGGTATCGACGCATGACGATTCGCCCTGTCGCACTGTTTTTTGCGACTTCAACGGCACTGATCGGCTGGACCGATCCGGCCCGTGCCCAACATTCGCCGGAAGAAGAGCTTCGCTCGCTTGACGTTCCGCCGGGCTTTGAAGTTTCGCTCTTCGCTTCGGAACCGATGATCACCAATCCCTCGGCGATCGACGTCGATACCAAGGGCCGGGTGTGGGTGGCCGAAATCCAGTGGTATCGCGGCGCGGCCAAAGATCCGCCGGCCGATAAGATCAAGGTGCTCGAAGACACCGACGGCGATGGCAAGGCCGACACGATGACCGTCTTCGCCGAGGGGATCTTTTGCCCGATGAGCATCTGCGTGGCGGGCGACCAGGTTTACGTGGCGACCAGCCCCGACCTGTGGCTTTACGAGGACAAGGACGGCGACCTGGTGGCCGATGGTCCGCCGCGGAAGCTGCTTACCGGTTTCGGCGGCCGCAACCACGACCACGGAGCCCACAGCCTCGTACTCGGTCCCGATCACAAGTGGTGGATGAGCCACGGCGACACCGGCTTCAACGTGACGGGCACCGACGGCTCGCACATCCGGTTCCCATGGGGCGGAGTGCTCCGCGGCGAATTGGACGGGAGCCGCCTCGAGACCGTGGCGGTCAATTTTCGCAACCCCTACGAAGTTTGCGTGAGCTCCTTCGGCGAATCGTATTGCAGCGACAACGACAACGACGGCAATTTCAGCGCGCGGATCTGCTGGTTGATGGAAGGTGGGAACTATGGCTGGTTCGGTGGCCCGCCGGCGAAAACGCCGCCCGGCACGCCCTTCGGCGAGCACTGGCACTTCCGCGGCCACGTTCCCGGTTTCGTGCCGGCCACGCTGGTCACCGGCTTCGGCTCGCCCTGCGGCATCTGCTATTACGAGGGGGATGCCTTCGGTTCTGATTACAAGAACGCGCCGCTGCATACCGACCCCGGCCCGCGCGAGGTACGGATTTACCGGCATGAACCCTTGGGCTACGGCATGAAGGGCGCCAGCCGGGTGTTCGTTACCAGCAAGGACGACAACTACTTCCGTCCCGACGACATCTGCGCGGCGCCCGACGGCAGCCTGTACCTTTCCGACTGGTACGACGGCGGCGTGGGCGGGCATGCCTACAACAATCCCGACCAGGGACGGATTTTCGTGCTTCAGCCGTCCGACGAATCGAAGCTGACCCGCGCCGGCAAGCCCGGCCCGTTTGACAACGTGGCCGACGCCGTCGAGGGGCTGAAGAACCCGAACCTGGCGACGCAGTTTCTGGCCCGCGAACGACTTTTGACCGAAGGACAGGCAAGCCTGCCGGCGTTGGCGAAGCTGCTTACGTCCCAGGAGCCGAACTACCGCGCTCGGGCGCTCTGGCTGCTCGACCGCATTGGCGGCGCGGCGCGGCGGGAGGTGCTCGAGGCTCTCGACGACAAGAATCAGGCGTTCCGCGCCTTGGCCGTGCGCATTTTGGGGCGGCACGGCGCCGAGTATGCCGGCGCGATCCTGCCACGGGCCGACGACCCGTCGCCGCAAGTCCGCCGCGAATTGCTACTGGCCCTGCCCAAGCTCGGCGATCCGCGCCCCCTGGAAGTGCTGCTGAAACTGGCATCGACCTACGAAGGCACGGATCGCTACCAACTGGAAGCGATCCACATCGCGGCCGGCGAGCGCAAAACCGAGTTGTACCAGGCGCTCGACAAGGCCGGACGACTTTCGCTCGACAAGGTCCAACTGTTGCAAGCGCTCGATCCCAAGGCCGCCTCGGATTTCCTGCTCCGCGGCCTGACGGCAAGCGGCCTCGACGATGCCTCGCGGATCGTGCTGGTGAAACAGTTGGGCGCGATCTCCTCACCCGAGGCGGGCCAGGCGGTGATCGGGCTGATCGCCGACGACCAAACGGCGCCCGAACTGCGGCGGCTTTCACTGAACCTGCTGGCGGCGAACCTGCCCGCGAATTGGCGCGAACTCAAGGGAAAACCGGAGCTGATCGCGGCGGTGCGGAAACTGCTGGCCCAGCCCGGCTGGCAATCGGCCGCGCTCGCGTTGCTCGGCGACAACGCCCTGGCGGCCCTCGGCGCCGACGTGCTCGCGCTGGCCGCCGACGACCAAGCGACGTCGGAAACGCGGCGCAAGGCGGTCGAAGTCGCGGCCCAACTGCGGCTCGCGCAGGCGCCGGCCGTGCTGGGGCGGTTGCTGGCGGTCGGCGACGTGGACTTGCGCAACGCGGCCCTGGCGGCGCTGGTCGATTTGCGGGATTGGCCCAGCGTGAAGCAAATCGTGGCGCCCCAGGGGGCTGCGCCCGATGTCCAGTCGCAAGCGGTCGAACGCTTGATGTCCACGAGCGCGGGCGCGCTGGTTCTCTTGAGATTGATCGACGAAAAGGGAGTGCCGGACGACGTGCGCCGCCTGGCGATCGCCCGAGCGACGGCGCATCCCGACTCGAACGTCCGCGTGCTCTACGAGAAGTTCATTCCCGATGACCAGCGGCCCAAGCGCTTGGGCGCGGCCATCAAGGCCGATGAGATTCTGGCCCTCGAGGCCGACGTGGCGCGGGGAGAGCGGATCTTCTTCCAGAGCACCGCCGCGCAATGCAAGAACTGCCATCGCGTGGGCAACGCCGGTGGCGGCGTCGGGCCCGATCTGAGTCTGATCGGCAAGAAGTACGAACGCCGGACGCTCTTGGAAACGATCCTCGAACCCTCGAAAGCGATCGCGCCGGAGTACATTCCCTATCTCGTGGAAACCGGGGCGGGCCAGGTCTACGCCGGCTTTCTCGTCGAGAAGACCGAAAAACAGGTGGTCATCAAGGACGCCAACGCCAAGCTGATCACCGTGCCGGCCGGCGAGGTCGCGGCACTCGAACCGCAGCGGAAATCGCTGATGCCCGAGTTGGTGCTCCGCGACGTGACGGCGCAAGACGCGGCCGACCTGTTGGCGTTTCTCACGTCGCTCACCGGTGGCGTGGCGCGGTAGACGTACATCCGGGCGCGGGACCGAGCACCCAGTTCGGACCCAAGCGATCGCAGCCGGTTCCCGCAAGTTGCAACGAACCGGTCATACCCGGGCTAAGATGTCGGAGCTCGTGCCCGTACGATTCGATCGACTCGATTCGGATGGCAACATGATGTTCCTCGCCCGCGCGCGGCGCCGGTGTCGCGAAATCGGGCAGCGAAGCCGGGGGCACCCTCGGCACCGTGGCGGGAACTTTCGATGGCAAACAAGGTGCCGCCACCTTCGGCGAGTGGACGTCGGCAGGCGGAAAGCTACGGCACACGGAGTGTGCCTGCTACTTTTACAAGCCGAGTTGGCGCGCGATGAGCGTGCTGTTGTCGGCCGGCATGAAGAGCGCCCGGTACGGCGTGTTGTGCGAGCCGTGGCAGCGGCGGCCGGGATACCAGACCAGGTTGAGGCCCATGCCCCAGGCTTCGTTCGCCGCGCCGGCGAGGCCGGCGCCCTGCGCGGGGATCAGGTAGTTGAACGCGCCCATGAGATCCCAGCGGTTGGTCACCACGATCCGGAAGTCGGCGCCGAGAATACCGGCCTTGTTGCCGGTGCCGCCGGCCCAGATGCGGCCTTGGCTGCCGTTGGGCAGATTGTACCTGTAGAACAGATTGTACATGTCGATGGTCTGATAGGTGGTCAAGACGCCGTTCACCGTGGCCTGGCTCGGCTTGGCGTGGAACGCGCCCCAAAAGCCGAATTCGTGGCCATAGGAGGTGAGGTAGCTCAACTCGGCCCGGACCTGGGCCACGTTGTACTTGACGTAGTAGTTGTCGTGCAGCCAATCGAAGACCGCCCCATATTGCAAGCCGCGCCCGCGGTGCGCCCGTCGAAACAAGCCGGCCGTGATGAATTGCTGGTCGCGTTCCTTGGTCTGCGCGCCGTTGACGTTGTTGCCCGAGAAATCGCTTTGGACGAAGGTGGCGCCGATCTGGTATCCGATCCCCAGTCCGCCCAACCCGAGCCAGCGGCCGAACTGGCCGGCGAAGTTCACACCCTCGTGGAAGCCAAAGTTTCCGTTCTTGCCCAGGTCGAGCGGGCCTTTGAACGCCTGGGGACCGATGAAGAAGGCCGTTTCGTCGATTCGGTGCCGCGGGATGCAAATTCCGTCGCAGGGGCGCGCCCAGGGACAGCCATCGTCACATTCGGGCCCGCAAACGTGTTGACCGCAACTGGCGCATCCGCCGTCCATGCCCGCCGCCCAGGGGTCGAAATCGCCCTCCTCATAGATGACGTCGCCGTCCTGGCCCTCCTCGATCATCTGGCCATCGACGGTGCCCTGACCGATGACCTCGCCCTGACCCTGCATCGACCCATCGTCGACGATGACCTCTCCCCCGTCGCTCATGGCCTGGTTCATGGGGAGCTCGATATCGGGCGGGCTAACCTGTTGGAGCATGCGCTTGGAGGCCGGCTGGAAGCGCGGGCCGGGGCCGCGCTGCCATTCGGGGACCGTGGGCGAATGGAAGCCGCGATCCGGAACCTGGTGGCTCAAGGTCTTGGGCGAACGGAATTGGACGCCGCGCCGCGGGGGAGCGGCCGCCACAAGTTCGGGGCCCTCGGATTCATCGGCGGCCACGAGGTTCGAGTTCGCAGGCGAGCGGCGGGCAAACTTCTGTGCCAGAGCCGGTTGGGCGAAAACGATCAGCGTGCCCGTTACGACGGCGCAAAATGCCCAATTTCGCTGTGTTCGCCAGGCGGAATGCATTGCAAATTCCTCGTAGGTAGCCCTTCCACGGCCATGCTCCACGCGCGCCGTGATTGAAACAGCGAAACTATCGGAATCCACCCAACCGGAACTTTCGTCAAAATCGCTAAAACCAGAAGATCCATCCTAAACCACCCAGTTTTCTGACGCGACCCGCATCAGGGCCAAGATGGTTATACTTCATGCGGCCGATACCTCAATTGGGCCCGACCGGGTTAAGGGTCGACCAGCCACGAGAGCACGGGCGAGGTGGCCATGGTGGTGGCCAACGCCATCAGCACCATCATGGCGAACAACAGCGGCGAGATGACGCCCAAATCGAGGCCAATGTTCAACACCACAAGCTCCATCAATCCGCGGGTGTTCATCAAGGTTCCCAGCGCGGCCGCATCGCGCCAACCGAGACCGCTGACTCTCGCGGCGGCGAACGTGCCGCCGAACTTGCCGAGGGTGGCCACGACGATGATCAATCCGCAAGTCAGCCAGGACTCGCAGCCCGAGACCAGCCCGATCTGGGTTCGCATCCCCGTGTAGGCGAAAAAGGCCGGCAAGAGCAGGATCGTGACCGGGGCCTCCAGCTTGTCGGTCAACTCGCGCGCAACCCGGCTGTCGTGGGGGATCACAGCGCCCAGCAGGAAAGCGCCGAAAATCGCGTGGATGCCAATCCATTCGGTGGCCAACGACGACAGGAGCACGGCCGCGAACACCGCGGCGGTCATGCCGGGTGTCAGCCCGATCGCGTCGTCGCGGCACACCCACCGCGCGACGGCCGGCCGCGCGACGAGGAACATCAGCGCGATGTAGAGCACCGTGCCGGCGATGACCACCACCGCCCCTCCCAGGTGTGACTGGGCCACGCCGACCACCAACGCCAACAGACACCAGGCGGTCACGTCGTCGACCGCGGCGCAGGTCAGCGCCATGACGCCCAGTTCGCTCCGCGTCATGCGCCGGTCGGTCAAAATGCGGGCCAGCACGGGGAAAGCGGTGATCGCCATCGCCACCCCGAGAAACAAGGCGAAACTGGTGAAGGGGACGCCGTCCGGCGCCAACCGCGGATAGAGCGCCAGCGCCAGGCCCGCCCCCAACACCAACGGCACGACAATACCGGCATGCGAAATGGCCACCGCGGCGCGGGCTCGACGGCGCAGCAACTCGGAGTTCAATTCCAGGCCGACCAGGAACATGTAGAAAATCACGCCCAACTGCGCGACGACGGCCAGGTAGGGGGCCACGGCGGGCGGCAACAGGAACGCCGAAACGTCCGGAGCCACAAGTCCCAGCAGCGACGGCCCCAACAAGATGCCGGCGACCACCTCGCCGATCACCGGTGGTTGCCCAAACCGCCGGAACAGGCGACTGAGCAGGCGGCCTGACACGATCATGGCCGCCATGGTCAGGAGCACATGGAAAAGAGCGCTGTGATCGGCGAGCCGCGGGTCCGGCTTTCCAGCCTGCAGGTCCGGCTTGCCAGCCTGCAGGTCCGGCTTGCCAGCCTGGCGAGGGATCCAATGGACCACGGTATCAAGGGAGCCTGCCGTGGCGTGGCCCGCGCCGCCGGCCGCCGCCGGCGCAGCCAGCAAACCGCCAAAATGGTCGATGGCCAGGAACAACCCGACGGCCACGACGAGCATTGCCGTGTACTTCATCCTTCAACCTCCTGTCGCGGTCAGGTTGTGGCGGTCAGGCAGCCGGCGAACTCGGCGAGCTCGAGGGCCCGCGCGTAGATGCCGTCCTCGTCCAGTCCCAGGTCATGGAGTTGTTCATCGCGCTCGGCGTGCTCGATGAATCGGTCGGGTAATCCTAACCGCTCCAGGCGGCGAATGTCCACGCGCGCCGCGTTGGCGGCTTCGAGCACGGCGCTTCCGAAGCCTCCGACCAGCGTCCCCTCTTCGACGGTGAGCACGAAGCCGCAGTCGCTGATCGCGCTGAGGATGGTCGGCGCGTCGAGTGGCTTGGCGAAGCGTGCGTTGATGAGTCCCACGTCGAGCCCGTCGGCGCGCAGCCGCTCGGCGGCGCGGTGGCAGGCCGCGAGCAGCGTGCCGTAGGCGATGATCATACCGTCGCGGCCCCACTGGAGGATCTCGGCGCGGCCCAACTCGACGGGCTGGACTTGCCGCTCGACACGTTCCAGGGAAGCCTTGGGATAGCGGATCGACGAGGGTCCGGCATGCGCCAGCGCCAAGTCGAGCATGCCCGGCACGTCGTACTCGTCGCCCGGCGCCATGACGGCGAAATTCGGGAGCGACCGCACGTAGGTGGTGTCGAACGCCCCGTGATGGGTTGGTCCATCAGGCCCGGTCAGCCCGGCCCGGTCCAGACACAGCGTGACCGGCAGGTTCTGCAACGCGAGCTCCTGGAAAAGCTGGTCGTAGCTGCGTTGCATGAAGGTCGAGTAGATGGCGACGATCGGCCGCAGGCCACTCTTGGCCAGGCCGGCCGCGAAGGCCACCGCGTGCGACTCGCAAATGCCCGTGTCGAAAAACCGCTCGGGCATGTCGGCCCGCACGTTTTGCAGCTTGTTTCCCTCGCACATGGCGGCCGTGATCGCGACCACCTTGGGGTTCCGCCGCATGGCGGCGTGGATCGCGTCGCTGACCACGTTGGTGTAGGCGGGCTGGGCCGCTTTGGCCAGCGGAATGACCTGTTTACCGTTCCATTCGAATCGGGGCGGGGCGTGGAACTTGACCGGGTCTTCGACGGCCGGAGCGAACCCTTGGCCTTTCTTGGTCTGCACGTGGAACAAGATCGGCCCCCCGGCCGGCGCGAGGTCGCGGAAGCACTGGGTCATCATCCCCAGGTCGTGCCCGTCCACCGGGCCGATATAACGCCAGCCCAAGTCTTCGAACAGCGTCCCGTAGCGTTTCGCGGCCCGTTGGGCTTCGGGCGGCTGTGCCGCGGGCGATTGGGCCGGCGCCGCCTCGCCCGAAACGGCCTGGACCTTGCGGTTCGAGCGACGCATGCCGATCGGGTAATCGGTGATCGGCGTCTGGTCGAGGTAATGGGCCAGCCCGCCAACCCGCGGGCAAATCGACATCTGGTTGTCGTTGAGCACCACCAGCAAGTTCTTTTTCAACGCGCCGGCGTTGTTCAGGGCCTCGAACACGATGCCGCACGGGAACGCGCCGTCGCCGATCACGGCCACCGTCCGCCGGTCGTGGCGCGACAGCAGTTCGTCGCCCGCCCGCAGGCCCAGCGCGCACGACACGCTACAACCGGCGTGCCCCGTCATGAACAGATCGTAGGGACTTTCCTCGGGATTCGGGAAGCCCATCAAGCCCCCCTTGGCCCGAATCGAGTGCATCAGGTGGTAGCGGCCCGTGATCAGCTTCTGTGGATAAATCTGGTGCCCAGTGTCCCAGATCAGCCGGTCGCGGGAAAAGTCGTACGCCGCATGCAGGGCCAGGCAGAGCTCGACCACGCCCAGGTTCGACGCGAAGTGGGCGCTGCGCAGCCTCAGGATGTTGCGCAGTTCCTCGCGCACTTCGTCGGCCAGTTGTTTCAGCTCGTCGAGGCTGTAGTCGTGCAGCTCGAGTGGGGTCACGAGTCGGGAAAGGAGGTGTCTCATGTGCGATTTTGGATTGTGTGGTGAAATGGGAGTGTTAGGCAATGCCGGTCTTCTTCGTAAGAGGCCAGGGGCTTGCCCCCTGGAGTTTCACGTTGGTTTCTAAATCGAATGCGGGCGCATCCCCCCGCCCGTGTCGCCGCTTCGCGGCTGGCTTTGTTACCCGCATTTGAACCAGCCCGGAGTTTGGATCGTGGACTGTGGATCGTGGATTGGCGCGTTTCTCATCATTCGCTTCTCCGCAATATGAACTGCGCCAGTTCGCGGAGCTCCTGGGCGGCCACGCCCAGGGGTTGCAATGCCGCATTGGCCTCGTCGACCAATTGCCCGGCGCGCCGACGCGTTTCGTCAAGCCCCAGCAGCGCGGCAAAGTTCGGGACGGCTTGAATGCCTGCGCATTCCGTTACGGCGTTTCCATCCTGCTCCAGGTCGAGAATGTCGTCGACGATCTGGAAGACCAGCCCGACGCGGCGGCCGTATTCATCGAGCGCTTGCCTGGCGCTGTCGTCGGCCCTGGCCACGATCGCCCCCAGCCGCACGGAGGCCAGCAGCAAGGCGCCGGTTTTGCGCACATGGATCGCCTCCAGAGGCGGCAGCGCGGCATGTGGATCGTCGGCGTCGGCCAGTCCCGCCAGATCGTCGGCCTGTCCGCCCACCATGCCCGCGGCGCCGGCCGCCACGGCCAACTCGCGGATACACGCCGCGGCCAGGTCGGCCTCGGCGATCTCGCGCGCCAACAACTCGAAGGCCAAGGTCAAAAGTCCATCGCCGGCCAGGATCGCCGTCGCCTCGTCGAACGCCTTGTGAACGGTCGGCCTACCGCGGCGAACGTCGTCGTCGTCCAGCGCGGGCAAATCGTCGTGGACCAGCGAATAGCCATGCACCAACTCCACCGCGCAGGCAGCCGCCAGGGCGTCATCCTCGGCGCCGCCGCAGGCGGCGCACGACATCAGGGCCAGCAAGGGCCGCACGCGTTTTCCGCCGCAAAGGACGGCATGGCGCATGGCCGCGGCCAGCCGCGCCGGACAAGCGGGCGGCCGCGGCAGCCAGCGGTCCAAGGCCGCATCGACCGTGGCGCGGCGCGCCGCGCAATCGGCGAGAAAAGTTTCTGCGGTCAGCGGTGAGTCGTGAATGGTGAGCATCATTTTGGTGAGTGGTGAGTGGTCGCCTCGTTCCCACGCTCCGCGTGGGAACGATGCTTCGGCGCGTTCCTAACGCCTAACGCCTAACGCCTAACGCCTAACGCCTAACGCCTAACGCCTAACGCCTAACGCCTAACGCCTAACGCCGGGGCATCGCTGACGCTCTGCCCCAGCCACCCGCCTAACGCCTAACGCCCTCCCCCTATACCCGCCGGGGCATCGCTGACGCTCTGCCCCAGCCACCCCTCGTCCGCCTTCGCCTCGATCAACGTGTCCAACTCCTGCCTCAGCCGAGGCAGGATCTGATCGTAGGGATAAGACCCCAACTCCCGGCCGCCACGCTTGAGGTTCACGAAGTTCGGCCCGCACCAAAGCCCCAGATCGGCGTCGTCGGTCTCGCCCGGCCCGTTCACGCGGCAGCCCATCACGGCGATGGTGATCGCGTGCTCCTGGGCGTAGGCGGTCGTCTCCTTGACCTGCTGGGCCAACTCGATGAAGGCCTCGTTCTCGACCCGCGAGCAGCTTGGGCAACTGATGATGTTCAAGGTGTCGCGGCCATAGTCGACGACGCTCCGCACCCGCCCGGCGGCGATGTCGGCCAGGATCCGCCTCCCGGCCGCGATTTCCTCGGGCTTGCGCGCGTTGGGCACGGTGAGCGAAACGCGGATCGTGTCGCCGATGCCGCGGCTGATGAGCTGTTCGAAGGCGATGCGGGTCTTGATCACGCCGTCGGGCGGCAGGCCGGCCTCGGTGACGCCCAGGTGCAAGGGGACGTCGGGCCGTTCGGCGGCGAAGCGGCGATTGACGTCGACGACCTTGCGGGGATCGGAGTCCTTGAGCGACACGCAGTAGCGCGTGAAGCCAAGCGAGTCGAGCAGCTCGCAATGCTCGAAGGCGCTTTCGAGCATGGGGCCGATCGAATCGCCGGCGTCGTACTTGTCGAGCTTGGCCGGATCGACCGAACCGCAGTTGACTCCCACGCGGAGGGCGCAGTCGTGCTCGCCCGCCGTCTCGGCCAGGAACTTGACCTTGTCCTGCCACGGCTTGCCGCGTTCGTGGTGGTAGAGGTGGCCGGGGTTGTAACGGACCTTGTCGACGTGCGGGGCGACGAGCGTGGCCAGGCGGTAGTTCTCTTGCAGATCGACCGACAGGTTGGCTCGCGCGCGGCCGCGGATTTCAGCAAGGGCCTCGGCGTCCTTGGCGTTGTCAACGGCGATCCGCACCACGTCGGCGCCGGCCGCGGCCAGGGCATTCACCTGGGCCAGCGTGGCGTCCACGTCCTGGGTATGCGTGGCGGTCATGCTTTGCACGGCCACGGGGTTGCCGTCGCCGATCGTCAGCGAGCCGATCCGCACGGCTCGGGTTGGGTTGCGTGGAAGGTTCATGGTGGGCCTTTGTCAGTGGTCAGTGGTCAGTGGTCAGTTGTTAGTTGTTAGTTGTTGTCAGTTGTCAGTTGTCAGTTGTCAGATTCCTCGTTCCCACGCGGAGCGTGGGAACGAGAAAACCTGTCGTGGGACGGCCTTCCCAGGCCGTCCGCGGCGGAAGACGGCCTAGGAAGGCCGTCCCACTGGGAGTTTTCGGATAGCCTCTCACCTCTCACCTCCACTCCCTAACCTCCACTCCTTAACCTCCACTCCCTAACCTCTACTCTCTACTCCCGCTTCGGCGCCGATTGGAACGGGCAAATTCAGCGGCACAATCGGCCGTAAGGCGCGCGGCAATGGGAACACGACGTCTTCCTCGCGGACTAAGCGCCGTTCGACCTCGGCGCCGTAGCGACACTTGAGCCAGTCGAGACACTCGACGACCAGCTTCTCCGGCGCGCTGGCGCCCGCCGTGAGGACAACCGTGCCGGCGCCGTCCAGCCAGGCCGGGTCGATGTCGCGCACGTCGTCGATCAAGTAGGCGCGGGCGCCGTATTGGCGGGCGACTTCGGCCAGCCGGATCGAATTCGAGCTGTTGTCGCTGCCGACCACCAACACGACGTCGGCCTCCCGAGCCAGCTCGCGCACGGCCTCCTGGCGGTTCTGCGTGGCGTAGCAAATATCCTCCTTGGGCGGCCCGACGACGGCGGGGAACCGCCGGCGCAGGGCCGCGATCACCCGATTGGCGTCGTCGACGCTCAAGGTCGTCTGGGTAAGATAGGCCACTCGGTTCGGGTCGGGCAGTTCGAGCCGGGCCGCGTCGTCGGGCGTTTCGACCAGTACGATCCGGCCCGGCGCCTCGCCCATGGTCCCAATCACCTCGTCGTGCCCCTCGTGGCCGATGAGCACGATGGTATAGCCATCGCGCGCGAAGCGGATCGCCTCCAAGTGGACCTTGGTGACCAGCGGGCAGGTGGCGTCGATGGTGCGCAGACGGCGTCGCCGCGCCTGCTCGCGCACCTCGGGCGAAACGCCGTGGGCGCTGTACAGCAGGTTGGCCCCCTCGGGCACGTCGTCGATCGAGTCGACGAAGCAAACGCCGCGGCGCTGAAAGTCCTCGACGACGTGCTTGTTGTGTACGATTTCGTGGAATACATAGAGCGGCGCGCCGAGCAGCTCGAGCGCCCGCTCGAGGCTCCGCACCACCATCACCACCCCGGCGCAAAAGCCATGCGGGTTTGCCAGTAGCACTTTCATAAGACGACAGCCTCCTCCAGGATGTTGCAGTCGAAGGGCGCCGCCTCGACCTCGTCGCGGGCGCGCGCATCGAAGTCGCGGTCTTCGAACTGGTTACGGACCTTGATGAATTCGTCCTCGCCGGCCAGGAAGGCTTCGACGATGACAGGGTCGAAATGCGTGCCCGCCTCTCCGACGATGATCGAGCTCGCCACTTCATGGGCAAAGGCTTGCTTGTAGACCCGCTTGGCGCTGAGCGCGTCGTAGACGTCGGCCACGGCCACGATCCGGCCGCAGAGGGGGATGGCCTGGCCGGCCAGGCCCTGCGGATAGCCGCTACCGTCCCAACGCTCGTGGTGGGTCAGGGCGATGTCGCGGCCCATCCGCAGGAAGCCGGCGCCGGGGTGCTCGCGCAGGGCGGCGCCGAGCGTCTCGGCGCCGATCAGCGTGTGCTGCTTCATGATTTCAAATTCCCGGTCGCTGAGCCGGCCGGGCTTCAAGAGCACGCTGTCGGGAATGCCCACCTTGCCGATGTCGTGCAAGGGGCTGGTCAGGTAGATGGTCCGCACGAATTCGGCGTTGATCTCGTGCCGGAACCTGGGCGAGCCGGAAAGGCGGCGCGCCAGGATCTTGGCGTAGCACCGCATCCGCTCCAGGTGGGCGCCGGTTTCCGGATCGCGCGACTCGGCCAGCTTGGCCATGGCGAAGATCGCCAGGTCGCGCGTCTCCAGCGACAGAATCCGCTCGCCGGTTCGCACCCTCACGCGCAGCTCGGCCGGGTCGAAGGGCTTGGTCAAGAAGTCGTCGGCGCCGGCCGACAGCCCCTCGACGATGTCCTTCGTCTCTCCGCGCGAGGTCAACAGGATCACGTAGATATAGCTGGAGAAGTCGCAGGCCCGGATTTCCCGGCAGAGTTCGATGCCGTCCATCTCCGGCATCATCCAATCGGTGATCACCAGCCGGCATGCGCCGCGGCTCAGGACTCTCAGCGCCTCGCGGCCGTCGCGGGCCACCTCGACGTCGTAGCCGGCCTGCTCGACCGTGCGGCGGGAAATGGCCAACGAAACCGCGTCGTCGTCGACGATCAGAATCCGCGAACCGCCGGCTGGCATCTTAGACATCCCCTTCCGTTGGGAACTGGGCTGGTTCCACGCCAGCCGGGAGGCCGGCCGCCCGAATGTGCCCCGGCAGCGCCTCGCGGACGTAGCGGCGGAACCGCTCGCGTTCATCGCCAAGCCGCGCCAAGCAGCCGGATGCCTCGTCCATCGTGGCTTGCCGGCCCAGAGTTTCAAGGTTGGCGGCCGCTTCGCGCAGGGCTTCCGCCGACAGGTTGGCGGCGGCGCCTTTGAGGCGGTGCGCCACGAGCGCCGTTTGCTTGGCGTCGCGCGTGGCGATGGCGCGTTCGAGCTGCTCCAGGTCCAGTTCCGTTTGCCGCTCGAACTTGTCGAGCAGCATTTGCACGAAATCCAGGTCGCCCGTGAAACGCTCGACGAGCGCGTCCCAATCCAAGGGGAGAGGGAGAGGAATTGCGGATTGCGGGAGCGGCGGCGGGGTCGTCGATTCGTAATTCATGGATTCGCTTGCGGGCCGCGGCAGGTGGCGCTCCAGCGCGGCCAGCAGTTCTTCGCGTTCCAAGGGCTTCTTGAGGTAATCGGTCATGCCCGCGTCGAGGCAGCGCTGCCGATCGCCGGCCAGCGCGTTGGCCGTCAAGGCCACAATCGGCACGGCGCGTCCCCCTCCGCGGCGCTGTTCCAACTCGCGGATGGCCCGCGTGGCCTCGTAACCGTCCATCTCGGGCATGTGGCAGTCCATCAGCACCAGGTCGTAGTCGGCCGCGCTCACGGCCGCCAGCGCCTGCTTGCCGTCGGCCCGCATGTCGCAGACGTAACCGGCCGACTTCAGGAACTCGACGGCCACCAACTCGTTGACCTCGTTGTCCTCGACCAGCAGGATCCTCGCGCGCTTCGGATCCATGCCGCCTGGCGGGCGCGGCCGCCGGGTTTCGCGGAGAGTCGGCGCGGGCGGTTGGCTCTTCGCGGCTTGGCCGATCGGGTTGATCGCGGACATGATCGCATCCAGAAACTGAGAGGCGATGATCGGCTTGTGCAGGCAGCCCGCCACGCCGATCTCGGCCAGCGTCAGCGCGCCCACGAGCTGCGCGTCGTTCAAACCGGTCATGAGCCACAGCACCGTGTCGCGCAGCGCCGGATCGGACTTGATGGCGCCGGCCAATTCGTCGCCGCAGAGGCCCGGCATGCAGAGATCCAAAAAAGCCACCTGGAAGGGCCGCCCCGCGCCGGCGGCCGCCCGCAAGGCCTCGAGGGCCGAGCGGCCGTCGGCCGCCGTCTCGCACGCGAAGCCCCAGGCGTGAAGTTGCCATTCGAGCGAGTCCAGGATCGTCGGATGGTCGTCCACCACCAGCACGCGCGGCCCCGACCCTTGCGACGTGGCCTTCGTGGGGCGGCGACCCAGGTCGGCGCCACGCCCCAGCTTCGCCGTGAACCAGAACGTCGAGCCGCGGCCCGGCTCGCTCTCGACCCCGATCTGGCCACCCATCATCTCGGCCAGCCGCTTGGAGATCGACAGCCCCAGCCCCGTGCCGCCGTACTTTCGCGTGGTCGACGAGTCGACCTGCGAAAACGACTGAAACAATAGCGGCAGCCGCTCGGCCGTGATGCCGATGCCGGTGTCGGTCACGGCGCAACGGACGGTCACGTCGCGGTCGGTCTGCGACGCCAGCGACACGCGCAGGGCGACGTGCCCCGCCGAGGTGAACTTGACCGCGTTGGTCAGCAGGTTGGTCAGGATCTGTTGAAACCGGCCGGGATCACCGCGCAAGTGCGTGGGCACGTTGGGTTCGACGGCGCAGACCAACTCCAGATCCTTCTGCCGGATCTGTTCGGCGACGAGCGTGACCGCGTGCTCGACGGCCGCGTTCAGATCGAAGTCGATGGTCTCCATCTCCATGCGGCCGGCCTCGATCTTCGAGAAGTCGAGCACGTCGTTGATCAATTGCAAGAGCACCTTGGCCGAGAGCTTGGCCGTCTCGACGTAGCGCCGCTGCCGCGCGTCGAGATCGGTGTCGAGCAGCAATTGGCCCATGCCGATCACGCCGTTGAGCGGGGTGCGCAGCTCATGCGACATGTTGGCTACGAACTCGCTCTTGGCGCGGCTGGCGGCCACGGCCGCCTCGCGGGCCACCTCGAGTTGCACTTCCTTCCGCTTCAATTCGTCCACTTGCCGCTCGAGGGTCTCCAGGTAGCGGGCCGCCGAGGCCGCCAGCTCGGCCTTCTCGGCCATCGACTGGGCGAGCTGCAAGACCTCGACGGCGTCGAACGGTTTTTTCAGGATCAGCAAGTTGCCCGTCTTGCCCAGTTCGCGGGCGATGTCGACCCATTCGTAATCGGAGTAGGCCGTGCAGATCACGCACTGCAAGCCGGGCACCTCCTTCCAGAGGGCCTTGATCGTCCGCACGCCGTCGATTCCGGGCGGCATCCGCACGTCGACGAAGGCCATGTAGTACGGCTCGCCGCGGCGCAAGGCCTCGACCGCCAGGCGGATGCCCTCCTCGCCCTGGTAGGCCGATTCGATCTCGACCTGCGACAGGATCTCGTTGCCGCGCGGCCGCGGCTCGCCGCCGAACAGCTCCCCCTCGAGCCGGTCCATGTCGGAGATTTGCGCGCAGGCGGTCTGGAACGCCTTGCGGAAATCGGCGTGGATGTCGTGGTTGTCGTCGATGATCAGGATGCGGCGGTTCTTCATGAATGGGTCTTTCTCGATTACACGGCGGAAAGGGCTGCTGCCCGCGGAACCGCCAAGGTGGCGCCCAAAAGCAGGGCGTCGGCGCGCTGGGGAGCGTCGCCGCCGGCCGGCGCGGCGGGCTCCTGGACCAGTGGAAACTCGATGGCGAACGTCGCCCCCAGGCCCGGGCCGTCGCTGCGCGCGGCGATCGAACCCCCCATTTCCGTCAGGGCGTTGGCGGCGGAGTGGAGCCCGAATCCGTTGCCGGAATCCTTGGTCGTGAAGCCGAAGTTGAAGATCCTCTCGGCGTCGGCCGGAGCGATGCCTTTGCCCGTGTCGCCGACTTCAATCCGCGCCCGATCGGCGGAGGACTGGCGGACGGTCACCGAGAGCTCCTTGCGCGGGCCGTCGTGGGTACTCATCGATTCGATCGCGTTCTTGATCAGATTGTCGAGCACTTGCAGCAGCTTCGAGCGTTCGAGCATGCCGACCGGCAGCTCCTCGAAATCGCGCCGGACTTCGATCGCGCGTTGGTTCAACGTGTACCCGTGCATCAACAGCACATCCTCGACCAGACGCTCGACGTCGCACTGCTCGCGGAACGACATCCGCCGCGCGTAGCGTTGCTCGGCCGCGATGATGTTGCGGATGTGCCCGACCTTGTCGACCAGCAGCCCGACCTCGGCCAAGAGCGCCTGCTGTTCGCCGGCCAGCTCTGCGTTCAGCCCGCTGAGGTACTGCTTGATCCGCCGCGCGTTGCCGTCCTTGGCCAGGAAGGCCGCCAGATCGTCGCCGTCGGCGCCTAAAGTCTCGGCCAACTTGGCCAGGCCGTCCACGCGCAGGCGACGGAGCCGGTCGTTGATGACCGTGGTCGAGATATTGACGTTGTTCAGCACGTTCCCCACGTTGTGCAGCACGCCGGTGGCGATTTCCGTCATCCCCGCCAGGTGGGCCACCTTCAGCATCTGGTTCTGCGTCGATTGCAGATTGTCCAGGGCCTAGGGTGTTGAAAATTCGGTCTTGACACAGGTTTTTCTTCCTGCCAGTTTCCTGCCTGGATATCCGCGCGGGAGGGAACCGCGCGATCGGGTGCTAGCAGGGAGGTTGAACATGTTGGCCGGTCTGGTTTCGTCGCCCGCAAGGATGGCGAGGTTTTTTCGCCGCAGTCGTGATTCCTGGAAGAAGCGATCGC
>DATKSN010000145.1:0-39701 GCA_035531595.1 Pirellulales bacterium | reverse complement strand
GTGGGGATGCGGCCGCATTCGATCTAGAAACCAACGTGAAACTCCAGGGGGCAAGCCCCTGGCATCTTACGAAGAGACCGGGATTTCCCAACGCCCCCATTTCACCACCCGCAATCAAAAGATGTGTAGAACAACGAGGGCTTACGCCCCAGGCTACACTCTGTCGCCGCTGCGCGGCTGTCGTCTTGGCCCAAAGCGCCGGAATCGATGGCTTGCGCGCCGTGCCGCGCATTAAGAAGGCACGGCAGGTCAACGCACGCGCCTGGGAGGCATGCGCGCAATGCGTCTGACCCGCAACACCAACCTGCTGGTCGAGCCTCCCTCGGTGGCCACCGGCGACATCGCCTTCAACCTGATCGTGTTCTTCCTGGTCTGCGCCTCGACCCAGCCCGACAGCGGTCGCAAGCAGAACATTCCCAAGAGCGAGAGCAAGAAAGAACAGAAGCAGCAAAGCGAGAACATCGAGGTCACGCTCGACCGCACCGGCGCCGCGATCAACGGCGCGCGCGCCGCCCCGGTCGATTTCGTGCCCAAGCTGCGGCGGCTACTCTCGGCCAAAACGCGCCCGGAAGACAAGATCGTGGTGGTCAAGAGCACCAAAGACACCCCCTACCATCACTGGATCGCGGTGACCGGCATGATCGACGAGGCCGGAGGAATCGTCACCTTGCAGCTTGAAGAGGAACGCACCGTGGTGGCGCCGTAGGGTGGGCGCCGCCAACCAATTGAGTCGTCATTGACATGAAAATAGCCCGCAAGAAAATGCGCGTCGAAATTCCGAACGTGGCGATGGGCGACATCGCCTTCAATCTGCTGATTTTCTTCGTGATCCTGGCCCGCGCGCAGGACGACAGCCATCTCAAGTGGGAGGCCGCCGCCTCGGCCCACGTCGAGGCCGCCGACAACGCCAAAGTCAGCGTGCTGGTCGACAAGGACAACAAGCTCTACTTGAACGGCCGCAACGTCGGCGAATCGTCGCTGGCCAAGGAGATCGAGTCGCTGCTGGGCGCCGCCCCGCTGGGCGAGCGGATCGTGCTCTTGAAGATTCACAAGGAAACGCAGGCCCAACGATTCGAGCCGATCATCGAAGCCGTCAGCGAGGCCGGCGGCGACCTGGTCCACGTACTGGAAGAAAAAGAACGAACCCCATGATTTCTCCGTAGGGTGGGCACCGCCCACAACGAGCGCGGGCTAAAGCCCACGCTCCGCAGGGTGGGCACCGCCCACCAAAACGAGAGCGACGATTAACGAAAAGGAGGCTCGCTGGAACCATGGACAAATCGCACGGCAATTCCGACCCGGCCGCCCACGGCCGGGGCATCGTCCGGGACATCCAACGCATTCAGTCGGGCAGTACCGCGACCGCCGACGAGTTGCGCGACTTCATCCGCCAATTCAAGGGCAGGAGTCCGCAAGAGGTGCTGGGTGTCGTCGCCCAGAGCGGGCTGACGCGCGCGGTGGCCACCGCGACGATCGGCTGTGTGGTGCTCATGGCCATTTTCACCGCCGGTCCCTACGCCTGGGGCAAGCTTTTTGGCGACCAACCGGGGTCGGCAGCCGCCGCGGCCAAGAAATCGGCCCAGGCCGCCGCCGCGCCTGCCGCGGATGCCGGCAAGACGGCCGACGACACGACTGCGACCGGCGGCGCCGCCACCGCAGCCGATCCGGCCGCCGGCCAGGAGTTGCTCGACAAGCTTGGCGAGGGCGAGTCGAAGACCACCGATGCCGGGTTAAATCCCTTGGAGGAATCGGCGGACGATTTGTTGAAGGATTTGAAGTGAGGCAAGGTCGGTTGTCAGTTGTCAGTTGTCGGTTGTCAGTTGTCAGTTGTCGGTGTCAGTGATGGTTTTGGGATCGGAGCGTAAGCCGCGGGAAACGAGCGAGAACGAAAGCCGAAACGCCAGCCGCGCAGCGGCGACAGAGTGTAGCCTGGGGCGTAAGCCCTCGTTGTTCTACACATCTCCTGATTACCGGTCTTTCCGCGCATCGCCCCGCCGGCTGCCAAAGGCAGCCGGCGGGGCGACTCGGACGGTGGGAGTGCGGTCGCTTTCGATTTAGAAACCAACGTGAAACTCCAGGGGGCAAGCCCCTGGCCTCTGACGAAGTCTGGGCATTCCGACACGTACCCACAACCAGGACGAGTCCCACCAACGGATTCCACCTCGCTGGCAGTTACCAAAAACACCTGATCTGATTTGCAGTGTCTCGCAAAACCATTCCTATGCCATCCACCAACACGACTTCCAATCGAACCCGCCTCGCCCGCGGCGCCGCGCTGACGGTCTGGCCGGGGCTGGTGGCCGAATGGGCCGCGTCGGGACCGCTGCCCGACGCGTTGCGCTGGGTGAGCTTCACCACCGCGCTGGCACTGGCGTTGACGGCCATGCTTCTCGCGCGCCGGCGCGCCGGGCGTATCGTTCGGTCGCTGGTCTTCACGGCTGGGTATGTCGTCGTCTGGCAATGGCTCCTGTTCGCAACCAACGCACTGGGCTGGGATGAGCTGCGCGTGACGCTGGCCGACTGTGGCCTGGGCGGGCTGTTCATGGTCGGGCTGGGTTGGGTCGTGTGGGGCGTCGAACGCTCGTCGCGGCATTTCCAGTCGCGGCGCGCGCCGCCGATCGCCCGGCGCCAGCGGCATGCGCCGCACCCCTTCGTGGCCGAGGCCGAGGGACGCCTCGCCGGCGCGTCCCAAAATCGCATCTGGAATCCCCTCGACCCTGACGCCTGGTACTACGGTCGCCGCGGCAAGAAGCTGACCCAGTCGACCGCCGCGCTGGGCGGCTACTCGCTGGCGTTTCTGCTGTTGACCATGCTTTTGAGTCAATTGCGCGGCTGCCAGGAGATCTACGAAATGCCCGCCGGCGGCGGCGTCCAACTGACGATCGCCCAGACGGTGCAGGTGCGGAAACGGATCAAGAAAAAATTCGTGATCAACCCGTTCAGCTCGATCATCTTCAATCCACCGCCGATCGACGACGTGAAGCTGCTGCTCACCGAGGCCACCAGCCACCGCTACACGGTCGGCTACGGCCAGGGAACCGGAGCCGGCTTTTCAGGCGGCACCGGCCGCGGCAAGGTGCGGTTCATCCGCTTGGAGTACGCCGGCGGCGACTGGGACCAGGATTTCGGCGTCGGCGCCGATGTGAACATGCTCATCGAGTACGGCGTGCGCACCAGTCACGCCGTGGCCGAACGGACGGAGTCGCGAACCGTGTCGGACCTGGGCAACTTCGCCACGGGCAAAAGCCCACCGCTGGTCTATCTCACCGGACAGCGGAACATCACGCTGTCGAAATCGGAGGCCAAGATCCTGCGCGAGTACCTGCTCGAAAAGCAGGGCATGATCTTCGGCGACAACGGCGGCAGCTACCACTTTCACAACCAGTTCTTCGCCATGATGCGGCAGGCGCTGCCCGACGTCGACCCGGTGCGAGTACCGCTGGACGATGTGATCCACCGCGTACCCTACGCGATCCCCTTCCTCCCCTACGTCGCGCCGCACGGCGGCAAGGACGCCTGGGGTTGGAAGGTCGACGGCCGCTGGCTTTGCTACTATCATCCGGGCGACATCGGCGACGCCTGGACCGACGACCATTCAGGCGTCAAACCGGAAATCTGGGAAGCCTGCTATCAACTCGGCACGAATGTGATCTTCTACGCGCATGCGGAGTACAATCAATGGCTCGAAGCGAGGCAAAAGAAATGACGAGACGGGAAGATTGCGGATTGCGGATCGCGGATTGCGGATTGACGAAGTTTCCGACTTCCGGATTGCGACTTCCGACCTGGATCGGCTGCGTTGCCGCGCTCTGCCTGTTGGCCGGATTCGCCTCTCCCTCCCCCGCGGCCCTCGACGAGCTGCCGGTCGAGCGCTGGGCGCGGCTGCGCGAGGCGGAACGCTACCAGCTCAACATCGCCGAGAAGTACTATCGCGAACAGAACTGGAAGGTGGCCCTGGCGGAGTACGAGAAATTCCTTTCTCTCTACGAAGCCAGCGAGGGCGCGGCCTACGCCCAGCTCAAGTGGGGCATCTGCCAGACGAACCTGCGGAAGCTGAACACCGCGATCAAGGACGGCTACCAGTCGATCCTCGATTACTGGCCCGACTCGCCGGAGGCCGTTTCAGCCGCGTACCTGATCGGCAAGACGTACAAGGACATGGGCGAGATCGAAAAGGCGAAGAAGGCTTACGCGGCGGTCATCGCCGGCCATCCCAAACACCTGGTGACCGTGCTGGCGAAGCTCGACCTGGTCGAAATGGCCGCCACGCGGAAGGACACCCCGCGCCAGGTCGAGTTGTGGAAGGATCTGACCTTCGACACCGAGCGCACGCCGGAGACGGCGCCCCACTGCGCCAACGCCTCGCGGCAACTGGCGGTACACGATTTCGTTTCCGGCGCGTTCGACGACGCGGTCAAGGCGCTGGCGACTTCGCACACCGAGGCGGAGTTGCCCTACGCGATCTGGTACTACGCCCGCTCGCCCCTTTGGGAAATGACGGCCGTGGCCGAGACCAAGGACCGCGGCGACAAGCTGGCCGCGGCGGCCGTGGCTTATATTCAAGAGCGGATTCCCAAAGATCTCAAGGACGATGCGGCCAAGGCCGCTGCGCGTCAGCAGTGGTACTACATCGCCGAACTGCACTCCTACGCCCGGCACGCCGCCGAGGTTGGCCAGGTCTACGAGAAGATGATGCAAATGTTCGGCGTCGACGACGACATCCTGGGCCGCCTAGCGGGCTGGTTCAAGGCCAACAACCGCCGCGACGAAGCGCGGCGGACCTACATTCGCTTCACGAACCAGATCGAGGGGCGGAACCAGCTCGCCTTCATGTTCCGCGAGGAACAGAAGTGGGACCAGGCGATCCCGATCTATCAGGATCTGGCGGCCCGCGACGCGGAGCACGCCGACCGTTGGCATTGGGAAATCGCGATCAGCTACCGCGACTGGGGCAAGCACAAGGAAGCGATCGGCGTCTTCCGGCAGACGGAGAACTACCCGGAGAACCTCAAGCAGATGGCCTGGTGCCACCGGCAACTGGGCGAATTCAAGGAGGCGGTCGGGCTCTATCGGCAGGTCATGGCCGGGCACGAGCCCTCGGCCCCCTGGTCGCTGTTGCAGGTCGCCTACACCGAGGAGCAAGCCAAGCAGCCGGAAGCCGCGATCAAGTCGTTCCAGCAAGTCTGCAAGAAGTTCCCCAAGACCGGTGAAGCCAGCCAGGCCCATGCCCACCTGCAGAATCAGTATAAGATCACGGCGACCCTGGGGGGAGCGAAGGACGAGTAGAACGAACCAGAAAAGTGTTGATCTCGCCCTCCCAGCCGCTATGCTGGATGTGGTCGGGGCCAAAACGAGGAGAAACGCCCATGAGGATTCGACTCAAACTGGCGCTGTGGGCCGCGGCACTTTTGTCGGTGTCGCGGGGTGAGGCGCGTTGCGCCGACGAGCCGCCACAACGGCCCAATGTGTTGTTCATCGTCGCCGATGACCTTTGCACGCGGCTGGGCTGCTATGGCGATGATCTCGTTCAATCGCCGAACATCGATCGCCTGGCCGGCCGCGGCGTGCGTTTTGAACGCGCCTATTGCCAGTTCCCGCTTTGCAATCCGAGCCGAGCGTCGCTGCTCAACGGACGCCGGCCCGACGTCACCGGCGTCTATGAGAACAGTACGCAGTTCCGCAGTCACATTCCTGACGCGGTTACCTTGCCGCAGACGTTTCTGAAGGCGGGCTATTTCGTCGCCCGCGTGGGAAAACTCTTCCATTACGGCGTGCCGACGCAGATCGGCACCAGCGGCCTGGACGATCCGCCGTCCTGGCGCCAAGTGGTCAATCCGCGTGGACGCGACAAGGACGACGAAGACAAGATCTTCAGTCTGGTGCCGGGCCAATTCGGCGGCACGCTGAGTTGGCTGGCGGCCGACGGCGCCGACGATGAGCAGACCGACGGCATTGGCGCGGCGGAAGCCATTCAATTATTGGAAGCCCACCGCGACGAACCGTTCTTCCTGGGCGTGGGCTTTTACCGTCCCCACACACCCTACGTGTCGCCCAAACAGTACTTCGAGGCGAATCCATTGGAGAAGATCACTCCGGCGGTGGTGCCGGAGAATCACCGCGCCGGCGTGCCTCCGCCGGCGTTTGCCAGCGGCAAACCGGAGCAAGACCGCATGGACGATCATCTGCGGCGCGAGGCGATCCAGGCCTACCACGCCGCGACCATGTTCATGGACGCGCAGCTCGGCCGCGTGCTGGAAGCTCTGGATCGATTGGGGCTGGCTGAGCGCACGATCGTCGTTTTCACCAGCGACCACGGCTATCACCTGGGTGAGCACGGTCTCTGGCAGAAGATGAGCTTGTTCGAAGAATCAACACATGTGCCCTTGATCATCCACGACCCGCGGGCGAAGGGCAACGGCCAGGCGTCTTCGAGGACGGTGGAGTTGGTCGACCTGCATGCGACCCTTGCTGATCTGTGCGGCCTGGAGGCGCCGGCCGATCTGGACGGCACGAGCCTGCGGCCGCTCTTGGACGATCCGAATGCCGACTGGACCAAGCCCGCCTACACGCAGGTCTGGCGCGGCCCACCGCCCGGCGCGGCGGGCAACAAGGGCCAGAAGCGTGAGCAATTCATGGGCCGTAGCGTCCGCACCGAACGCTGGCGGTACACCGAATGGGACGACGGAAAGCGGGGAGCCCAGTTGTACGACCACGATTCCGACCCGCAAGAGTACCACAACCTGATCGACGACAACCAGTTCGCCGACGTGCGCACGGAAATGAAGCGGCTGCTGGCAAAGTAGATGTCGCGGTGGCTGGGGCGGAGCGTCCGGGGAGGAACTCGCGCACTGTGCTGTAGCGGAATTCGCAAGAATTCTGGCGTAACTCGCGTCCACGGCCTGACTTCTTGCGAAGCCAGCTACGGGACCATGAATAATCCGGGCCAGGCTTTGCCCCAGCCACCGGAAGTTAAAAAAAAACGGGGGCCTCTGACGTGCCAAATACGCTTTGGCAATTGCTGGACGATCAGGGGCAAGTCAACCGTCAAGCCGGAATTCGTCAGAGGCCCCACGGGCCAGTCGAGTTTAGTTGCCTGGTCGTTGCCGACCTGGCGAATATCTTTAATAGCACGCAACGTGCCACGACTGGTTCCGTGTACCGCATTGGCATGAATCCTTAGTGGTAAAGCCCTATCTGAAAAGCAGTTACGTGATTCCAGAAAACCGGAAAAATGGTCGAAAACCGTGTTGCCGCCATCTTTGAACAACGAGCGATTCCACCACGCTTTGCGTCATTTTGCGCGGAAAACGGCCCCTACGCCGAAAACGCCCCAACTCGTCTCAGGTTGAGACAACCTCCAGGGGTCTTAAGTCGTAAAGGATTCAATATCAATAGCTTGCGATCTGTCTCTTGTGTTCGCACGGGTGGCTCGCACGCCGTCTGGCCGCCATTCGCACCGTCCAGATTTGAGACACGAGATGCGTAGCGATCAAGAGGATCGGTCGGTATATTGAGAGTTTCTCCAGCATAAGGTCATTTCGCGCGTGCCCGCCAACCCAGCGATCGTCGGTCCCTATCAATGCGGTCGCGGAAAACGGCTGTTGATCATCGCCGGTCCCTGCGTGATCGAAACCGAGGAGTTGACGCTCCACATCGCCGGCCGGCTCAAGCAACTTGCCGCCGAGTTGCCGATCCAGTTGGTGTTCAAAGCCTCGTTCGACAAAGCCAACCGCACCAGCGGCGACGCCTTTCGCGGCCTGGGAATCGAAGCGGGGCTGTCCGTGCTCCGCCGCGTTCGCGAAATCACCGGCCTGCCGGTAACGACCGACGTGCATGAGTCGCAGCAAGCGGCGCCGGTGGCGGAAGTCTGCGAACTGCTTCAGATTCCCGCTTTCCTGGCCCGGCAGACCGACCTGCTTGTGGCGGCGGCCCAAACCGGGCGCGCGGTCCATGTGAAAAAGGGGCAGTTCATGGCGCCCTGGGATATGCGCCATGTGGTGGCGAAGCTCGAATCGTCCGGTTGCCGCAACATACTCGTGTGTGAACGGGGCACTTTTTTCGGCTACGGGCGCCTGGTCAACGATCTGCGTTCGATCCCGCAAATGCAAGCCCTGGGCGTGCCCGTCGTGTTCGACGCCACGCACAGCGTGCAAGAGCCCGGCGGATTGGGATCGGCGACCGGCGGCAACCGGGCGATGGTCGAACCGCTGGCACGCGCCGCGACGGCCGTGGGCGTCGATGGCCTGTTCTTCGAAACGCACCCCGATCCAGACACGTCGCCCAGCGACGGACCCAACATGGTTCCGCTCGACCAATTC
This sequence comes from Pirellulales bacterium, assembly GCA_035531595.1. Classification (GTDB taxonomy): domain Bacteria; phylum Planctomycetota; class Planctomycetia; order Pirellulales; family JAICIG01; genus DATKSN01. The sequence goes on along the minus strand of DATKSN010000145.1, from coordinate 31,383 downwards.
GGCCCGTTGCTGGAGCGGCTGCTCAGAATCCGGCGGATCGTGGAGGAACTCGGTGACTGAATCCACTTTCCCACGCGGCCCTTCGGCCGCGGCGCTCGCGCTGGTCTGGCTGGCCTGTGGTGGCTGCGACCACGAGAAAGCCGGCATTGGCACGACCGCGACCACGGCGACCCAAAGCCAGCAGGCCACGGAGGTTTTCAAGTACGCGATTGGGATGCTCGACGACATGGACGAGTCCGACGCCACGCCGGCTGAGCGGGATGAGGATTCTTCAAACCTCGCGCTCGATCGGGCGGCCGAGAAGCTGCTCGAGGGGGGCACGGCCGCCACCGTGGTGACGCAGCTCAACCAATGGATCGCGTCACAAAAACCGTCGCCCGATTGGCGGCCGGCTCGCTTGCTCGAAACGCTTCCCGCAACGCTGCGCGCGGCGAAGACGCTCAAGGAACTGGAGTCCCTGTCGTTTCCGCTTCGTGACGGGCCGGAACTGCGACAGGTGATGTGGCTGCGCGGCGTGGCCGCCGTCGCCACGCCGGAGTCGACCGACGACCTCGACCGGGCCGTTCGGCTTTTCGATTGGACGATCCGAAACATTCAGCTCGAATCGCCGGAAAGCTTGCCGCCCGCGGCGGCCCACTTGCCCTGGCAAAGCATCGTTTTCGGCCGCGGCCATGCGAATGAGCGGGCGTGGGTGTTCGCCCTCTTGGCGCGGCAGCAAGGGTTGGACGTGGTGATGCTGGCCCGCGCGGCGGCCCATGGAGACGAGCCGGAGGAGACGGGTCTGGCGGCGCTGGCGATCGACGGCCGGTTCTATCTGTTCGATCCACGTTTGGGGCTGCCTATTCCCGGACCGGAAGGCAAGGGCGTGGCGACGCTCGACGAGGCGGCCGACGACGACGCACTTTTGCGGCGATTGGATCTCGACTCCGAACATCCCTATCCGCTCAAATCGTCCGATTTGGACCATGTCGTGGCGATGGTCGAGGCGTCACCAAACTATCTCTCGCAGCGGATGTGGATGGTCGAGTCGCACCTGGCGGGCGGGCAGCGGCCGGTGCTTGCCTTGGACGCCGACGACCTGGCGCGCCGGTTGCGTGCCTGTGCCCATATCAGCGACGTGCGAATTTGGCCTTTTCCCTACCGGCGGCTGCGCGAGGCCGGCAGGCGGAAGCGAAACGACAACGACGCGGCGCCGCTGGTCATCGCGGCCGATCCGTTGTTGGCCGAGATGGCGCCGTTCGTCTTGCCTTTCGTGATGAAACGCAAGAAAAACGACAAGCCCAAGCCGGTGGCGGCACTTTGGCGGGGGCGCGTGCTGCACTTGCTCGGGAGATTCACCGGCGACGAGGGCGCCAACTTCTTTTACCAGTTGTCGCGACCGCCCGACATCGACCTGGAGCAGCAAGCGCTCAGGGCGGTTGAGTTGGCCAAGGCCTTGGTTCAGCGGGGCCCGGAAGGGCGGGCGACGGCCGAGCAGTTGGTACACGCCACCGACCAGAACATCGCCTTGATCCGCCGGGCCAAAGAGGACGCCAGCTATTGGCTGGGGTTGGCGGCCTTCGAGCGCGCGGGGCGCGAGCAGCGCCGGGATCTCTACGAAACGGCGATCGACTATTTCAGCCAACGCACGCTGGCCGCCACGCCCGGCGGACCCTGGACCCACGGCGCCGAATACAACCTCGCCAGGACGTACGAGGCGCTGGGCCGGAGCGACGAAGCGCGCCGGACCTACCGCCAAGACGAAGATGCTCCCCAGCACCACGGCAACATGCTGCGCGCCCGTTGGCTGGAAGGGGCGGCCCCCTAACCACCTGTCCAACGCACGAGGCGAAGGACACACCCAAGACGACCTCGGCCAGCCGACAGGCCACGTCAATCCTCTTGCCAATCCTCGATGGACAAACCGTCAACTCGGCTGAATTCGCTGATATTGTGCGTGACGAGAGTCGCGCCATTGACCAAAGCGATCGCCGCGATCATCAGATCGTAGGGGCCGATCGGAGTGCCTTTGGCATTTAGCTCGGCCCGAAGCTTGCCGCAGGCTTCCGCGGCGGCATCGTCAAAAGGCAGACTATTGAACTTTGTGAAGAGATCCTGCAACAGCCCAAGATTTCCGGCGCGTCCCGACTTCTTGAACGCCCCAAAATAAAGCTCCGCCTTGACAACCGAGCAAAGCCGTATCTCATCTCGCTGCTTCGAGGCGACTTGTTCAACGACGCCTTGGTTGCGGTCACGCAGAACTTCGATCCAGGCGTTTGTATCCAGGAGGTAGATCGTCAAAGCTCCTCCCGTTCCTCGTATTCCCCTTGCGGCTCGCGCTCAAGCTCGCCCTCCCAGCGCCCGACAATTCGCTCGAGGAAGTCGCGCGGCCAATCGTCTTGGTCCTGCTTACGTTCGTCTCTCAGTTCTTCCCGCGTGGAGCTTTCATTTTCGGTGCGTTCTGGCGCAACGACGATCGTGACCTGATACCTGCAATCGGCCTCGTCGACAGGGATGGCCAGTCGAAGCATTTTATCCGGGCCGGCCGTTTGCAGAGTTTGAATGGTTCGCATGGTCGTTTTTCCTTATTTCACGGCAATCCGCCCGATCGACGACTGCGCGCCAAACTGGGGTATGGGGAATGCCCTATTCTACACTACGGGGGTGCCGAGGCGTGCTACCAAAGGTCAGAATCGGCATCAAAGTTCCATGCGACCGTTGCGCTTCGGCGCCGGTCGCTCGGCGTTTCGAGCGGGACCGAGGGCCTTGAAAAAGCCGGACAGGTGCGTCTGGTCTTCGCCCAGGCGACCGGCGCGGACGAAAAACTTGCGCGCCCGCTCCCTTTGTCCGTCGAAGTAGAGTTCGACGCCCAGCAGGAACATCAAGCTGGAGTTCCCCGGCTGATCGCCGGCCGCGGCGGCGAGCTGCTCGAACTGGTTGGTTTTGGCCAAGCGGTTGGCGCCGTACAGTTCATCGAGCCGAAACGTCGACTTGGCCCAGTCGGGCTGGAGCTCCAGGCCGCGCAGAAACGCCCTGTGTGCCGAATCGTATTTTCCCAAAGCCAACAGGCTGAAGCCTTGGCGGAAATGGGCCTCGGCGACGTCGGGCGCCGCGCTGGCCGCCTTCTTGTAGCGCTGGTAAGCGTCGGAAAACCTCTGCGTACGGAAATGCTCGTCGCCGAACTTCAGATACTCCTTCGCGCGGGCCAAAGCCGGCGCGTTCGACACTCGCGTCTTTCGCTTGGGAGGCTTGGCCCCACCCACCGCCGCCCCGCCCACCGCCGCCTGCTTGGGTTGCCGTGTCGCGTTGGGCTCCGGCGCGAGCGGCCCTGGAAACCGAACGGGTGTCATCGGGGCGACCTGTCGGTCATGGTGGAGCGAGCCGCCGCCCGAATGCCCATGATGAGCCCCCACGGCGCGGGCCGAGAGCGCCACCGCCACCGTCGCCACGACCAGCATCCACCGGCATCGCATCGGATCCCTCTCGGCGAGCCACGCACCCCGATCTCGTTATACTTCACGCGGTCGAGAATGAGACATTCACGGTGGCTGGGGCAGAGCCTAAGCGATGCCCCGGTCGCGCTTTCTAGCCGGGGCATCGCTTAGGCTCTGCCACCAGCCACCAATTTCTCGTGGCAAAATGTCCCATTGTCGGCCGCGTGAAGTATAGCCATTATTATCAATGGCCCGCGTCAAGGCTAGGACTGTCGCTTTGGGTTCTGTAGGGAACGCCCTCCGTGGCGGTCCGTGTCCTGCCAGAATACGTCGCACCAGCTTCACGGAACGCCACGGAGGGCGTTCCCTACAGAGTCGGCGCCTTGCCATACTAGCCTTGAAGCGGGCCATTGGCATTATTCCGAGTTCAACCGTGCGCGGCAAGCTCGGCGGCCTGAACTTTTGCGAGTTCAGCGAACCATGCCCGCCTGTCCCAAGACGCTACGCAACGCGGTCATTCCGACCTCGCCTAACTGCCGGGCCGGCACCTTCCAGATCTGCGGGTTCATCAATTCCAGCGAGACGTAGCCCGCATAGTCGATGGCACGAAGGGCATTGATCACCGGCTCCAGAGGGATGTCGCCGTCGCCGGGCAGAATTCGGTCGCCGTCGGAGGCCAACTCGCGCGGCGTGCCGGCCAGGTCGCACAGTTGCACATGGAACAGGTTCCCGCGAGTCAGATAGCCCAGGTCTTCCAGCTTGCTCGGGCCAAGGTAGTAGTGAAACACATCGAGGCAAAGCCCCAGATGGGGCGATCCGGTTTCGGCCACCAGCGCCGCGGCCGTCTGCAAGTTATTGCCGAAGGTGGCCGACGCCTGGAACTCAAGGGCCAGTCGCACGCCCTGCTCACCCGCCCGTACCGCGGCCTGGGTAAGCGACGCCTGGAGGCGGTCGAGATCCTGCTGCGCGAGTGGCCCGCTTGCGTCGGCGGCGACGACGAGCGTGCCTACCCCCAACTCGCGCAGCAGCTTGAGCCGGCGGCCAAAATGGCCCCAGTGTTCGCGCCGCGCGTCGCCTTGGCTGGTGAGCAATCCGCCCTGGAAACTCGCCACAGGCGCGGCCATTTCGTGAATGTCGAGCAGCCGCCGAACGTCGTCGGGCGAGTGCCCTTCCAGGTAGCCTTCGAGTTTGCCCAGCCAAAGCTCGACCGCCCGGCAGTGCCCGGCCGCGTATTCCTCAATGTCCTGGTCGAAAGGTGAGTTGAGCGAGCAAATCTGGCTGATGGCGGGCTTCATGGAGGCCGTCCTAGTCTGTAGGGAACGCCCTCCGTGGCGTTCCGTGAAGCGGCTATGGACCTCGTGCTCGCGGGACACGGAACGCCACGGAGGGCGTTCCCTACAGAATCGGTCTCGCGTGCCAATCCTGGCCTTTAAGCGGGGCCCTTGCGGTCCAATTCGGCGAATAACTCGTTCAAGGGCAAACGAAAGCCAGGCAACACCGTCCCGCCGTCAAGCACGCCGTCGGCCGCCAGTTTGATGACGTCCGTGACGGAACTGTAAACCACGGCCGTGCGCGTTCGAGGGTCGATTTCCCAAACCAACACGACGCCTGCGTCGAAGTAATCCTCGCGTTTGACTTCCATTTCGCCAGGCGTGTTGCTGATGCTCAACACCTCGACCGCCAACGTGGGCGCCAAGCGCGGCACGGGCGAGGTGGGCGGTTCACCGCCGGGTAGCCGATCCCAGTCCGTAAATGCCACGTCGGGGATTCGCACCAAGTCCGGCATGATTTCCATCGTGCCGTCGGCGCCGGTGACCAGCCCCAGGTTCCGGGATGCCACAAACGCATGAAGTAGCCCCCCTAAGACAACGGCCAGCCGCGATTCATTGTAACCCACGGTTTTCTCCACCAGAACCCCTTCGACCAACTCGCACAGCGTGCCTTCCTTTTCTTGGACCATGATGACATCATTGATCGTCGCCGTGCCGGGCGCGGGGTGAAGGCGGATCCGATCCAGCGGCACTCCGCCGAGGCGTTCCAAGAGATCGGCAAGCGTGCGAATTGTGGTCGAGTCGGCAGCGGTGGCCATGACATCCCCGTATTCTGAGAATCTCCCCCGTTCCCATTCTAGCCGGTGCATGGCCAGGTGGAAATGACTACACTAAGAGCCTATCCCCCTTGAACCATCCCTTTGGACCCACACCCGGAGAACCGCATGCGTCATCACCTGTTCGCCATTGGCGTGACGTTGGCATGGTCGTTGACCGCTTCGACCTGGGCCGCCGAACCAGCCGGCGAGAGCATCGTGCCCGAGGGCGCCAAGCTCGAACTCCTCTACACCCGCACGGCCGACATCGAAGGGGGCCTGACGGAAGGAGCGGCGGTGGCGCCCGACGGGAGCATCTATTTCACCGATATTCCCTTGGGAAAAAACAAGCGAGGCAAGGTGCAGAAGGGGCTGATCGTCCGTTTCGATCCCAAGACGACGAAGACCTCGATCTTCACCGACGACAGCCACCAGGCGAACGGCTTGATGTTCGACGCCCAGGGTCGACTGGTGGCCTGCGAAGGCTCCGACCATGGCGGGCAGTGCGTCTCGCGCTGGGACGTGAAAGCCCGCACGCGCGAAGTCGTCGCCGACAAGTACATGGGCAAACGCTTCAACGCCCCCAACGACCTGGCGATCGACCTCAAGGGGCGGATCTACTTCACCGACCCTCGTTACCTGGGCGACGAGCCTCGCGAACTCGAACACCGCGCCGTCTACCGCATTGAAACCAACGGCAAGGTGGTCGAGGTGACGCACGATGTGGAGAAACCCAACGGCATCGCCGTCAGCCCCGACCAGAAGACGCTCTACGTCGCCGACCACAACAACGGCACCGACCGGATCGATCCCGACCCCATGGCGCCGCCGCCGCAAAAAGGCGCCATGAAGGTTTACGCCTACCCGCTGGGAGCCGACGGTCTCGTTGCCGGCGATCGCAAGACGCTTTACGACTTCGGCGGCGAGAACGGTTGCGACGGCATGTGCGTCGACGTCGCGGGGAACCTCTACCTCGCGGCCCGCGGCGCCAAGCGGCCGGGCGTGCTGGTGCTCTCGCCCGAGGGGGAGGAGGTCGCCTACATCCCAACCGAGCAGGCCCAGCCCGGCGGCAAGCTGCCCGAGGGCCTGCCCAGCAACTGCGACTTCGGCATCGGCGAGGAAAGCGACATGCTTTACCTGACGGTCGGCAAAAGCCTTGCTCGCATCCGGCTCAAAATCGACGGTTGGCACATTCCCTGGGCCAAGCCCACGGCGCGCAAGTAGGTTCACCTTGCCGCTAGGATCATTTTTCAGCCACCCCAAAACAGCTACCAACCGTATTTTCGTGCTAGCGTGGAACGGCTGCTCGGGCGCACCATTTAGCGAGCAACCGTTCAGACGCCAGCCGTTCAGGTATTCCGACGATGAGGGCGTGACCTGAGCCTCGTCGCCGCGCGAAAAAAAACGACTCCGAAACCCCTCCCCAGGCGATCCAAACGGGCGTGGGGTAAGGCGAAGGGGGCGGAGGCAATTGGATGCCGCTTTCGCGGCTGGCTCAAGACGTCATGGGGTATTCGGAAGTCGTTTTTTTTCGCTTCGCTGCCGTTTTCTTTTGCACGCTCGTTGCTGCGCAACGATCGTGCGTTTCGCGTAAAATGATCTTGCCTGATTCGTGGGCCGCCGCCATGGACCCCACGCAGCTTGCGCCGCGGGTTCGTGTGATGCGCTCGTTTCCCCAGGAAAGCGACGGCGGAATCAGGCGTTGCCGGCCTTGGCCAAGGCGCCTTCGACGACCTTCTTGAAATCGGCCAGCGGCAAGTAGCCGACGTGCTCGCCCAGCTTCTCTCCCGAATTCGATTGGAAAATCAGGTGCGGAAAGCCTTCGGTGGCGCCTAGCTTGGTCAGCGCGTCCGGCTCGGTGTCGCCGTCGACGATCACCAACACGAAGTTGTCGAGAAGCTTCTTGACCGTGCTGTCATTGAAGTTTTCCTCGGCGAGCTTCTTGCACCATCCGCACCAGGTGGTGGTGACGAAAAGCATCATCGGCTTGTTCCTCGCCTTGGCTTCGGCGAGGCCCTTCTCGTAACCAATGATGAACGGCAGGTGCTGCGTGTGGTCGGCCCATTTCGAGTCTTCGTCGGTCGTCGCGCCGGTCGGGTCGATCTGGCCGCCGGCCTGGGGATTGTTGGCTCCGGCGGGCGGGCCGCTTTGGGATGGGCCGCATCCCGCGAGAAACACGGCCAAACCGCAGACGGCCGACGGCCAAGGGAGTCGCGCAAGCATGATCCATCTCCTCGGAAAGGGACTCGGCGGCACATGCATTCGCCCTACCGCCTGAAGAGCGCCGCCAAGAAGCGGCACTGCCAGCATACCGCCCGCCGGCGCGGCTGAACAGGGCCGTTGGCTGTTCGTGCGACAGAAGGCCCGCGGCAAGAGGGGCGACGTGGTGTATTGGTTCAACGTGAAACGGAGTCACTGAAGGCCCAGGGGGTCTATATCCGAACGCACCCAAAAAATCGCCCGTTACCACGCCTTTGGGATTGGCAGCAAAGCGATATACTGCACGCGGCCAAGAATGAGACATTTTGTCACGAGAAGGTTAGAAGGTTGAGAAAGAAGACATCCATCATCTTGCGATAAACTGGGCTGGTTGGGCAGGCATGAATCCATCGCCACAACCGACGGCCGCCGACGCGGCGGCGTGCCGGTGACGATTTGCTGACGATGGGCTGACGATTCCACCGACACGATGGGGAAGCGATCTTTTCCGGTGCAAGCCTTTTGCCTGCAACCGGTTGCGGCTGTCAGCCGGATGCCGCGTGACGCCTGTGACGATTGTGACGATGTTTTCGGCAACTTTGTTTTTATACTGCACGCGGCCAAGAATGAGCCCGGCAGGCGGGACGCCTACATCACAATGGCGGTTTTGGGATAGGCTCTTAATACCGTAAGACCTTTCTCCTCAGCAGCCAGAGTCCCCAGCCGGCGAGGATCAGGTTGCCGAGCCAGACGATGTAGGGGTCCAGCGCGCCGCTCTTGGCCTGTTCGACGCCGAACACCAGCAAGGGGTAGTAGACGAACAGGATCGGGCAGAAACAAAGGAAGAAGCTTGTCAGGAAGTCGGCCTTCTGCCGCCAAATGGCCATCGGCGCCCCGATCAGCGCGAAGCAAAGGCAACTGAACCCGGCCGACCAGCGGCGGGGCGGCTCGGTGGCGAGCCGGTGCAGATGGTTGTGGAAATCGGTGAGCGCCTGCGCGTCGTTTTTCCAATTCTGGGCATCGAGGGTTTCGAAGTCGCCGGTGACCATCGGCATGCCGACCTGCATCGCGCGTCCGCGTTGGAACTCGTTGAGGTCGTGCTGAACGCGCTTTTTTTCAACGGGGATGAGACTCAGCGGCACGCGGGTGGGAATGCGCGAGCCGTCGCCGCTCCGGCTGGCCTCGGTCAAGAGGATCTCGCGCTCGACGAGGTCGGTGACGCCGGAAAACCCGTTCTCCGTTTCGATGGTGCAATGGTGGCAGATGATCTTCAGGGTTTCATCGTTCGCGCGTAGCTCGGCCTCCTGGGCGGAGAGCGTGACGGGCTGTTGGTCGCCGTTGGCGGGGAAGTTGAAGATGGGCTGCATCAGCCGTCGTCCCTCGACGGAGCTTACCAGAATCGAGACGTTGTGAGGAGCGCTGTACGAACGCTGCGTGCGCAGCATGCTGTACATGATTTCCTCGACCGACTCGATGACGACGCGCTGCACGCCCGCTTGTCCCCAGGTGACCGCCACGTCGTTGAGCCAGACGGTCATCAGGCTCAGGAACGTCGCGAAGATGAAGCAGGGCCAGAGCACCACCATCGGACTGATGCCCAGCGACTTGATGGCCACCACTTCGTTCGAGCCCGACATCCGGCCGTAGACGCTGCACGCGGCGAAAAGAATCGTGGCGGGAATGGTGAACCGCAGCATGTCGGGCAACACGAACGGGATCACCCGGACGACCTGCGCCGGCCCCAGCCCCTGGTCATTGGCCTGCTTGAGTAACCCATACACCAGCATGATCAACGTCAACCCCGTCAACGCGACGAGGAATACCTTGAGCAACTCCCAGAGCACGTAGCGAGTCAGCAGACGCAAGGGGAATACCTCACTGTAGTTTTCAATCGCCCGCCCGCCGAAGACAGGGCCGGCCCGGATTATTCATGGTCCGGGGAGGAACTCGCGCACTGTGCCGTAGCGGAATTCGCAAGAATTCTGGCGTAACTCGCGTCCACCGCCTGACTTCTTGCGAAGCCAGCTCCGGGACCATGAATAATCCGGGCCGGCGTAGTGTCATCCTGCTTCGTGGGGTGGTCAAGGTCAGTTTCAGGGGTCGGCTACCCCCTACGGGTGATCGCGCCCCATGAGATTCGCGGATTTCGCGGCTCAAAGGGATCAAAAAGCCCGCCCGCGCGTCTATAATGAACGCGGCCGACAAGCAAACATTGTGTCGCGAGAACAGTGGTGGCTGGGGCAGAGCCTAAGCGATGCCCCCGGCGCAATAGCCACCGGGGCATCGCTTAGGCTCTGCCCCAGCCACCGTGAATGTCGCATTCTTGGCCGCGCGCAGTATATAATGCAATGCTAGGCTAGAACCTGTTGGTTGTGTCTCCCTTGGGGTCTTTCGCATGGCCGCTGGAACCTCTTTATCTCCTCCCACACGCTCCGAAAACGTCCAGGAAGGGCAGGTCCTCGCCTACGATCGCTATCTTGAATCGCAACTCCTCCGTACCCGCCGGCATGTGAAAAGCGTCGATCTGGCCGGGTCCGCGATGCTGCTTCTCGCCGGGTCGCTGGTCTACCTGCTGTTGGCGGCGCTGGTCGATCAGTGGCTGGTGCCGGGCGGACTGGGGTTTGGAGGGCGACTTATGGCGCTCTTGACGTTTGGGACCGGCGTCGTGGCCTTCATGGCTTTTTGGATGGGCCCAGTCGTGCTCCGTCGTATCAATCCGGTCTACGCCGCCCACACGATCGAACGCAGCCAGCCCAGCCTGAAAAACAGCCTGGTCAATTTTCTATTGCTCCGTTCAAGCCCGCAGGGGCTGCCGCAGCGGGTTTACGACGCGATGGAGGAACAGGCCGTCAGCGGCCTGACGAGCGTTTCCGTCGATGGGGCCGTCGATCGGACGCCGCTGATCAGGCTGCTGTACGCTTTGCTGGCCATCGTCGCGCTGGCCGCTGTCTACCAGGTCGCTTCGCCCAAAAGCCCGCTGGCCTCGATCCGCCGCGTGTTGGCGCCTTGGGCCGACATTGCGCCGCCGACCCGCGTGGTGATCGACGAGATTCTGCCTGGGCACGCCGAAAAGTACCACGATCAACTGCTTTCGGTCAGCGCGCAGGTGAGCGGCCTGAAGGCCGGCGAGCCGGTGACGCTGCACTATTGGACCGCCGATGGTCAGGTGGTCGACGACCGTGTCGGAATGTCGTTGCCCGACGGGGGATACCGCTATCAGGCCGAGTTGCCTCCTGGAGGGACGGGCTTGCAGCAGGATCTGGAGTATTCGATCACCGCCGGCGACGCGGTCTCGGAGCGCTACCGGATCAAAGTGCGAACCGCCCCTTCGATTGTCGTCGCAACGCTGACGTACAAGTACCCTGATTACACCAGGCTCCCGGAGCGCGTCGTCGAGCGGCAGGGTGACATTCAGGCTTTGGAAGGAACGCGGGTCAGCGTCGCGGCCACCGCCAGCCACGACATCAAGACCGCCCATCTCGATTTCGATTGCGACGGCACGCGCGACCTGGAGATGAAATTCGACGGGCGGAGGGCGAAGGTCGCGTTCCTGTTGCTCCTGAAGGCCAAAACCGACCAGCCGGAACACGCGAGTTACCAACTGCGTTTCATCAACACCAACGGCGACGAAAATCCCAAGCCCATCCGCTATGCGATCGAGGTGCTGCGCGACCTGCCGCCGGAAATCGCCTTCGTCGAGCCGCCGCCCGACGCCAAGGAGGAGCCGCGGTTGCGGCTCGGTACGCCGTTGCGGTTGGCGTTGGAAGCCTTCGACCCCGATTTCGAGCTCTCCGAAGTCACGCTCCACGCGCGCCATGGCAAGGCGAAGCTGCTCGATCTGCCGTTGTTGGCCGAGCCGCGCGCCGGACGTTTTACCCGCCGCTACGTGTTCAATAGCGGCGGCCACCATCTGAAGCCGGGCGACGAGGTCGAGTTCTGGGCTTCGGCCGATGACAACCGCCAGCCGCGGCCAAATCACAGCGAGACGGCCCGTTTCAAGGTCAAGATCGTGCCGCCCGATGGCCAACAGCAACCGCCCGACCAGAAACGACCCGACGACGGCGCCCAGCAGCCGCGGCAGGACCAGAACCAGCCCAACGAAAACAAACAACCGCAAGACCCCCGCGGTGGCCGGCGCGACGGATCGCGGGACGACGCCCATGACGACGAGCAGCCTGAAGACCAGCCACCGGACCAGAAGAGCACCGAACCCAACGACAAGGGCCAACGTCGCAACCGGGACCAGGAAAACGATGACGGCGAAAGTGACGACCGCCAGCCAGCCGACGGGTCAGACGGCCAAAATCGGCGGCAAACCGGCGATGTGGGACATGAAGGCGGCGAACAAAAACAAGACGACCGACGCGTCGATCCGGAAAACGATCCCGGCAAAGCGGTCGAAAAGATCAACGAACACTTCGGCGACAAACCGCAAGACCAGACTCAGTCGGGCGACAAGCCATCGCCCAAGGAAAAGCAAACCCCGTCGCCGCCCGACAAAAAGCGGAATCCGCCGGAAGAAGCGTCCGACGGCCCGCGGCAGGCCAAAGACGGCGACTCGCCGATGCCTGCTGACATGCCGCCCGACGCCGACCAAAAGCAGAAGCAAGGCGCTGACCAGAAGCAAGGCGCTGACCAGAAGCAGAGCGCCGACCAGAAGCAGAACGCCGATCAGAAGCAAGGCGCCGGCCAGAAGCAGAATGCCGGCCAGACGCAGGATGCGGACAAGAACTCGGGCGATAAACAATCGGAAAAAAAACCGCGGCCAAAGCCACCGGCTGGCGGCAACGATGAACCAAACCAGCCCGCCGGGAAGAAGCCGAAGGATAAACCCAAATCGGACGACTCACAGAGCGGGCCGGGCGAGCAAGCGGGGGGTGAAGATGGTGAGGGAGATGAGAAGCAGGGAAAGCAGGGATCGCCAGGAAGCAAACCGCAAAGCGGTAAACAGCCGGCTCAGCAACCTCAAGCCGGTGCAAAAACCCCGCCCGGCGAAGCGGGCGATCCTGGCGACCCGTCGCCGGATGGATCCGAAGGGGCCGAATCGGCGAGCGACATGGCCGACCCAGGCGGCAAACAGGCCGCCCAGGACAAGCAGCACGACAAGCAACAGGGCAAGAAACCCGAGAAAGGTGAGGCCTCTCGCACGGGCGATCGTGATCCGCGATCCGGCGACGAACAAGGCAACGATGCGGATGGCAAGCAAGGTGGGCAGGTCCGCGGCAATGACGAACCCACTGAGAAGCCCAAGGAAGACGCCAAGGACAAGGAAGGCACTGCGGGCGGCGCGCCCGACGAAGACCCGAAAGGAGAAGGTGGCGCCGGCGAGCAAGGCGGCAATGAACACGGCTCGCCTGAAAACCAAGGCCCCAACGCGCGCAAAGCGAAGAAGCAGGAAAGTCCCAGTGGCAATAAGCCCAACGATCCCGACAAGGCGGAATCGCCCAGTGGCAGCAAGAAGCAATCGGATTCGCAGGGACAAACCGACGGCGATGAATCGGGCGGCGGTGCGCAGGGAGGCGGCCAGAAGGCCAAGACCAAAGGCACCGGCGCCGACGGCATGAACGAGCCGGCCGACGAGGGAGGCGGCCAATCCAACGAGCAAGGCGCCGGTCCCACCGGCAAGAACGCGGGGAATAAAACCAAGGGCAAGCCCGAGCAGGGCAAGGGTGGACAAGAAAAAGGTTCTGGCTCGAAGCAGCAGCCGGGCGACAAGCCGAGCGATAAGCCGGGCGAAACCGATCCCAAGCAGCGGCCGGGCGCCAAGAGGGGGAAGAATGCCGGCCAAGAGCAAGGCGGCCAGGGCAACCCGACCGACGGCGGCGGTCTGCCGGGCAAGGATCCGCCGCGGCAGCCTGACCAGCCGGCCCCCGCGGACGCGCCCGAGCCGGGCGGTGAAGACCCCAACCTCGATTTTGCCCGCAAGGCGACGGACCTGGCCATCGAGCGGCTCAAGGACCAGTTGGCCAAAGACAAGCCCGACCCGGAGCTACTCGATAAACTCAAATGGACGCGGGAAGACATCGACCAGTTCGTTCGCCGTTGGGAAGAACTGAAGCGCGCGGCCAACGAGCCGGGCGAGCGGGGAAAAGACGCTCGTGGCGAATTGGACGCGTCACTTCGAAGTTTGGGATTGCGTCCCAGGGGTTCAGCGATCAAGGGGGGCAAAGGACGCGATGATCGGGGCCGCGGCTTGATCGAATCGCGCCGAATTCCCCCGCCGGCTGAATTCGCCGAGCAGTACCGCGAATTCTCGAAGGGCACCGCCAAGGGCCGGCCGGCGAAGAAAGAATAAGAGCCTATCCCAAAACCACCAGGCAGGCGGTGAGACATTCACGGTGGCTGGGGCAGAGCCTAAGCGATGCCCCGGTCGCTATTTGGCCGGGGCATCGCTTACGCGCTGCCACCAGCCACCACCTTCTGGTGAGAAAATGTCTCATTCTCGGCCGCCTGAAGTATAACAACAACCACGCGTCAGAAGCGCCAACTCCATTGCGAATAGTAGAAGTCCGCGTTGCCGCTCACGCCGGCTGGGTTGGTCGCTTTGACGAACGTCCCCGCGAAAAAATGGGAATAGCCGAACACGACGTCCGTCCTGGGGTTGAAGTTGTATTGCAGCAGCAAGTCCAATTCTTGCCCCACGTAGGTTCCCGCCGCGCCGCTGGGCGAAACGCGGATCGGAGTGCCGAAGGCGTTGTAGAGCGCGTCGCGCGCCTGGTCCAGATGGAAGATGTGATACCAGAGGAGCAAATTGGTCTTTTCGGTCGGTGAGGCGCTCGCCTTGAAGTTCAGGTCGCGGATGTTCTGACGCCCCACCAGATCCATGAAACCGAAATAACGATGTCCCCAGGGGAACAACTGGTTGAAGGTGCCGTGGCGGCCGTTTCCCGGATTCGCGTCGCCCGAGGCCCAGTCGTAGTAAATCCAGGTTTCCGGTTTCCAGGGCCGCTGGGCGAATTGGTAGCCGGCGCCCGTCACCGTCATGCCGGCCGACTGCGCGCTCGACCCATAACGGCCGAACTGGTACGAGCCTTGGAACTCCCAGAGTAGATTGTCTTGCCGTCCCTGCCAGCGCGAACCGACGGTCTGAAAGTTGGCGTCGACCGGTTCGGCCGCGGAAATCGGCGCGTCGTAGACCGTGAGGCCCAAGTAGTAGAAGTCGACCGTCTGCTTTTCGAGGCCATGATACGTGCTCCAGACGCCGTAGAAATCCTCCGTGAGATCGGGTTGGTCGAAGCGCAACTGGCTTGCGGGCAAGGTGCCGAACGCGACGGGACGGACGCAGAACGCGTCCACGTCCCATTCAGGGCCCCGCCAAAAGAGTTTGGCGCCGTCGAACGTGCGGAGCACGTTGTTCCATTCCGCCGGCGAAATGAGCCGCTCGTTGCCGTAAGCCAGTTCCTGGCGACCGACCCGGCCCCAGAGCTCTCCGCGCCGGCCGTCGATCAGGCGCGCGTCGACGAACAGGTTGAGCGCCTCGATGCCGTTTTGCTCGCTGGGGAGGGGAGTGTGTCGCTGAAACGAGGTGGCGGAATCGAGCGCCTCGCCGTACACGCGCAGCGCGTCGCCCAATTTCAAGTTGCCGAAGAAACGCGTGCGCTGGAGCAGAAAATCGTCGCTTTGGCCGGTCAGGTTTCGGCCCCGCAAATTGAACTCGTGATGATCGCGCAGGCGGTATTCGCCGCCGAAATCGAGCATGCCCCGGCGCCGGACGGGCCATTGCTTGAAATAGTCGCCGAGCTGGAATTCGCGGTTCGTCGGATCGTTGAGATAGGAAAAGTCGTTGTCATAGAAAAGTCGCGAGTAGGTTCCGGCGGCGGGAGGCCGTTCCGCGGGCGGAAGTCGTCGCGGCGTTTCGGCTTCTTGTTGCGACTCTTCCGGCGCCGCCGGCGTTTCCGCGGGGGCGGTCATCGGCCCCGGCGGTTGCGCGGCCGTCCGCGTCGGCGACGCCCCGAAGCAAACCGCGCTCGCGATCGCGACGATGATGGTTGCTCTCGTCGATTTCATTGCGTTCCAGCGATGACAAACGAGGCAAGTTTCGTTCAATGGTTGCCCGCTTGGCGAATCGAGCGCATAAAAAAACCCCGCGGTGGGCGGGGTATTTTAGGCAAACCCCTACCACAGCGATCAGGCCGCGGTAGGAGTCATCAGCCCGACGCGAGGGCGGTTTCGTGGGGGACTCCATCCCCATGGTCGTTCGCTTATACTTCACGCGGCCGAGGATGAGACATTTTGCCACGAGAATGTGGTGGCTGGTGGCAGAGCGTAAGCGATGCCCCGGCTATCTCGACCGCGTGAATTAAGAATCGGCGCGCGCCTGAGCCACCCTGAAGTTTTTCGCCGCGAAAATCGTCGATCATAACGGTCTCGTCGATGGCAACTTGGGCATGATGTACCGCCGTTACGGCCCTATTTTAAGGCGCATTGAACAGGGGACCGATTTAGTTCCCAAGCCCGAATAATTCATGGTCCAGGGGAAACGAGCGCAGACTGCCGTCACACTAACCCGCAGCGCGAGCAAGGTAGGTCCAACGCGGGGCCTTGCTTGCGCTGCGGGTTGGTGTGGAACCATGAATAATCCGGGCAAGGCGAGCGGGGGGCGTTAGCTCCCCGGTGAGGCGTTGCGGTGCCTCGATCGATTGTCACCTAAGGCGACGAACTTCATGAGCCACCGACACGCCAGCCGTTTTCCGCGCACATGCCTTGTTGCGATCGGGTGTCTGGCGTTCCTCTTTCAAGGCGGACTGCCGTCCGGCCGCGGCGATGAAACGCGGCGCGGCGAATCGCAGCGGCGCCGCGATCCGATCGTGCTGGCCGTCAACCAGGCGAAGCCGGCCATCGTCAACATCCACGGCGAAAAGACCGTCACCGCCGAGGGCGCCGCGACCGCGCCCGGCGACGTGGGACGCCGGGTCAACGGCATGGGCACCGGCGTGATCATCGACCCGCGAGGTTACGTGATCACCAACCATCACGTCGTTGACGGAGTCAAGCGGATCAGCGTGACCACCGTCGACCACGACTCGTACATCGCCAGACTCATCTCGCACGATCCGCGAACCGATCTGGCGATCATCAAGATCGACTCCGATGAACCGCTGCCGGTCATCGCCGTCGGCACGTCGAACGACCTGATGCTGGCCGAAACCGTCGTGGCCGTCGGCAACGCCTTCGGTTACGAGCATACGGTGACCAAGGGGATCATCAGCGCCTTGCACCGCACCGTACAGGTCAGCGACGCGCAGAACTACGACGACCTGATCCAGACCGACGCCAGCATCAATCCGGGCAATTCGGGCGGACCGCTCTTGAACGTCGACGGCCAGATGATCGGTCTCAACGTGGCGGTACGGGCCGGAGCCCAGGGGATTGGCTTCGCGATCCCGGTCGACAAGGTGATGGAAGTGGCCGCCGACTTGCTCAGCACTCGCAGGCTGAACCACACCTGGCACGGCGTGGTGGCCAACATGAAGTTCGACGCGACCCACTGCGACGTCGTCGTGGGCGCCGTGGATGTCCATAGCCCGGCCGCCGACTGCGGGCTGAAGCCGGGCGACGTGATCAAGCGAGTCGACGATCACCCCGTCAGCCGCACGCTCGATTTGGAACGCGCGCTCTTGGGACATTTGGTCGGCGACGAGATACCCGTCGAAGTCCAGCGCAAGGGTCAACCCTTGGAATTGGCCATCGTGCTGGCCTCCGCGCCCAGGAGCCAAGACGATTCGAGCGACCCGAGCTGGGACTTGCTGGGCCTCGCTCTCAAGCCGATGCCGAGCAAACAATTCAGACAATTGCACCGCGGACGCTACAACGGGGGATTGACCGTGCTCGACGTGCGTTCCGAGAGCCCCGCCGCGAAGCAGGGAATTCGCAAAGGCGACGTCCTGGTCGGCATGCACGTTTGGGAGACGATCAAGATGGCCGACGTGGTGTACATTCTCGAGCGGCCCGACTTCGATCAACTGGGTCCGTTGAAGTTCTACATCCTGCGCGAGAACGAGCCGGTCACGCTGTACGGCTTTCTCACGGTCGCGCGCCACCGGAAATAGGTGGGGATCTCGGAGATCGGTTTTCTTCACTTCGCTGCCACGGGCAAGAGATGGGCCCCGACGACCAACTGCGGCGGGTAACGGCCGCCCGACTCGTCGCGGTCCCAGACTTCGACCCACACGTCCCAGGCGACCGGCGAGGCGGCGAAAACGACTTGTTCCCGGTCGAAAGCCGGCAGCCGCGCATACGGCGGCGCCTCGGCCCGCGGCGCGATCGTCGGGCTTGCGCGCAGATCGTAAACCGCCGCGTCGCCGCCGTCGGTTCGGACGAGCAATCCCGGCTCGATCACATCGTAGTCGGCCCAGCGCGGTTCGAGCGCGGCGTCGACCTGTTCGCGCACCAGTTCGACCCCGGCCATTTTGTAGAAGCCGGTCAGGGCGTCGGCCAAGGCCTGGGTCGGCTTCTCGCCGAGCCGGTCGAGCCAGCCAGGTTCGACGACCCGCGCCATGAGCCAGCCCGCCTGCTCTTCCAGCGCGATCACCAGCGGCGTTTCGCCCAGTTCGGGGCAGGTGAATTCAAACCGTGTGCCGGCCGGCCCGGCCTCCAGGCCACGCAGGCCCAGCGCCGGCCCGCCCCAACGCCGGCTTTGCGATAAGACGCTGAACAAATCACGTTCGATGAAATCGCGGATCGTGTGTTCCACCTGCTGGATCTTGCGGCGTTGTTTGTGCGAGGCCTGCCAGTTCGCCGTCCAGTGGGCCTTGCGATGGGCCCGGCGAAGCCGGGCGAACAGCTTGGGAAGCGTGCCCGAATGGAAGCCCGGCCGCAGCAGTCGGACCAGCGTTTCGCCGTGGTGACCCACAGGAACCGGCAACAGCCACGGAGGACGGTTCGCCTGGTAAAGCCGCCAGTTCTCCTTCAGCTCCCACACCAGGAAACCCACCACGCCCGGCAAGAGGAAAACCACCACCCCGGCGATGATACCGGCTTCGTAGGATCCCAACGGCAACAAGGCGTCGCGCAACGGCTTGAAGCACAAGGGCGCGATGATCTTGTGCGAGACGGTCACGACCGGAAAGTGCTTGACCGGGTTGATCTGCGGTTCGATCAGCAGGTTGATGCAGAAGCGAACGAAGTACTTGACGAAGAACCAACCCGCTCCCAAAACCGCCTTCGCCACGATCGCGGCTCGGCCCTGGCCGCTACGGAACCGCAGCCATTCGTCAACCGAGTAGAGGAAGCGGTCGAGCGTGTCGACCACCCGATTGAAGAACTCCATGACCATCTGCACGGCCGCGGCCACGATGCGGATGCGGAATTGATACCAGCCTCGCACGGCCCAGTCGGTGAACACCTCTTCGGCGTCGCGTCCGACGCGCGAGTTGACCAGTATGTTCGAAAACAGGAACACCAGCACTCCGCTGCGCACGGCCGAAACGGGATCGCTCACCAGCGCGGGAAACGCCGCCAACGTCAGGCCGGTGAAAACCAGGGGCTTGAGCACGTAACGTGCCAAAACCCGATAGAACGGACTGGCCAGCAACCGTCGCACCAGCGGCAGCCGCAAGAACCACGCCGGCCACTCGACGAGCACCATCCGCGCGCCGCGGAACAGGCGCCGCACCGCCGCGGCGCAGCTCCTGCGAAAGCCCTCGACGTACATCAGACCCAACAGGAATGTTCCCAACAGGAACACCGCAAGCAGCACCTCGCCGGACGACATTTGCGCGAAGTGCGCCGTTTCGATCGTCGCGACGCCGGAATCGGTCAACGAGGCGGCGGCGCCGGCATCGGCGACCGCCGGGCGGCCGAGAAGCAACTCGACGAGATGCTCGGCGAATTTCAACAGCACATAAGCGCCGCCGTAAGGCAGGGCCAAGTAGCGCACCAGCAGCCGGCCGGGGCCCGTGCCGAAGGCCAGCGAACTGAGCCGCTGCGGCCAACGCTGGTAGACTTCGCCGCGGTGGTAAACGCCGTCCATCAGCGTCGCCAGGCGCCTGTCGGCGCGCAGCAATTGGTCGCCCCGGACGAACTCGGCGCCGTCGGCGAGGTCGGGCAGCTTGAGATTGTTGCGCGAGATCGCGTCGCGCAAGTCGCTCATGGCGAGGAAACCGTCGTCGACCACGCGGTCGAGCAATTCCTCGATCAGCTTATCGTGGGCGACGCGCTCGGGCAGGTTGCGCGGCTCAAGTCCGAGTTGCTCCAGCGCCGCGGCGACCGCGGGCCGGAACCGCTCGCGCAGCTTCTGTTCGGCGCGGCGTACGGCGCTTTCCAACAGCGTCACCAGCCGCCGGCGATCGTCGTCGCCGAGCCGTGCCTTGACCGCCCGGCGCGACGCGACGCGCAGGTGCTTGAGCACGAGCAGTTCGCGCTGGCCGGGCAGGTGGCGCTTGATCGGCAGCTTGCCGCGCGACAAGGCCCATTCGATCATGTCCAGCGCGTAGACGTCGCGCTCGCAGTCGATGCAGACCTTTTGCAGGTCGTAGAGCGTGCGCGATTCGCGGGTCCAGAAGCCCTGCGCCGAGCGGCCCAGGAGGGCCGTCAGCGATTTCGACCAGCGAACGCGGTCGCGGTCGCCGAAGTCGAGCGCGGCTTGCAGCCGGTCGGTGAGCAACTTCAGTTCGTCGCGCGCGAGGCCGCGCGCGCGCGAGGCCAGGCTGGGCCGCACATGCCGCGCCGCCCGCGAACGGAGGATCGCCGCGCGGACGGCGTTGCCGATCGCGGCCGACCGGTCGGCGCGCCGGTTCAAGCGGCGGTAGAGGCCCTCCGACGCGCGCGCGGGCGCCAGCGCCAGATCTTGGTCGTCGAGATCGTCGGCGGGCTCGAAATCCGAGTCGTCGGCCGGCGACCGCGGTAGCGGAGCATGCGGAAGCCGCGTGGACGCGAAGAGCGCGTCGGCATCGAGGTCGCCGGCCAGCACGTCATCAACGTGCCGCGAGCGCGCCAGTAGCGGAAAATACTGGGGGACGAGCGTGTCGGCAAAGTAGCGGAGCTCGAGATAGGTCGCCGCGAACTCGATGTAGGCGCTCACGTCGCCGGGCGGCGGAAGCAGGAGATCCTCTTGTTTGAGCACCAGCCGCGCTTCCTCGAACTCGGACTGGCCGATCCGGCGGATACGCCGGTGGACGGACGCGTCGTCGAGCAGGCCGGCGGCCCGTTGGTCGTCCAGCGCGGCATGGACACGCACATGGAACAGCAGACGCCAGAACTTCGTCAGCGCTTCGCCCGAGGTGTACGCGGCCAGCCGCTCGGTGTCGGGCCGGGCCAGCACGATCACGCGCGGGGGAAGTTGATGATCCGCGGCCAGCCCGAGCTCGTCTCGATCGACGATCTTGAGCAGCGATTCGGCGGCGATCAGGTAGCTCTTGCGGTGAGGCACCCGCAGCCCGATGCCGCCGATCTCCCGATCGTGCTTGATCATCCGGCGTAGGATGCGGGGGGGCGCCAAGAGCGCCGCCGGGTCGGCCGCGCGCAGCGCGGCTTCGAGTTCGCTGATCGAGAGTGGGAGGTCGGTGCCGCCGGCCATTCCCCCATTCTACGTCATAGGCCATTCACTCGACCACCCCAAGCCCTACGGGGCGAAACCCGCCACCACCCCGGCGGCAAGCGAGGACGGACGCTTGCTCACGGCCGGCGAATTCGCGTACACGGGTGGGTTTCGAGGAACCACCGCCTCGTCGCGGCACGAGGATCCGGCATCAGCCGGCGGTGGACGACTCGAGTTCATCGCGCCAGCGCTTCGGGACGGCGTCGAACGCGGCCAGGTAGGTCGGCTGCAAAGGCACGGTGACATAGGAGCCCGCTTCGAGGAACAAGGGCATCCGCGGCACGTCATCGCCCACGCTCACCGGCTCGATGAAGGCTCGGATCACGTCGCCGGCCGCATAACTGGCCAAGGTCAGGGGCTTGTCGGGCGGCAATTGAAAACTCTCGTCGACGATCTGTGACCAGATGGCCGCGTGGATGCCTTGCGGATCGCGTGGTCCGGGCGGAAACAAATCGAGCGTGAGCAGATGGATGCCGGCATCGAGCACCCCCACGGCTTTTTCGATGAACGATTGCAAGGCGTGCCGGTTTCCCTTGTTGCCCGACGAGACGATTTCAAGGATCGCCACGACCTGGTCGTCGCTGACGTGGCGGATGGTGATCCGCTGTCGCTTCCGGGCATGGCGTTCTCCCTCCGCCGCGGCGGTGAAGCGCACACGCGGCGGGGCCGTGGCCAACGCGACGATCCCGTTCGATGAGTGCGCGGCCGAAGGGCCGTTGCCGCCAGCGGCGGGCGAGGCCGGGTGATTTCGTTCCAGAGTCAGGACATCGGGGTGGAAGCCGCCGGCGACCTGTTCCGCCAGGGCGTAGTAATCAGGCGGGAGAATCCCCGTGTTCAGGGCGCACTTGATCGTGAAGATCCAATCGTGGTGGAAATCGTGAAAGATGCCGACATCGACGCGAGTCCAGTCGTGAATCGGCATGGATTCAGCCTCCGGTGAATACAACGCGAGCAGTCGTCGCGCGGTTACCAATCAGTTTTTGGCCCTTCGAATCAACGACCCTATTCTATCACTCCGTCGCGCCGAAACGAAATGAATCCCCCCTGAAACTCGCGCGTTTTGCCATCCGCTTGCTCACGGCCGGCGAATTCGCGTACACTGGTGGATCGCGGAATTCGCCAGACTACGGGGCGTCTCGCGATAGCGCCTGAATTCTTGCGAGTCCATTGATGGGTCACGGGGAGGTGTTTTTCTGGAAATCTTCGAGCATATCGGCTGCACGGTTTGCGGCTGTGTCTGCGACGACCTCCGTGTGACCGTGGACCGTGGGCGTATCACCCAGGCCCAAGGCGCTTGCCGCCTGGCCGAGCCGTGGTTGCTTGGACAGGATCGTCATCAGCCCCCCGCCGCTCAGATCGAAGGCCGGGCGGTCTCGCTGCAAGCCGCATGGGACCGGGCGGCGGACATTCTCCGAGCGTCGTCGTCGCCCCTGATCTACGGCATGTCCCGCAGCAGTACCGAAGGCCAGCGTGCCGCCGTCAGCCTGGCTGAGCGGATCGGGGCCACCATTGACACCAACGCCTCGCTTTGCCACGCCACCTCCGTGATGGCAATCCAAGAGGTCGGGGAATCGACTTGCACGTTGGGCGAGGTCAAGAACCGGGCCGACCTGGTGATTTTTTGGGGGTCGAACCCCCTTGAGAGCCATCCTCGCCACTTCGAGCGCTATTCCGTTCTGCCCCAGGGCCGATTCATTCCGGGCGGCCGGGTTGATCGTACTCTGATCGTGGTCGACGTGAAACCGACCGCCAGCAGCGAGGCGGCGGATTGGTTCTTGCCGGTGAAACCCGGCGCGGATTTCGAAGCCCTGACGACGCTGCGCAGCCTGGTGCGAGGCGCGCCGGTGGAGGCGACCGCGGCGACCGGCGCGCCCTTGCCCTTGTTGCAAGACCTGGCCGCGCGGATGAAGCGGTGCCGGTACGGAATCGTCTTCTTCGGACTGGGCCTGAGCATGACGAGCTTGGGCCAACACAACGTCGAAGCGCTGTTGTTGTTGGTCCGCGACCTGAACGACCACACCCGTTTTTTCGCCCGCAGGATGCGTGTTCCCGGCGACGTGACCGGTGCCGACACGGTGTTGACCTGGCAGACCGGCTACCCCTTCAGCGTGAACTTTTCACGGGGTTACCCCCGTTACAACCCCGGCGAGTTTTCCGCCCAGGATATGCTTCAGCGGCGCGACGTCGATGCCTGCCTGCTCGTGGGCAGCGAAGGGGTGGCCCGATTTTCCGAAGCGGCGAAAGCTCATTTGCGTCGGATACCCACCATCGTCTTGGACCATCCCACCATCGAATCCTTTCTGCCGCCGACGATTCGCTTCACCACGGCGGTTTATGGTGTCCACCTGCCAGGCACGGCGTACCGAATGGATGGAGTTCCGATCCCATTGCGGGGTTTTCTGCCCCCCAGCTACCCAAGCGACGATGAAGTCTTGAAAAAGATCGAGCAACGGATCGGGTGAATCGGTGAAGTCCGTGATTGTCCAACTCAGCCAGGCAGATTCTGTTCGGCCTGCGCGATCAACTCATGAACGCCGCGCGCATCCGTCGCCGCGCGAAGCTCGGCCAGAAAATCGTGCGAGGCGAGCAGCCGGCTGAGCCGCGCCAAAGCCTGCAAGTGCCCGCGGTCGTCGGTCGAACAAATCAGGAAGAACGTGTCGGTCAACACGCCCCGGCTGCCGCCGAACGGGATGCCCCGCTCGCTGCGGCCCAAGGCCAGGAAGGCCTGGGCCAGGATCGTCGGCAACGGCCGCCGCGGGTGCAACAGCGCCACGCCGACATCCAGCGCCGTGGGGTGCATCTCCTCGCGACCTCGGACGGCCTCGGTCATCTTCACCGGATCCCAAAGCCAGCCTGTCCGCGCCGCCAGTTCGACCATCGAGGTGATGACCGAATCTCGCGTGCGCGCCGCCAGCGGTATCTCGATCGCCTCGAGCGGCAGCATCGCGGCGATCGACGGTGGTCCCTCGTCGAAATCGCCCCTGGAAGCCTTCAGCGCGCCTTCGACGCGCAGCAACTCATCGTCGGCCGAAAGTCCGATCCGATCCTCGAGCCAGTGATGAATCTCGCCCTGCGCGAAGCGCCAGCCGCCGGCCACGCGCCGGCCGGGCAGCTTGCCGCGCTCGGCCAGCTTCTGGACCTGCGCCGCCCCCAGGTGCAGGTAGGCCGCCAGGCTTTCGGTATCGAAATCTTCTTCGGACATGGCGGCATTGTGGCGCATCCGAGGCGCGGTTGTCCAGCCTCCGCATGGCCGATTTCCAAGGCCGGTGTCACACCAACCCGCGGCGCAAGCTGCGCGGGGGTCCGTGGCGGCCCACGAATGAGGAAGGATCATTCTACGCAAAAAAGCACGCTCGTTGCGCAGCAACAAGCGTGCGAAAGAAAACGGCAGCGAAGCGAAAAAAAACGACTTCCGAATACCCCATGACGTGCGAAGTGTGGCGCGGGGACACGCCGCCGCTTGCGCGGCTTGCTCAGACGTCGTGGGGATGTCGAAGATCGCGTTTCTCCGCCAGCACGAAAATACGGTTGGTCGCTGTTTTGGGGTGGTTTGAAAATGCCCCAGGGAGCAAGGTAGGATATAATCGGAACAACGTCGTCGTGCAGGACACGCCGGCGCCCTCCACCGAAGGCGGATCTTCGGCACGGGCGTTCCCTCCAGAGCCGATTTTCCGCGACGGGCAACCTTGACGCGACACGTATTCACCTGCGAACGGGGCTGGGAAAATATCCTGCTCGCCGAACTAAGGCGAGTCTTTCCCGGAGCGAAAAATGAGATCCAGGCCGAGGGTTGGGTCGGTAGTGAGCGCGTGCTCGCGCAGGACGGCGTTGGGCCGTCCGTCGCATTCGCCAGCCAGTGCCTGCCCGACGCCGTGCCCGTCTCGGCGAAGTCGATTTCCGCGTGGGCGGCGCAAACGACCGACTGGATGATCGAATCGTTACGCGAGCACGAAGGTCGCTGGCGGCTGCATGTGTTCAATGTACCGGTGCCCGCCGGCCCGGTCGGGCCGGCGCGGTGCCGGCTGATCGAGCGGGCGATCGGCGAAATCCTGCGTAAGAAACGCCGCCGGCTTTGGCGTGCCTTGGTCGCCGAGCCGAGCGCGCCGGCGACTTCCGACGAGTCGCTGGTGCAAGTGGGGCTGGTCACGCCGAGCACGGGCTATTGGTCTTGCTGCGGTGCGGATCGTTGGCTGAACCTGAGGCGCTGCGTTTCGCGCTTTGCCAACGGCGAAGTGTCGATCCCCCCGAACCGGCGCGCGCCCTCGCGAGCCTTCGCCAAGCTGGCCGAGGCCGAAATCCGCTTGGGCCGCCGGATCGCGGCAGGCGAAACGTGCGTCGATCTGGGAAGCAGTCCGGGCAGTTGGGCCTGGCTGGCACTTGCCCGCGGCGCGCGAGTGACGGCGGTCGATCGTAGCACGCTGCGGGCCGATCTCATGCGGCACGCTCGCATGACCTTCATTCGCGGCGATGCCTTTCGCTACCGGCCGGCCGCCGACGTCGATTGGCTGTTGTGCGACGTGATCGCCTTTCCCAGCCGCACGTTCGAACTGCTGCGGACCTGGATCGACCAGGGCTGGTGCCGCTGGTTCTGCGTGACCCTGAAGTTCCGGGGCGACGACGATTACGGAAACTTGCAAGATATCAAGGCTTGGCTCGCCGCCGGCGGCGTCGAGTTTTTCGTCCGCCGCCTGACCAGCAACAAGAACGAGGTGATGGTCTTCGGGGGTGTTGATGCGTCCCTCAGAGCGACGCTCTGAGGAACGCTGTTCGCGTGGCATTCGTTCGATGGCTTGGACGAATAAACACTCTGGCGTTGCAAACTTCGCTGGGGTAGAATAATCATGGAAATGATGCTGGCTGATCGGTGCCTGCCGACTGGATTACGCTATGGCTGATGTTGCGATTCCCGATACGGTGAACCAAGTCGAATTGGATTGGATTTCGCCGTCGCTAACGATCCCGATCTCGACCTCATTGAACTAAGGACGCTCGCACTGCCGAATGTCACCGGCGAGGCGCTGCGGTCCTTCTTGGACGATCGCTTGCTTTTTTCATTTCCGCATCATGGCTGAACTTGAATTGATCGCG
Organism: Pirellulales bacterium; assembly: GCA_035531595.1. Lineage (GTDB taxonomy): Bacteria > Planctomycetota > Planctomycetia > Pirellulales > JAICIG01 > DATKSN01. Next base: position 5,060 of record DATKSN010000145.1, on the reverse strand, counting down.
ACTTCGGCCGTCGGCCTCGAGGCGGTGGTGGCGCGCGAGATCAAGTCGCTGGGTTACGAGACGGCAATCACTCAAACCGGCAGGATCGCATTCAGGGCCGACGAGGCCGGCGTCGCCAGGGCGAACCTCTGGCTCCGCTCGGCCGACCGTGTGCTGTTGCGGCTGGGCACGTTTGAGGCGACGGACTTCGGCCAACTCTTCGACGCGACGTATGCCTTGCCCTGGGAAGAGTGGCTCGGTCGCGACGCGGCGTTTCCCGTCAATGGCCGCTCGGTCAAGTCGCAACTGTCGAGCGTGCCGGCCTGCCAGAAGATCGTCAAGAAAGCGATCGCCGAGAAGCTCAAGAGCGTGTACCAGCTCGATTGGTGCGATGAGACCGGGCCGCTGTACACCCTCGAGGTGGCGTTGCTCGAAGACCGTGCCACGCTGACGATCGACACGTCGGGGGCCGGCCTGCACAAGCGCGGCTACCGCAAGCTCACGGGCGAGGCCCAGCTCAAGGAAACGATGGCGGCGGCACTGGTGCAACTGAGCTTCTGGCGTCCCGATCGGCAACTGGTCGACCCGTTCTGCGGGTCGGGCACGATCCCGATCGAGGCCGCCTTGATTGGCCGCAATCTGGCGCCCGGCTTGAACCGTCGGTTCGCCGCCGAGGCCTGGCCGCGGCTGCCGCCCGCGCTTTGGGACGAGGCGCGGCGCGAGGCGCGCGAGCTGGCGAAGCCCGACTTGCCGCTGAGGATCATCGGCACCGACATCGACGCCGCGGCGTTGAGCCTGGCCCGCTACCACGCCGAGCAGGCGGGCGTCGCCGGCGACATCCATTTCCAGCAGCGCGACTTCCACGACCTGACGAGCCACAAGCCCTACGGCTGCGTGATCTGCAACCCGCCCTACGGACAGCGGATGGGTGAATCGTCGGAAATCGAGGCTCTCTACCGCTCGATGCCCGACGTGCTGAGGCGGCTGCCGACCTGGTCGCACTACATCCTCACGGCCTGGAGCGATTTTGAAGACCTCGTCGGCCAGCCGGCCCATCGCCGCCGCAAACTGTACAACGCGCGCATCGAATGTACTTATTACCAGTTCCACGGCCCGAGGCCCGGGCAAGGGAACGGAGGTTACAGGTTACAGGTAACAGGGGACAGTGGCGAGCGGGGGGCGTCAGCCCCCTGTTCCGACGGCGAGCGGGGGGCGTCAGCCCCCTGTTCCGACGGCGAGCGGGGGGCGTCAGCCCCCTGTTCCGACTGCGAGCGGGAGGCGTCAGCCCCCTGTTCCGATGGCGAGCGGGGGGCGTCAGCCCCCTGTTCTTCGGTTGACGGCGACCGGGGCGACGCCCAACAGGCATCAGCGGAAAGTTCGGGGCGGACGGCGTATGCCGACGCCGAGATTGCAAATTGCAAAATGCAAATTGCAAATTGCGAATTGCCGGATGGGAACCGAACACCAGGTACTCTGACCAATGACAAGGGACCAATGACGAATGACCACCGGCAATCCGCAATTCCGCCTCCTCGTCCGGCGTTCGGCGGACTCACGGCCAAGGCCGGCCGGCAGGCGGAAACATTCAGGAGCCGGCTGGCCCACCGGGCGAGGCACCTGCGCCGCTGGCCGACCAAGCGCGGGATCACCTGTTACCGGCTGTACGACCGCGACGTACCCGAAATCCCGCTGGTCGTCGACCGCTACGAAGACTGTCTGCACCTGGCCGAGTACGACCGGCCGCACGACCGCACGCCAGCCGAGCACGGCGACTGGCTCGACCTGATGGCGCGCACGGCCGGAGAGGTGCTGGGCGTGCCGCCGGGGCGTGTCTTCATGAAACGCCGCGAGCGGCAGCGCGGCACGGAGCAATACGAGCGGTTCGCCGAGGCGGGCCGAACATTCGACGTTCAGGAAGGGGGCCTGACGTTCCGCGTGAACCTCTCCGACTATCTCGACACCGGGCTGTTCCTCGACCACCGTATCACCCGGTCGCTGGTGCGCGACGCGGCCGGCGGCAAGCGGTTCTTGAACTTGTTCGGCTACACCGGCTCGTTCACGGTCTATGCCGCGGCGGGCGGCGCGGCGGAGGCCACGACGGTCGACTTGTCGAACACGTATCTCGATTGGGCCAAGGAGAACCTGCGGCTCAACGGCGCGCTCGATGGCCGGCACCGCTTCGTCCGCGACGACGCGCGGGCATTCCTCGAGTACCACCGACCGGGCCGCGCGTACGACCTGGCCGTCGTCGATCCGCCCACGTTTTCCAACAGCAAGAAGACCGAGCGCGACTGGGACATCCAGCGCGACCACGCCGAGTTGCTGACGCGGCTGGTCGAGTTCATGTCGCCCGGCGGAATCATTTTCTTCTCGACGAATTCGCGGCGGTTCAAGTTCGCGCCCGCTGGGGCGCCGGGTGTTACCGTCCGTGAGATCAGCCGGCAGACCGTGCCGGAGGACTTTCGCAACCAGCGCATCCACCGTTGCTGGAGGTTGGTGTGTCCCGCTGGGTAAAGTTGCTCGTGCAGCCGGCCATGACAAGATCGGGACGAATCAGAACGTCCCTTTTTCCGACCCCCAATTGTCGGCCGCGACGACCTCGACCCCCGCTTGCCGCATCTCGCGGATGGCGGCGGCGACGTCGCCGGGCGCGCGCTCGACGCCACGGCAGGCGTCGGCGATGAGGAATGTGCGTAAGCCAAGCCGGCGCGCGTCGAGCGCCGTGAACTTGACGCAATAATCGGTCGCCAAACCCAATACATGCACCTCGCTGGCGCCTCGCTCCCTTAGAAACTCGGCCAGGCCCGTGCCTCGACGGTGGCCGTTGTCGAAAAAACCGCTGTAACTGTCGACCGAGGGGTCGGTCCCCTTGCGAAAGATCCGCGCGATCCGCGTCGTGTTCAATGCGGCGGCCAGCGCGGCGCCGGGTGTTTGCGCGACGCAATGAACGGGCCAAAGCACTTGCGGCAATCCGTCGAGTTCGATCACGTCGCCCGGCCGCTTGCCAGGATGGTTCGCGGCAAAGCCGCGGTGGTTGGCCGGGTGCCAATCTTGCGTGGCGACGACCAGGTCGAAGCCAAGCTGCAATGCGTTGGCCTGTGCGAGCACCTCGTCGCCCCGCGGCACGGCCAGGGCTCCGCCCGGTAGGAAGTCGTTCTGAAGATCGATCAAGAGGAGGGCGGTCATGGGACTGAGGTTACAGGTAACAGGGGACAGGTAATGCCGGCGCGCCTGGAGTGGGTTCTTTCACTCCTTGTTCCCACGCTCCGCGTGGGAACGCATTTGCGGCCGCTCCCGCGGCCACATTTCAACGAACCATTCCGCCAGGCGATGCCGTGGTGCGCCGGAGCGCACGCGGGAACCGGGGCATCGCTTAGGCTCTGCCCCAGCCACCGCGCTCTCATTTTCATGGGACAAATGACAAATGACTACTCCAGCCCGCGCGCCTCTCGCACGAGGCGGTTCTTCAGTTCAAACAGCCGCGGTTCGAGCCCGACGGGGTACTCGTGCGGGTTGACGAAGCGACGAACGCCGGCCGAAAACCGCGCCAACTCGGCACCGGCGCGGTCGCGAATGGCGGCCAGCGGCGGCTGGTCGCGGACCAGCCGACCTTGGCGAACGATCGGCACGAGCAAGTCGTCGTACGGCGTGGCGGAGGGAATGTTCTTGCGGCGGTTGGCGTCGCGAGGGTCGACAAGCGTCGCTTCGACGCCGGCGCCGAGTTGTTCGTCGTAGATCATGTCGCCCAGGCATTCGCCGCCGGCCGAAAAGCGCCGCACTTGCAAGATACCCGGCGTCGAAATCTTGATCGACTGTTCCGAGAGCTTGAGGCGATAGCTCCAGGCTTCGCCCGGCGAGCGAAGGGCGGAAAGCTTGTAGACGCCGCCCAAGGCGGGCTGGTCGTAGGCCGTCACCAGCTTGGTGCCCACGCCCCACACGCCGATCGCCGCTCCCTGTTCCTTGAGGCTGGCGATCAGGTGTTCGTCGAGGTCGTTGCTGGCGACGATCACCGAGCGGTGGAAGCCGGCGTCGTCGAGGAGCTTGCGGGCGGTGGTGCTCAAATAGGCCAGGTCGCCCGAGTCGAGCCGGATGCCCGCCAACTCGTGCCCTCGTGACCGCAGCCATTGGCCCACCTGGATGGCGTGCCGCACACCGCCCAGCGTGTCGTAGGTATCGACCAGGAATACGCAGTTGTTGGGCATGGCCTTTGCGTAGGCCTCGAACGACGACAGCTCGTCGTCGAACGACATGACCCAACTGTGGGCGTGCGTTCCCTTGACCGGAATGCCGAACATGCGGCCGGCCAATACGCTGGAAGTGGCGGCGCAACCGCCGACATGGGCCGCCCGGCTGGCCGCCAGCGCGCCGTCGATGCCCTGGGCGCGGCGCAGCCCGAATTCGATCACCGGATCGCCCCGCGCCGCCATGCAAACGCGGGCGGCCTTGGTCGCGATCAGCGTCTGGAAGTTGACGATGTTCAAGAGGGCCGTCTCGAACAGTTGCCCCTCGATCAAGGATCCGGTCACACGGAGCAACGGCTCGTTGGGGAAGACGACCGTCCCCTCGGGCGCCGCGTCGAGATCGCCGCTGAAGCGGACTCCCCGCAGGTAATCGAAAAAGGCCGGCTCGAACAGGACCGCGCCGTCGTCGCCACGCAGCGTGGCAAGGTACGCCAGGTCGTCGTCGGCAAAGCAAAACCGCGTCAGCCAATCGACGACGTACTCCAGGCCGCAGGCGATCGTGAAACCGCCGCGAAACGGATGGTGTCGGAAGAACAGATGAAACACGGCCTCGCGCCGCTGCATGCCGCTTTTCCAATAGCCGTAGGCCATCGTCAGTTGATAAAGATCGGTGAGCAGTGCCAGCGAAGGGCGGTAAAGCTCGGAAGGTGCATGCACGAGTTGGGCCCTCGCGGGTCGCCATTTTGTCAGGAAATCCAGGCTAGCTAGTGCCTGTCGGAAAATCGGTCATTCGCCGGAAATCTAAGCCTGGAGGGGGGGTGGACTTGGCACGAAGATGGTCGCGGATGGCCGTTCTGCGCGTGGGACTCGTTGTTTCGGGCGCGTTGGGGCGCGAATTTC
>DATKSN010000144.1:0-6527 GCA_035531595.1 Pirellulales bacterium | reverse complement strand
CGCGTTGGCCGCCCGTCGCGGCAAGTGCTGGTATCAGGGCGTGACGGCCAGCAAGCTGGCCTTTGGCTGACGCGAGGCATCGCCTCGGCCGCCGCGGATCATGGTCGCCGATGGATTGGCCGTTCGGCGCTGCGCGCCGGTTCCACTTTTCGTCGGCCCGCGATGCTCGTGACGACAACCTTGCGCCGCCGCATCCGCTCCCACCTCGGTTTGGGCCGCCGTCCGGCCATGCGATTTGCCTATCTTACCGTCGTTGTCGCCTGGCCTGCATTGGCCAGAATTGGATGGATGGATGGATGTCTTCTTCTGCCGCATGACAAGCAAACAGGAGGGCACTAGGGTGTTGAAAATTCGGCCTTGACAGGGAACGTTTCTCACGAGGGTTGTGTGTCGGTTGCCTGTAATGTCGCCTTTCGCTCCGCGAAAGAACGTCCTTTCGCGGAGCGAAAGGCGACAGACAGCACCCGTCACGGCATGCGCGTGCGGTTCAACTACCACCCGCTGATCGAGAAAGGAAACATGCAGGAAGAAAAACCTGAGTCAAGACAACACCCTAAGGGGGCACAACCCAACAGGGGGCTTCGCTCCGCGAAAGAACGTCCTTTCGCGGAGCGAAAAGGCGACAGACAGCGACCGTCACGGCATGCGCGTGCAGTTGAACTACCACCCGGTGATCGAGGAAGGAAACTTGCAGGAAGAAAAACCTGAGTCAAGACAACACCCTAAGGGGCACAACCCAACAGGGGGCTAACGCCCCCCGCTCGCCAAAGGCAACCGACCGCCACTTGCTTGCACGCACGTACAGCGGTAGTGCGTGGTCAGCCGAGCGATTGAACAGGCGGAAGCGGTGCTTAATTAATGGGCGGCATTGCACAAATCGTAGGCAGCCAGGTGCCGAAAGCGATGACGGAATACACAGTCACGCCGATCGATAAACGCCCCAAAAACTCCATAGAAAACAGATTTTCACAGCAAGGATTTGCCGGCCGTTTCAGCCGGGTCCGCGCGCGGTTTTTGGTGCTCAATTATTAGGCAGGTTCTTTCAGGCAGCACCGAAGTGAAATCCGCCGAAGGCGGGACGGTGGCGGACGGTGGCTGGGGCGGAGCCAAAGCGATGCCCCGGTCGCTATCTATAGCCGGGGCATCGCTTACGCTCTGCCACCAGCCACCAGCGTTGAAGTTACCTTGCTTGCGCCGCAGGTTAGTGTGACATCTGTACTTTTTTTGTTTGGATCGGCTATAATCGTTGAAGGGGCAAAACTCGCCTCGTAGCCCTCCTGCCGCGTAAACCCCTGAAAAGGGGCCCCGCCGCTATCGTTCTCGTTGCTGAAAGCCATTTTGAACGTCCGCCTCGCTATCGTTGTCGTCATCGCCGGATCGTCCGTCGTGCCTTTCATCGGCTGTGGCCGCTCCCCCCAGATAGAACACTATCGCGTGCCGAAACAAGCGGTGATCGACCAGCTCACGGGGGCCGACAAGGCGGGAAAGGACCGCATGCTGGCTGCGATCGTCGCACATGGAGACCTGAATTGGTTCTTCAAGCTCGCCGGTCAAAGCGACCAGGTGGAGCAACAAGCCGAGAATTTCACCGCGCTGGTGCAATCGGTGCGGTTCAGCGACCAAGAGACGCCCAAGTGGACCTTGCCCAAGGGCTGGCGAGAGCGGCCCGGCGACGGCATGCGATACGCGACGCTGGAAATCGAGTCGAACGACGGCAAGCTGGAGGCGACGGTAACCTCGTTGCCGCGTGGCGAAGGAGTGGACGAAACAGGCTACGCCCTGTCGAACGTCAACCGATGGCGCCATCAGCTTGGTCTACCGCCCATCGACAAGGCGGAGTTGGACCAGACGGCGACGAAAGTTGATCTTAAGAGCCTATCCCAAAACCGCCAGGCAGGCGGGACGCCTGCACCACAAGGTGGTTTTGAGATTGGCTCTCAAGGCGCCACCGCATTGATGGTCAACTTCGAGGGGAAACTGAAGCCTGGCGGGATGGGGCAGCCCCCCTTCGCCGGTGGCCCCGGCGGACCCCTCGGGCCAACCGGCGAGCCCCGTGGCGCGGGCGGGCCGGACGGCCCCAGCGATCCGCATGAATCGGCGGAGCCGACGTACCAGGTTCCCGAGGGCTGGGAGGCATTAGGGCCGGCACCCATGCGCAAGGCAGCTTTCCAAGTGGCCGACGGCGATCGCAAGGCCGAGATCACGATCAGTACGGCGGGCGGCGGGCTGTTGGACAATGTGAACCGCTGGCGCGGCCAGGTGATGCTCGAACCGATCGACGAGGAGCAATTGCGGAATGACGTCGAATCCATCGCCGTCGGCGAAACGAAAGGCGCCTATTTCCGCCTGATCGGGACCGAACGGACGATCCTGGGCGTCGTGGCGCCGGTCGCGGGGCAGATCTGGTTCATCAAATTGGCGGGCGACAACCAACTGGCTGAACGCGAGCGGGAACATTTTGAGCAATTCGTCCAGTCGATTCATTTTCGTGAGGAAGGAGCCGGCGATGGCCAGTGACACGATCCGAACCACGGAACCGCCCCGCTTCGGCCGCGACTCCGACCCCCAGCCGGCCGGCGCGGGAGACGTCGCGCGAAAACTGGTCGCGCCGTTGGCTTCGTTGAAGCTGACCGTCGCACTGTTCGCGCTGGCGATCTTCATCATTTTCGCCGGTACGCTGGCCCAGGTCGATCAGGACATCTGGAAGGTGATGCGCGATTATTTCCGCACGCCGCTGGCTTGGATTCCGTTGCGCGTTTTCAAGGCCGTCTTGCCTGCGGAGATCAACATTCCCGGCACGCTCGGATTTTATTTCCCCGGCGGCTTCACGATCGGCCTGGCGATGCTGCTCAACCTGCTGGCCGCTCACTCCCTACGTTTCAAGGCGCAGTCGAGAGGAGCGCGGCTGCTCGGCGGCTTGGCGCTGATCGCCCTGGGCGCCGTGATGACCTGGACCGTGATCGAGAGCGGGTCGAACAAGGAGGGCATTCAGGATCTTGCCTGGTTTTCGCAGTTTTCGCAGCACGCTTCGTGGCACTTGTTGTGGGAGGTGACCAAGGGCATTCTGGCCGCGTTCGCGGTTTCGGCCCTCGTTACCGGCTTGCGGCTGGGGTCCCCTCGGCGACTGGAGCGTGGCCTGCTGCTGGGCTTTGGGGCGGTGCTGGCCGTTTTCACCGGCTGGCTTTATTACCGCGGCGACGCGGCGGCGCTGGGCGATTCGTCGTTGCGCATCCTCTGGCAGTTGATGAAGGGCGGCCTGGCCGGACTGGTGTTATTGGCCGGCTGCATCCTGGTGTTTCGCAAGCGGGCGGGCGTCGTGCTGCTTCACGCGGGTATCGGCCTGATGATGATCAACGAGCTGGTCGTGCATCATCTGCACGTCGAAGGGCAGATGCAAATCGCCGAGCGCGAGGCGACGAATTACGCTCAAGATATCCGCAAGCGCGAGTTGGCCGTGATCGACACCAGCGGCCCGGAAACCGACGATGTGGTCGTGGTTCCGGAGGAAATGCTGCAGGCCAAGGGGTTGATCCAGCACCCGGACCTGCCCTTTGACATCCAGGTGCTCGAGTATTTGCAGAACAGCACGATCGTTCCGGCGGAGCCGGGCGAGAGCAACCCGGCGGACACCGGGTTCGGCACGTCGCACATCGCCAAGCCGCTCGACGCCACGACGGGAGTCGACACGGATCGCGGCATCGACATGACGTCGGCCTACGTCACGCTGATCGACAAGCGCGACCCTTCGAAATCGTTGGGCACTCGCCTGCTGGGGGTCATGCTTTCGATGAAGAACTTGCCCGAGAAGGCGGCCGTCGACGGCAAGACGTATGACGTGGTTCTGAGGGTCAAGCGCGACTACAAGCCTTATGCCATGTATCTCAAGGACGTCCGGTTCGACAAGTACATGGGCACGAACATGGCGAAGAACTATTCGTCCGAGCTACGGCTGGTCGACGCGAGCCGCGACGTCGACCGCGACGTGAAGATCTGGATGAACAACCCGCTGCGCTACGCGGGCGAGACGTTTTATCAACAGAACTTCGACAGTTCGACGGGCGTCGAGGTGACGGTTTTGCAGGTGGTTGCCAATACCGGCTGGATGATCCCCTACGTGGCCTGCATGATCGTGGCGACGGGCATGTTGGCGCATTTCTGGACCACGCTGGTGCGGTTCCTGCGGCGGCGCAAGACCGACCTGGCCACGGTCGGGGCCGTCGTGTCGATGGCGCTCGGCGGTTTGCCGGGCATCGCGTTGGGGGTCTTGGCCCTGTTTCGGACCAGCGCGGCACGCGATCAACGGCTCGAACCGCCAAGGAAGGCGAAGCGCCCGCGCGTCGCGCGCCCCGGCGGCGAGCGCCTCGCGGCCAGGGTTTTGCCGTGGGGGGTCGTCGGACTGGCGGCCCTGTTCGTCGTCGCCATGGTTCTGCCTCCCAGAAATCGAACCGACAAGATGAATCTGGACGAGTTTGGCAAGCTGCCCGTGGTCTTCCAGGGGCGCCCCAAGCCGTTCGACACCTTGGCTCGCAACAGCCTGCGAGTCATCGCCGACAGCGAGAGTTTCGAGACCGGCGACGGCGACGGCGAGCACCGCGAGCCGGCCGTGAAGTGGTTGCTCGACGCGATCACCGACAGTCCCGAGGCGACGCGGCACAAGGTGTTCCGCATCGAGAACCTGGACCTGCTCAACGCGCTCGGGTTGAAACGGCGGCAAGGTTATCGCTATTCGATCGACGAATTCCGCGACGCAATCCACAAGTTCGAGGACGAGGTCCGCAAGGCCCACGCCAAGAAATCGCGCGACGTCGACACCTACCAGAAGAAACTGATGGAGTTCGACAACCGGCTGCATCTCTACTTGCAACTGTTGACGGCTTTCCGCCGGCCCGATATTCGCACCCAGGCGGACGTCGTCGGCGTGATGCGGTCGCAGCAGCGGTTTGCCGAAATGCAGCTTCCGTTGGCGGTGCCGCCGGCGCCTACCGAGGCCCGGCCCGACGGCGACGACAAGGCGGACCCCAAGCCTTGGGTGCCGTACGCCAAGGGCTGGATGGACTTCATGGTGGCGAAGGCCAACGCCCACGCGAACCGCGAGGGATCGGCCGTGGAAACGCCCAACCCGGCGACCGGAGCCCTGATTGAAATTTTCGATGCCTATGAGAAAGGCGACTCCCAGGCGTTCAACGACGCGGTCGCCGCTTACCGCGTCGAGCTGCGACGACACCCGCCCGAGGGCGTGAATTTGTCGAAGATCGACTTCGAGGCGTTCTTCAATCGCGTCAACCCGTTTTTCTGGACGCGTTGGTTCTACGTCGCGGCGTTCGGACTGACGGCGCTCGGCTGGCTGGGGTGGGCTCGGCCGATGTGGCGCAGTTCGCTTTTGCTGCTCGGGCTGACGCTGGCGGTGCATACCGTGGCGCTGGGCGCGCGGATTTACATTTCGGGCCGTCCGCCGGTGACGAACCTTTATTCCTCGGCGGTCTTCATCGGCTGGGGGGCCGTCGTGCTCGGACTGGTCATGGAGTGCATCTTCCGCTTGGGCATCGGCAACGCGGTCGCGGCGGTGGCGGGGTTCAGCACGCTGGAGATCGCCTATCTTTGGGCGGGCGACGGCGACACGTTCACCATGCTGCAAGCCGTCCTCGACACGCAGTTCTGGCTTGCGACGCATGTGACATGCATCACCCTGGGCTACACGGCGACCTATGTCGCCGGCCTGCTGGGACTGATCTATGTTTTGGCCGGCGTTTTCACGCCGGCCCTTGCCGGCAGCGTGGGCAAGGACGTCGGCCGCATGCTCTACGGCGCGCTCTGCTTCGCGATTTTCTTCAGCTTCGTTGGCACGGTACTGGGCGGGCTTTGGGCCGACGATTCCTGGGGACGCTTCTGGGGCTGGGATCCCAAGGAAAACGGCGCCCTGATGATCGTCCTTTGGAACGCCCTGGTACTGCACGCGCGCTGGGACGGCATGGCGAGAGAGCGGGGTATGGCACAGTTGGCGGTGTTCGGCAACGTGGTGGTGAGTTGGTCTTGGTTTGGCGTCAACCAGCTTGGGGCCGGGCTGCACGCCTACGGCTCGACGGAAGGGGTCATGTTCGCCTTGGCGGTTTTCGTCGCCAGTCAACTGGCGGTGATCGGCATCGGCTGGCTGCCAACCAGCGCGTGGCGGAGCTTCCGGCGGGAGAGTGTCGCCTGAATCCGGCCTGTTGCGGCTCGACGGGTGACGGGATGTCTGGCGGAACCGACGAGAAAGCGGTGGCTGGTGGCAGAGCCTAAGCGATGCCCCGGCGTCGATGCGCGATTGACTGATCTCCCTTCGACGATTCCACCGCGCCCCTTCGGGGCGAACAACGAAAAAATGGCGAGGCGCGGTTCATGGGGCTATCGCCCTCGTTGTTCTACACATCTTTTGATTGCGGGTGGTGAAATGGGGGCGTTGGGAAATCCCGGTCTCTTCGTAAGATGCCAGGGGCTTGCCCCCTGGAGTTTCACGTTGGTTTCTAGATCGAATGCGGCCGCATCCCCAC
>DATKSN010000143.1:0-8783 GCA_035531595.1 Pirellulales bacterium | reverse complement strand
GCAGCAGAGCGGCTGGACCGTCAACGCCACCGGCGGCGGCGAGGTGAAGCTGACGGGCCTGACCATCCTGACCAGTACCCAGGGCATCCAGATCACCGACACCGGCGGCAGCACGCTTGACTTGAGCGGCCTGACCAGCCTAACGGGCACGGGTGGCGGCGGCCTCACCGACGCCGGCGGCAGCACGCTCCTGGACGGCAAGCTGACCAGCCTCAACGGCCTCAATGTCACACTTGACGGCACCGACACGCAAGTCGCCAACTCCTGGACCAAGTTCACCGCGGGCACCCTGACGGTCAATGGTGGCTCGTACAACCTGCCCGGCCTGACCGACGTCGATCAGTCGAGCCTGGACGCCGAAAGCGGCGGCCAACTCACACTGCCGAAGCTGACAAGTTACGTATACGGCTACAGCAATTTCACGGCGAACGGCACGAACACGGCCACGGGCCAGCCCAGCGTGCTCGACGTCTCGGCCCTGACCACACTCACGGAGCAGCCGGGCGGCTGGGGCGTCAACGCCTCCAACGGCGGCGAGGTCAACCTGTCGGCCCTGACCAGCATGACCAGCACGGACGGCATCGGCCTCACCGACACCGGCAACAGCACGCTCTTGGACGGCAACCTGACCAGCCTCAACGGCGTCAACGCCACGCTCGACGGCACCGACCCGCACATGGCCGACTCCTGGACCAAGTTCACCAGCGGCACGCTCACGGTAAACGGAAATCTCTCCGATCTCGGCTACAGCCTGCCGAATCTGACCGACGTCGATCAGTCCAGTCTGTACGCCGAGAGCGGCGGCCAGCTCGCACTGCCGAACCTGACAAGTTACGTGTCGAACGGCTTCCTTCAAAACGGCACGTTCGAGGCGAATGGCACGAACACGGCCACGGGCCAGCCCAGCGTGCTCGACGTGTCGGCCCTGACCACGCTGACGGCGCAGCCGGGCAGTTGGACCATCAACGCGCTCAACGGCGGCGAGGTCAAGCTGTCGGGCCTGACCAACCTGATGACCAGCACCCAGAACATCAACATCACCGACACCGGTGGCAGCACCGTCCTGGATGGCAAGCTCACCAGCCTCGACGGCGTCAATGTGACCACCGATGGCAGCGACACGCAGTTCGTCAACTCGTGGACCACGTTCACGGGCAATAGCGGTAGCCTGGGTAGCCTGACTGTCACGGGCGGTTCGCTCACCTTTCCGAAGCTGACCGATTTCGCCTCGTCAAGCGCGGTCGGCGGCGCCGCCCTCGACTTCCCGGTGCTCACCACAGGCAGCCTGACGTTGGCCGACGGTACGAGCGCCACCATTCAAGGCACCCTGGTCGCGTTGCCGGCGTCGGGCGCCAGCGGCGCCACCATCACCGCGCCGGCCTCGCAGGGACTCAGTATCACGCTCGACGGCAGCGGCACGTGTACGGGCACGACCGTCAACGTCGGCGCGGGAACCACGCTCGCGCTGGCGGGCGGAACGTACCTCGGCGGGACGACCTTCAACGTCGCCCAGGGCGCCACCGCCGATCTCACCGGCGGACAAACGACCAACTACGGCGGCACGCTCACCGGCACGGGCGCCGGCACGGTGCAGTTCAGCGGCGGAACGTTCTATTCCGTCGGCGGCGCGACGCTGAATTTCAACGGCAACATGTTCCAGTGGACCGGCGGCGCGATGGAACTCTCCGTGGGCGACGTGACCAATCGCGGGACCATCAACCTGTCGGGCTCCAACCAGACGCAAATCTTCGCCGACGGCACCCTCGACGACTACGGCACCATCATCCAGACCGGCAGCGGCGACTTCGGTCTGCACAGCGACAACATCACGCCCACCACGCTCAAGATCGAACCGGGCGGAACGTACCTCATGGAGTCCGACGCCGGCATCAACAATCTCTACAACACCAACCTGATCGACAACGCCGGCACCATCGCGAAGAAAGCGGGAACAGGCACTTCGACCATCACGGTCGACGGCGAAATCATAAACACGGGAACCATCGAGGCTGACTCCGGCGTGCTCGACCTCGAACCGAATTCGTTCACCCAGATCGACGCCAAGGGAAACCTGACCGGCGGCACCTGGAAGGCCCTCAACGGCGCCACGCTCAACTTCCCCAGCGGCACGAGCGTGACCGCCAACGCCGCCACGGTCACGCTGAGCGGCAGCGGCGCGGCCGTCACCGCCCTGGCCGGCCTGGCCGCGAACAGCGGCACCCTCAGCCTGACCGCCGGGGCCGACGTGAGCACCCCCGCCGACTTCAGCAACGCCGGCACGCTCACCGTCGGGGCCGGCGCCGCGCTGGCCGTGGCCGGCAACTTCACGCAAACGTCGGCCGGCGCGCTCGACGAGCAGATTGGCGGCACGCCCGCCGGCGGCAAGTTCGGACAGGTGGTCGCCACCGGTTCGGCCACGTTGGCAGGCAATTTCAACCTCGCGCTGGTCAACGCGCTCCATGCCACGTCCGTCGATCTCAGCGCCGTCGTCAATGCCAACCTCCAGACCTATGCCGGTGGCAACGGTTCGCTTTATCCACTGGGAGGCACGGCGCTCGACGTCGGCGGAGTGCCGTTCACGCTGGCAAATTATTCAGGGAGTAGTTCTTTTGGCCCCGGCACCGGCGCCGCCCAGACGGGCGCCGGAACCCAAGCCGCCCCCAGTTCCATCGACATTCCGGTCAATATCGCCGACGCCGCCACCGTCTACACGCTGATCAATTCGGCATTCGGGCAAGCGGGCTATCTCGACGGTTCAGTGGAGTTCTTCGGCACCAACGGGGCCTACGCCAAGTTCGACCTCGTTCAGGGTCAAAACATCCGCGACCAAAACAATGACGGATTCAACGATACCATCGCCGACGGCACGCCCTCGGCCCAGTTTGGCGGCGGACAAGTGCGCCTGGATGAGCAAACGTTCGTCTTGCCGAGCGCCTTCGCCAACGCCACGCTCACCGACATCCGCCTGAACGGCTACGGCGATAAACCCACGGGCTCGCCCTTCATCGCGGCGGCGTCCGTCGCCACCACGGCCGATCTCGCCGCTTACAAGGCGGGAACGCCCTTCGCTCCCGTCGCCGGCCAGAGTTACCCCATGCTGACGTACGCCAGCGCCAGCGGCTCGTTCGCGACGATCAGCGGGCTTCCCTCGCAAATGACCGCGACGCAAGGCGCCACCTCGTTCGACCTGGCCATGCCCGTCGCCGGGGCCGACTTGAACCTGGCCACCGTCACCGCGCCCACCATCGCCGTGGGCGGCCAGTCGATCGACGTCGCCTGGCATGTGACCAACCTCAGCGCCGTCGCCGACGCCGGCGACTGGGTCGACAGCGTCTATCTCTCCACCACGCCTGCGATCACGTCCAGTTCCGTCCTTCTGGGAAGCGTGGAACACACGGGCGGCCTGGCCGCCAGCGGCGCCTATGACGGCAGCCTCAGCGCCGCGCTGCCGGCCTTGGCGCCGGGAAGCTACTACGTGATCGTCGAAGTCGACAGCCATTTTCAAACGGCCGACGCGAACCGGGCCAACAACACGCTCGCCGCCACCACCGGCCAGCTCGCCGTCAGCCTGCCCGCCCTCACGCTCGGCACGGCCGGCAACGGTACGTTCACCGCCGCCGACCAGAACCAGTATTACCAGGTGACCGTGCCGGCTGGCGGCACGTTGAGCGTCACGCTCACCAGCGCCGCCACGTCCGGCGCGACCGCGCTCTACATCGGCCAGGGCGTTCCTCCCACGCCCTACAGTTACCAGGAGGCGGCCGTCGTCGCCAACCAGCCCAACCAAACGGTGTTGGTGCCGCAAGTGCTGACCGCGGGAACGTACTATATTCTGGCCCACAGCGTTTCCGGCGCCGCGGCCACCGCCGCCTATACCCTCACGGCCACGCAGGGGGGCGCCCTGGCCGTATCGGCCATCTCGTCGTACTCCGGCGGCAACGTCGGCAACGTCACCATCGAGATCGACGGCGACAATTTCACGCCGACCACCACCGCCAGCCTGACGCTCGGCGGCACGGCGCTCAGCGCCGCGGCCATCGACTTCGTGAGCGCCAGCCAGATCTTCGCCACGTTCAACCTCACCGGCGCCGCCGTCGGAAGCTACACTTTGGCCGTTCAGCAAGGCGGCCAGTCGGCGACGGCCGCCGCCACGTTTCAAGTGGTGGCCGCCAACGCCGCCGCGCTGAACGTGGTGCTGATCACGCCGCAATTCGTCCGCTCCGGGCGCACCGGCACGATCGTCGTCAGCTACACGAACCAGACCAGCAACGACATGGTCGCCCCGCTGCTCACAGTCGCCTCGACGAACGCCAACGTCTTGTTCAGCACGCCGGACGACCCGAACAACTTCGTCGCGTCGGCCCAGGTGCTGGCCGTCGCCCCCAGCGGGCCGGCGGGAATTCTGCGCCCCGGCCAAAGCGGCCAGCTCACGCTTACGCTCCTGTCGAACGACGTCATCAACGGCGACGCCATTCCGGTGCAAGTGAATCAGATCGAAACGGGGCAAACCATCGACTGGGCATCGCAGCAAGCCTCGCTGCGACCGCCCAGCATCCCGGCCGCGGGCTGGAACGTCGTCTACGGCAACCTGACCGCCGCGCTGGGCACGACCAGCGACTCGTACAACGCCGCGCTGGCCCAGGCGGCCAGCTATCTGAGCGGCCTGGGCGACACCACGGCCGAGGTCAGCGACGTGGCACGCCTCTGGTCGTTTCTCGTGTCGCAGGCCAACGCCAGCTTCCCCACGCCGACACTTGCCTCGGCCGTCGACGCATCTCTGCCGACGCCCGGCGGCCTGTCGCTGTCGATCGACCGGACGTTCAATTCGTCAATTGCAGGCCGCTACCAGCAGGGCATCTTTGGCCTGGGCTGGAGCACATCCTGGCAGTCTTCGCTAAGCGTCGACAGCTCCGGCAACGTGACCATCAACTCGGGCGGAACGCTTAGCTTTTTCGTCGCGCGGCCTAACGGCGACTATCTCGATACCGATGGCGAACATGGGACGCTCACCAACTCCGGCGGCGTATTTACGTTTACGGCGATTTCCGGCACGCAGTACGCCTTCCTGGCAGGCGGCCTCTTGAACTACGTGCAAGGGACGAACGGCAACCGCATTACGCTCGGCTACAACGCCGGCAACCAGCTTGTGACGCTCACCTACTCGAACCCGGCCGACACGAGCCAGCCGAGCGCGCAACTCACGCTTTCGTACAACGCGCAGGGGCTGGTCTCGCAGGTGGCGGACGGCACGGGCAATATCTGGACGTACGTCTATGATTCGTCGTCCCACCTCCTCTCCGTCACCGCGCCCGGCAACCTGACGACCTCCTACGCCTACGACATCGGCGCGAACGCCGAAACGACGAACGCGTTGCTCTCGATCACTCAGCCCGACGGCTCGCAACAGACGTTCACGTACGACTCGGCCAGCGGGCGGCGGATCGGCACGAGCGCGAATGGCGGCGCCGACGCGATCGCCTACGCCTACCGGGGCCAGGGCGAGGTTTCTGAAACCGACAGCGCGCACAATCAGACGATCGTGTGGTTCAACGATCTCGGCGCGGCCGCCCGCGTGCAGGACGCGAACGGCGGGATTTCCAGCTCGCTCTTTGACAGTAA
This sequence comes from Pirellulales bacterium, assembly GCA_035531595.1. Classification (GTDB taxonomy): domain Bacteria; phylum Planctomycetota; class Planctomycetia; order Pirellulales; family JAICIG01; genus DATKSN01. Next base: position 3,164 of record DATKSN010000143.1, on the reverse strand, counting down.
CGGAAACATGGTCAGTTCCACCAACGCCGCCGGAGCGAGCTACCAGTACGCCTATAGCCAGAACGGCGATTTGACCCAGGTCGTCAACCCGCTCGGGCAGACCGTCAAAATGACCTATGGGCCGCTCGACACGCTGACCTCGCTCACGGACGCCGGCGGAAACACGACCGGATACTCGTATGGTCCGACGGGCAACCTGCTCAGTATCGCCTACCCCGACGGCACCAGCCAATCGTTCACGTATGATCCGCTGGGGAACCTGAGCGAAACGGTGCTCCAAAACGGCGACCCGATCGGCTTCCAGTACAGTGCTCAGGGACTGGTCACGCAGCAGACGTTCGCCGACAAAACGAGCCAGACGTTCGCCTACGACGGCCACGGTAACCTGCTGACGGCCAAGAGCTTCGACGCGACGGGCACGCTCACCGGGACCACCACGCTCACTTACAACGCGGCCAACGAGCTGCTGTCGGTCGCGTATCCCAACGGCCAATCGCTGAATTTCACGTACAATAGCGCGGGCCAGCGCGCCCAGAGCGTCGACCAGAGCGGTTTCACGGTCAAATATTTTTACGATTCCCTTAGCCGCCTTCAAAAGCTCACCGACGGCGCCGGCAACCTGATCGTACAATACACGTACAACAACCTGGGGCAATTGTCGCAAAAGCAAAACGGCAACGGCACGTCCGCCGTCTATTCCTATGATCCGGCCGGAGACCTGACCGGCATCGTCAACTACGCTCCGGACGGAAAGACGGTCAACTCGTCGTTCGCCTACGTTTACAACCTGCTCGGCGAAGTCACATCCATGGTCAGCCCCGCCGGCACGACCACCTACGGCTACGATGTCACTGGGCAGTTGACCCAAGTGGGGCTACCGGGCGGCCAGACGATCAGTTACGTCTATAATGCGGCCGGTGACCGCACCCAGGTCGTCACGGGCGGAACGACCACCAGTTATACCAGCAACACGGCCAACGAAATCACGCAGGTCGGCTCGGCCACGTACGCCTATGATAAAAACGGTAACCTGCACACGGTGTCGGACAGTGGCGGCACGACCACCTACGACTATAACGACCTGAACCAGCTTGTGTCGATCACGGCGCCCGACGGCACGCTGACGACTTTCCAGTACAGCCCGCTCGGCTTCATGGTCGGCAGCTCGACGACGCCGCCCGGCGGAAGCGCCAGCCAGACGAACTACCTGGTCGATCCAACCGGGCTGGGGAACGTCGTCGCTTCCTACAACGGCGGCGCCTCGCTGATCGCCCATTACACCTACGGCCTCGGCCTGGTGAGCCAGGTCGGTCCCGGCGGCACGGGCTACTACGATTTCAACCTTACCGGCAACACCGTCGGCATCAGCGGGGCCAGCGGCTCGTATGTCAACCAGTACAGCTACCTGCCGTTCGGCGAGACGACGACGGTCGGCACGCCGCAGTTACCCAACCCGTTCACGTTCGGCGGCCAGTTTGGTGTGATGCAGATCGGCGCGAATTTATTCGACATGCGGGCGCGAGATTACACGCCGGCGACGGGGCAATTCCTGAGCAACGACCCAATTGGCGTGTATAGCGGGCAAGTCAACATACGCACGTATGCCGCCAACGCGCCGACCGTGTTGGTCGATCCATCTGGACTTGCCTCCGCATCCTCCGCATCGGCGATTTTCAAATCGCCCCAGCCAACAAAGCAGCCGGATAATGCTCAAGTCCTGGCGGCGAACTTGAAGAAGTATTTGAAGTTTTGGAAAGCGTGGGACGTCCATGAGCCCAAGGACGCCGGTGGCGGAGGAGGAGGCGGTGGGGGCGGCGGCGGTGGCGGTGGCAGCAAATACGTGGACGGCTGGACGCCACCACCTCCCGGCCCAAATTCCGATCCCTATAACGGTGGCCAACCGCTCGATGGTAACAGCGGGGTATGGAACGCGGACGGCACGCTTCCCGGCACGCCGGGCTCGAATGGGCTTTGGCAGGGCGGTCCACTAACATCTATCGGCGTTGGGCAGTTTGTCCCCATCCCCGCTGACCTAGGTGTTCTAGCGCTGCCCATTGTGGTCTGTGATCCGGAAGCGCTTGGACAGTCGACCGGCGCCACCTCCCGCGATCCGAACTCCGTCATCGGCCCCGGCGGATTCGGCTCAAAGAACTTCACCCAGCCGAACGGCATGTGGTCCTACACGGTCGATTTCGAGAACGACGGCAGCGTCGCCGCGCAAGACGTGACCGTCAGCGAGCAACTCGATTTGAACCTCGATTGGTCGACTTTCCAACTCGGCTCGTTCGGCTTCGGCACCGTCAACGAAACCATCCCCGCCGGGCTGACGCAGTACCAAACCACCGTCGCTTATCAGAACGTCGACGGCTCGTCGCTCAACGTGCAAGTCTCGCTGGACTTCAACGTCCAGACCGGCGTCTTGACCGCGACATTCACCTCGCTCGACCCGACCACCGGCCAAGCCCCGAGCGGCGTCTTCGACGGCTTCCTGCCGCCCGACAACACGAGCGGCATCGGCGAAGGTTTTGTCGCGTACACCATCGAACCCAAGTCGAGCCTCACTACCGGCGCTACGGTCAACGCCGCGGCCACGGTGGTTTTCGACACCAATGCGCCCTTGGCCACGAAAGCAATCACGAACACCATCGACGCCAGCGCGCCCACCAGCAGCGTGACGGCTTTGTCCGCCACGGAAGGTTCCGCGAGCTTCACCGTGAGCTGGTCGGGCACGGACGCCGGCGGCTCCGGCATCGCCGCCTACGACGTCTTCGTCAGCGACAACGGCGGGCCGTTCACGGCCTTCCAAACGGCGACCACGGCCACGTCGGCCACGTTCAACGGCGTCAACGGCCACACCTATGGTTTCTACAGCGTGGCCACCAACAACGTCGGCAACCGCCAGCCGACGCCTGCGGCCGCCCAGGCCAGCACGACAGTGACCGTGCTGCCGACCAGCACCGTAGCGACGCTACCCGCCACTGAAACCTCGACGAGCTTTACGGTTTCGTGGAGCGGCAGCGACGCCGGCGGGCCGGGCATCGCCACCTTCGACGTCTTCGTCTCCGACAACGGCGGGCCGTTCACGGCCTTCCAAACGGCGACCACCGCCGCATCCGCCACGTTCAACGGCGTCAACGGCCACACGTATGGCTTCTACAGCGTGG
>DATKSN010000142.1:0-58698 GCA_035531595.1 Pirellulales bacterium | reverse complement strand
TCACCGGTCCCTAGGAAAGGGGCGGGGTTCTAGAATTATGCGCGCGGGCGGGGTCGAGGCGGGCTCCGGGCGGGGTCTGGGGGCCAAAAAAACCGGGACTCGCACCGCCTATTCCGGTCAGTTAAAATGAGACGTAGCACGCCTGATCTTCGCCGACGAACGGATCGCCTACAAATCGAACAACAGCTACAATCTGGATGTGAAGCCGCGGTCCCTTGGGACGGGGCATAGCGAGTCGAAACTCGAGGAGGGAGCCAAGCGCGGTCGGAATAGGGATATCTGTAGACACATCTGCGCCGCGATGACCAGTTGGACGGTCTACCACTTTCACGATACGAGCGACACCGCGGCGATGCGGCGCCAGTGCTCGCTGCGCGACAACGAGCGGCTTCTGGAAAGCGGCGAGAACCTTGCGGCGTTCTTGCATCGACTGCGTGAAGAGGAAGAAGCCACCTATACGTTGATCGTCGATGCCGTCCGGCTTGTCGCCCCGTTTTTCAAGGAGTTCAAGCTTCGTCCGAAGAAGAAGAAAGACGATCATTTGCTCGAACTCGAGTGGAAGCAGAAGAACAGCGATTACCCTTTGCATGCGAGTCAACTGTCGGACGGCACGCTGAGGTTCATCGCCTTGGCGACCGCCTTGCTCCAGCCTGAACCTCCGGCCACGATCCTCATTGACGAGCCTGAGCTTGGTCTGCACCCGTATGCGTTAAACACGTTGGGAAGCCTGCTTCGCCAGGCTCGCAAAGCCACTCAGTTGATCGTCTCCACGCAGTCGGCCCGACTCCTGAATTCGTTCGAGCCCAAGGACATTGTTGTCATCGACCGCGCCGAGGGTGAGTCTCGCTTCCGGCGACTGAGCGAATCCGATCTGACCGCTTGGCTGGATGAAGAATACAGCCTTGGGGAGTTGTGGGAGAAGGAAGTGTATGGCGGGGCTCCCGTTCATGAGTAGCCGCCGGGTCATCGCGGTGGTCGAGGGCCAGACCGAGCAGACATTCATCCGCGAAGTGCTGGCTCCGTGGCTCGAAGGCCGGGGAATCTACTTGAGCCCACGCCTCGTCGGAAAGCCGGGCCACAAAGGGGGCGTCGGACAATACCCGCGTGCGAAAAAGGACATACTGGCCCTGCTAAAGCAGGAATCTTCCACGGTCATCACGACGATGTTCGATTTCTACGCCATGCCATCCAGTTGGCCGGGGCGGGAAGAAGCCGGCAAAGCGGCACACAAGAAGAAGGCGTTGATCGTCGAAGCGGCCCTCCTTCAAGACGTCGTGCAGACGCTGGGAGGAAAGTTTGATCCGAGTCGCCTCATTCCTTACGTTCAAATGTACGAATACGAAGCCTTGCTCTTCACGAAACCGGAAGTCATTGCCGATGTCGTCCGGCGTCCCGAAATCGCTCACAAATTGGCGACGATCCGTAATAAGTTCAAGACCCCGGAGCCCGGCGCCCCCTGACTTCCCTTGCTCCGCTCTCCCCGGTATCCTTAGTCCCTAATCCACCGAGGAGCAAATGATGACCAAGGAACCCCTCAAGACCAACGGCGGCGCCTTCCGCATCGAACGGGATTCGATGGGCGAGGTGCGCGTGCCGGCCACGGCCTATTACGGCGCCCAGACGCAACGCGCCGTGGAAAACTTTCCGATCTCCGGCTGGCCGTTGCCGCCGGCACTGATCCGCGCGCTGGGCCTGGTGAAGTACGCGGCCGGCGTAGCCAACCGCGATCTAGGCAAACTGACCGCGACGGGCAAGAACCCGCTCGACGCCCGGCAGGCGCAGGCCATGCTCGATGCCTGCCGCGAAGTCGCCGAGGGCCAGTTCGACGACCAGTTCCCGGTCGATGTGTTCCAGACGGGGTCGGGCACGTCGAGCAACATGAACGCCAACGAGGTGATCAGCAACCGGGCGATCGAATTGCTGGGCGGCGACCGGATGCAAGCCGCCAAACCGGTCCATCCCAACGACCACGTCAACATGGGGCAGAGCACGAACGACATGTTTCCCACCGCCATCCATGTGGCGGTGGCCGTGGCCATCGAGCGCAATCTGTCGCCGGCGCTGGAGCGGTTACGGCAAACGCTGGCCGACAAGGCCGCCGAGTGGGACAAGATCATCAAGATCGGCCGCACGCACCTGGCCGACGCCACGCCGTTGCGATTGGGGCAGGAGGTCGGCGGTTTCGCCCGGCAGTTGCAGCTTTCGATCGAGCGCGCACGGCGCGCGCAACAGGCGGTGTTCGAGTTGCCGGTCGGCGGCACGGCCGTGGGAACCGGTATCAACACCCACCCCGAGTTCGGACGGCGGGTCAGCGCCGAGTTGGCCCACCAAACCGGCATCGCCTTCGTCGAGGCGGCCGACCATTTCGAGGCCAACGCCCAGCGCGACGGTCTGGTCGAGTGCCACGGCCAGTTGCGAACCGTCGCCACGACGTTGTTCAACGTCGCCAACAACGTCCGCTGGCTCGGTTCAGGCCCGCGCTGCGGATTCTACGAGTTGCAATTACCCGACCGCCAGCCCGGCAGTTCGATCATGCCCGGCAAGGTCAACCCCGTCATGTGCGAAAGCCTGATGCAGGTCGCCGCGCGGGTCATGGGGAACGACCAGACGGTGGCGATCAGCGGCGCCGCCGGTGGACAGTTCCAACTCAATATCATGATGCCCGTGATGGGCCAGACGACGCTCGAGAGCATCTCGCTGTTGGCCGGCGCCGCGCGGGCCTTCGTCGATTTCTGCGCGTTGGAAATGCAGGCCAACGAGGACGCCTGCGGCGCCTCGGTCGAAAAGAGCCTTTCAATGGTCACCAGCCTCAACCCGCTGGTCGGCTACGAGAAGGCGGCGGCGCTGGCCAAGGAAGCGTTCAAGACGGGTAAGACGATCCGCGAGCTTTGCCAGGAACAGCATATTCTGCCGCCCGACCAGCTTGCCGCGGCGCTCGACCCGTGGAGCATGACCGAGCCCCAGGCCTGAATCTCGGCGGTCGGTGGCAGGCGCTTCGCGCCCGTATCGCGGCGGCCATTGAACGCGGGCCACGTTGACAAAATCATTCTATTTGATTGCAAAGACCAATCCATGTGAGGCAACCCATGAAACAGATTTTCCCAACGCGGTTCGCTTTTCTCGCCGTGGTTCTTGGCGCCGCGTTGGCGTGGCACTTCGGCGCCGCCTCGGCGACGGCCCAGCCGGCCGACGGAGCCTCGCCGGCCGACGGAGCCTCGCCGGCCGACGGAGCCTCGCCGGCCGACGGAGCCTCGCCGGCCGACGGAGCCCAGCCGGCCGACGGAGCCTCGCCGGCCGAACTGCTCAAGCAAGCCCACCGGGCCACCGCGGCGGCCAAGTCCGACGACGAGCTTTCCGAGGTGATCCGGCTTTGCCGGCAGGCCCTCGACGGGGGCGCTAAGGAAAAGGATGCCGCCTACGCGCGGCAACTTCAATCGTGGGCGTTCGACCACCGCGGCGAGTTGCGGGCCGCGGCCGGCGACGCCGATGCGGCGCTGGCCGACTTCGAACAGGCGGTCTCGCTCGATGGCACTCGCTGGCGGGCGATCCACAACCGCGGCGTGAGCCATGCCCAGGCGGCCCGCTACGAGCGGGCCGAGGCCGACTTCGACCGCGCGATCCAACTCAAGCCCGACTACGCGCATGCCTGGTTCAACCGCGGCGAAGCGCGTTACGCGCGTGGCAACCTGGCCGCCGCCATCAAAGACTACGACCAGGCGCTGCGCCTGGCTCCCAACGATACCATGGTTCTTGTCAGCCGCGGCAACGCCCGTTTCCGCCGCGGCGAGTTGCGAACGGCGCTGGCCGACCTCTCGGCCGCGGTGCGCCGCGACGCGAACAACGCCGCCGCGCTAACCTGCCGCGCCGAAGTGCAGGCCGCGCTGGGCAACTATCAGGCGGCGGCCGACGATTTTCGCAAGGCCCACTTTCTTGACCCCAAAAACGGCCGTTGCCGCCAGAGTGTCGCCTGGCTGATGGCCACCTGTCCCGACGGGCGGTTTCGCAATCCCAAGCTGGCCGTGGAAGCCGCCCTGGAAGCGATCGAGCGCGACGGCGCATCGGACCATCGTTATCTCGACACGCTCGCCGCGGCTTACGCCGCCGACGGCCAGTTCAAGTTGGCGGCGGAAACCCAAGCCAAGACCATCGCCACCGCCCAGGCGAACAAGGAACCCTCCGGCGTGGTCGACCCACTCGCCGCGCGGCTTGAACTCTACAAGCAGGGCAAATCTTACCGTCCCTCACGGTAAGCCGTCGCCAAGGCGGCGACGATTTGCTATCATGTTCGCTTTGAAGCCAGCTAGGACGCGATGAAGGGATCGCCACTGCAGGGAACGCCCTCCGTGGCGTTCCGTGAAGTTGGTAAGACGTCTGGCAGGATGCGGAACGCCACGGAGGGCGTTCCCTACAGAACCCTTGTCGCGTCACTACCCCCCCAGCCCGCGAGAATCGAACCGCACATGCCCATGGACCCTTATAGCCCTTGCCCCGGCGGCACCGGGAAAAAGGTCAAGTTCTGCTGCTCCGACCTGGTCGGAGAACTGGAAAAGATCGATCGGATGTTGGAAGGCAAGCAGCAACAGGGCTGCCTCGACCACATCGAACGCCTCGAAACCAGGTTCCCCGACCGCGCCTGTCTGCTGACCACGAAGGCCCTCTTGCAGCATGGCCTTGGCCTTGTGGCCCAGGCCCTCGACACGACGCGGCAGGTGCTCGCCTCCCACCCCGAAAACCCCATCGCGCTGGCCGAAGCCGCGATCTTCGGCATCTCGGAAACGGGCGCCCGCGCCGCGGTCGAGCCACTGCAACGCGCCATCGCCGCCAGCGGCAACGCCATCGACACCAAGGTCTTCGAGGCGATGGGCGTCGTGGCGATGAGCCTTTTGAACGAAGGTTGCCTGGTGGCCGCGCTGGCGCACGCGACGTTGCTGTCGCGGATCGTGCCCGATCATCCTTTGCCGGCGAACCTGCTGGTCTCGGTGATGCAAAACCCCGGTGTGCCGCTGCCGCTCAAGGACATACCGCAGCCGCTCAGCCGCGCGCCCGACGGCGCGCCTTGGAAAGCCCGCTTCGACGACGCGCTCGCCTTGGGCGAGAAGGCTCAATGGTGGGGCGCGGCCGAGCGGTTCAAGGCCCTCGCGGCAATCGCCCCGGACGCGCCTCAGGTCTGGCGCAACCTGGCGCTGTTGCGCGCTTATCTGGGCGATGAAGCCGGCTCCGCCGCGGCCTGGCGGCATTATGCCACGCTCGACGTGTCGCTCGACGACGCGGCCGACGCTCTGGTGCTCGCCTATTTTATCGACGCCGAAAACGCGCGCACCCTGGTCGATCTGATCTCGGTTCCCTACCCGTTGGCCGACCCGGAGCGGCTCGCGGCCGCCTTGGCGTCGGATCGGCGCGTGGTGAAACTGTCCATCGCAGGTGTCGAATGGAGCGGCGCCGAGGGACCACCGCCGCGCTCGGCGCACATGTTGCTCGACAAGCCACTGGCCCCAACCGGCGTCGGCCTGTCCGCCGAATCGGTTTCCGAAGTCCTCGGCCGGGTGTTCGTCTTCGGCCGCGAGACCGATCGCGAGGCGCGGCTGGAGCTCGTCGTGAAGCGCGACCAGTTCGCTGCGGCGGCCGATGTGCTCGCTCAGGTCGCCGGCGATACCTTGCGCGCGGCCGAAGCGGAGAAGATCCTGGGCGCGACCACGCTCCTGCAGAGCGCGCTCGGCGGGTCGTCGCAGTTGCCCAACGACACGCCGCCCGACGACATCTTTCGGCTCGACGCGGAGCGCCGCCGGAAAGTGCTCACCGAAAAATGGACGTCCACGGCCAACGACCTGCTCGACGGCCGCACTCCGGCCCAGGCCGCCGGCGACCTGACACCGCGCGCGAACCTGCTGGCCGCGCTGCGCGTGGTCGAGTTTTCGCTGGCCGATCCGCCCAGCGGCTCCGAGTCGGCCGCCCTGCGCGAGCGCTTGAGGCTGCCGGCCAACGAGCCGATTGATCCGGCGATCACTCCCGTGAAGCAGGTCCGCTTGACCCGTTTGGCCAGGCTGCAAGTCGAAAAACTTTCCGACGACGACTTGCAGCACGCCTACCATCGCGCGGTCTATGCGCACGTCAAGCCGGCGCTGGTCAAGCTGGTTGATGAATTGCTGGCCAGGCCCAGCCTCGACGGCAAGGTCGACAAGGCGCAAGCGCTGGGCGTGTTGGCTTCCACGGAAACCGACAGCGGCAAGGCTTTGGAACTGATTGGCAAAGCGCGTGTCATGGCCGAGGCGGCCGGTCAGTCGTCGGCTCTATGGGATCTCGAGGAGCTGGAGTTGCTGCTGGCGAGTGGCGAGCTGGAGGCTGCGATGCGCCTGTTCAACCACATCCAGACGCAGCACGGCCGCGAGCCGGGCGTGATGGAGCGTTTGGCACGAATCCTCTATGACGCGGGCCTGATCGACGAGCACGGCCGCCCGATTCAGCGGCAGCCTGCGGAACCGGCCGGATTGGTCGTTCCGGGCGGCGCCACGGAGCCGGGCAAGCTTTGGACGCCCGGCGGTGAAACCAGTTCGGGTAAGAAGGCCGCACTTTGGACGCCGGGTATGCAGTAAAAAGGCGATAGGCGTTAGGCGTTAGGCGCTAGATCCCTCGTTCCGGCCGCTCCGCGGCCACTGCAATGGCCAGGTGGCTGGGGGCAGAGCCTAGCCCGTATTATTCATGGTCCCACACTAACCCGCAGCGCAAGCAAGGCTCAGTGTTGAACTTACCTTGCTCCCAGGGTCTTTTTCAAACCACCCTCAACAAATTGTCAACCGTACACTAATCGCCGGCGCACAACGGCCGTGTTTTCTCGGCCAACGGGATTGGTGGGCAAGTTCAGCTCGGACTTATCGACCCGACAGCGTAGATCCCACAGGCCGAGCCATATGCGCGCCGATGCGCGGCGTCTTTTGGGGCAAGGCGCTGCGCGAAGAAAACCGACTCCGAATCCCCTTTCAATGGTGATCCAAATGGGCGAAAAGGTGGGGCGAAGGGTGGGGATGCAAGTGCGCGCCGCATACGCGGCTGGCTCAACGTCGTGGGGATATCGGAGATCGGTTTTCTTCGCTTCGCTCGTTTTTTTCGCACTCCCGTTGCTTCGCAACGCGAGTGCTGTATGTTTGAAAAAGACCCTTCATCGTTCGTGGGCTGGGACAGACCCCCGGCACTTGCGCTGCGGGTTAGTGTGACAGCATTCTGCGCTCGCTCCCACCCCTGGACCATGAATAATCCGGGCCAGCCACCAATCCTCAACGCCTCCCATGCCCGACGATCCGTCCCAACTCGATGCCTGGCACATGCGGCGGGCTCTCGAATTGGCCGCGCTGGGCCGCGGCGGCGTCGAGCCCAACCCGCTGGTCGGCTGCGTCATCGCCCAAGGAGCGGAGATCATCGGCGAGGGCTGGCACCGCCGCTTCGGAGGACCGCATGCTGAAATCGAGGCGCTCGCCGTCGCGGCGGGCCGCGCCGCCGGCAGCACGCTTTACGTCACGCTTGAACCCTGTTGCCACCAGGGGAAAACGCCCCCTTGCACCAAGGCGGTGATCGCCGCCGGGCCGCGGCGCGTGGTCGTCGCCCAACTCGATCCGTTCCCCGCCGTCGCCGGCCGCGGCCTGGCCGAGTTGCGCGCCGCGGGCGTGCAAGTCGAAATCGGCTTGCTCGAAGCCGAGGCCCGGGCGCTCAACGCGCCCTACCTCAAGTTGCTCGCCGCCGGACGCCCCTGGGTTTTGGCCAAGTGGGCCATGACGCTCGACGGCAAGCTGGCGACGCGCGCGGGCGACAGCCGCTGGATCTCGGGCGAAGCGTCGCGCCGCGTCGTCCACGAACTGCGGGGCAGGGTCGATGCCATTCTGGTCGGCCGCGGCACCGCCCAGGCCGACGACCCACTCCTGACGGCCCGGCCGCCGGGGCCCCGCACCGCGACACGCATCGTGCTCGACACGCAAGCGACCCTGGCCTCCGAGAGCCAATTGGTCCGTACCGCCCGCGACGCGCCCGTGTTGGTGGCTGTCGGCCCGCGCGCGCCTGAGTGCGATCGGGCTCGTCTGGAAGCGGCGGGCTGCGAGGTGTTCGTCTGCCGCGCCGGCGACTCCGTCGCCCGTCTGGCTGAATTGCTCTATGAGCTGGGACGCCGGCGGATGACCAATGTGCTGGTGGAAGGGGGCGCTAAGCTGCTGGGCAGTTTTTTCGACCAGCGGTTGATCGACGAAGTCCACGTTTTCATCGCGCCCTTGCTGGTGGGCGGATGCGAAGCTCCGGCTCCGATCGCGGGGACAGGCGTCAAGCGGATGGACCAAGCCTGGTCATTGGAGTCGCTCCAGTGGCGCCAACTCGAAAATGACATGTATTTGCAGGGCCGATGCGTGCCAGCACCCAAGCAGACGAGCTAGGTAGCTTCGGATAATTTTCGCCCGCCGTTTTTACGGGGCTGGTTCAAATGCGGGTAACAAAAGCGGTGTTGTGCGCGGCGGAAGCGGGTGGCCTCCCACAAACGCGGCCGATAGGCGCTACGAACAAGGCGACCAGAGCTTGGCACGAGTCGCAGAATGCGCAGAATGAGCTAGACTTGACCGTCACGGGCCGCTCACTTAGACTGCGGGTTGAGTTGGTGGCAAGTTTCCAGTTGGGCCGGCGGCGGTTTTCCGCCCGAAGCCCTTTCCTCTGCGAAGGTCCGCAGGCGTGAAGCGCGCTTTAATCAGCGATATCCACAGCAACCTCGAAGGCCTCGAGGCCGTGCTGGCCGACATTGCGCAGCAAGGGATCAACGAGATTTATTGTCTCGGCGACATCATCGGTTACGGTCCGAACCCGCGCGAGTGCATCGACCATGTGATGAATCTCGATTTCTGCATCCTGGGCAACCACGACCAGGGCGCGCTGTTCGACCCCGAAGGGTTCAACTCCGGCGCCGAACGGGCCATTTTTTGGACCCGCGAACAGCTTGAAAGCCCCAAGGGCACCCCGGCCGAAAACGCCCGCCGCTGGGATTTTCTCGGCGAATTGCCGCGCAATAAACGGGAAAACGGCGTCTTGTACGTGCATGGTTCAGCGCGGAATCCGCTCAATGAATACGTATTTCCCGAGGACATCTACAACCAGCGGAAGATGGAAAAGATCTTCTCGCTGATCGAACAACACTGTTTCCAAGGTCATACGCATGTGCCGGGCGTGTTCACCCAGAACCTGAGTTTTCTCAGCCCGGAGGAAATCGGCTACCAGTATCGTCTCAATCCGCAAGAGAAGACGATGATCAACGTGGGTTCCGTCGGCCAGCCGCGGGACGGCGACCCGCGGGCCTGCTACGTCGTGCTCGACGACGATATGGTCCGCTTCCGCCGCGTCGAGTACCCGTTCGAGAAAACCATTCAGAAGATTTACGATACCCAGGAACTCGACAACTTCCTGGGCGACCGGCTCCGTGACGGCCGATAAGGAATCTCGACCGCATGGACGACCGCCAGCGTTTTCGCTTGTTTCTGCTTTTGTCGGCCGTGGTGTTGGGGATCAACATCCTGGTCATGCGTTGGGCCGCGCCCCCGCCCCAGCCGGGCGGCCCGCCAAATCAGCGCGCCGACGCGAAGGGGGCCGTCGCCAAAGCGGTCGATGCGAAGGGGGCCGACGCGAAGGGGGCCGACGCCAAACCGCCTGAAGCGAAGAGGAAGCAAGCTGCGAAATCCCCGCCCGAAAAGAAACAGGCCGAAGCGGCCCTGAACCAACAGCCGGCCAAGGAAGTCGCCGAGGAATGGGGCACGCTCGGCTCGCTCGACGAGCAAGACGGTTATCGAATGCTCGTGACGTGGTCGAACCGCGGCGCCGCGATCGAGCGGATCGAGCTCAACAGCCCGCGGTTTCACGATCTCGACGACCGCGCCGGTTATCTCGGGCACTTGTCGGCGGCCGATGTTCCAGGCGGCGCCGGCGCCCGGGTGCGCGTCGTCGGTGCCGGTACGCCGGCCGCGGCCGCCGGCCTGAAGCCAGGCGACGTCATCACGGCTTTGGGCGACGAACGCATTTCCAACGTCGAGGCGTTGACGGCCGCTTTGGAAGAAACCACGCCGGGCGCGACGGTGCATGTGTCGATCACGCGCGGCGGCAAGCCCGTCGAACTGACCGCCACGCTCCGCCGCCGCCCGCTGGAACTGATCAAGCCGGAGGCGACCGATCCGCTGTCGTTCCTGCTCACGCTGCAAGAAATCGACGACGAAACGATCGCGAAGAACGACGACGAACTGCCTGGCCTGAAACTGCGAACCGGCAACTGGACTCGGCGCCCCAGCGATCCCAAGCGCCCGGACGAGGTGGCCTTCGAGTGGTATCTGCCGGAGCGGCAACTGGAGGTCGCCAAGATCTATCGTCTCGCGACGGTTCCCGTCGACGCGCGGAGCGACCTTGACTCTCCTGACTACCCGGCCTATCACCTCGACTTCCGCATCGAGATCCGCAACCGAGGCGACGAGGCCAGAAAAGTGGCCTACCGCTTGGACGGGCCGACCGGACTGCCCACCGAAGGCTGGTGGTACGCCGCTTCGTCGAAGATCAGCCCGCACTGGTGGGATTCGCCGGGGTTACGCGACGTCGTGTTCGGCATGATCGAAAGAGGCGCGTTTCAGAACAAGCTGGTGAGCGCTACGAAGCTGGCCGATGAAAAAACCAAACTCGACTTTGCGGACAAGGAGCGGCAGTTCGTCTTTTTTGGAGTCGACGCTCAGTACTTTTCGACCATCCTGGTCCCGTGGAATGACGAGGGCGGCATGCCCGCCGGCTTTGCCGGCGTCAAGCCGCTGGCCGTCGGCGAAGTGCCCGACGAGCCTGCGAAGAAGAAACTGCTCGACGTCTCCTGCCGGATCGATAGCCTCCCGTTCCATCTGGAGGCCAACGGTGAGCCGGCGGTTCACCATTTCCAGATCTTCGCCGGTCCCAAGCGCCCCGCGCTGCTCCAACAATACGCCGTGACCAGCGCCAGCCCCGAGGGGCTGCGGCCGATCGTCGAGTACGGTCTGTTCTCGTGGGTCTCGAAGCCGATGCTCACGATCATGCATTTCTTCTACGGCATCGTCCACAACTTCGGTCTGGCGATCGTCATGCTCACCGTGCTGGTGCGTTCGTGCATGTTCCCAATCAGCCGCAAGCAGGCGCTGAGCGCCGCGAAGATGCAAGAGTTGCAGCCCGAGATGAAGAAGCTCACGGAAAAATACAAGAACAACGTCCAGGAGCGAACCAAGGCGCAGCAAGAGTTGTATCGCAAGCACAATTTCCACCCTTTGAGCGGCTGCCTGCCGGCCCTGATTCAACTGCCGATCTTTCTGGGTTTGTACCGTTCGCTGGCCGTCGACATCGAACTGCGGCAGGCGCCGCTGTTGAGCGAGTCGGTTCGCTGGTGCTCGAACCTGGCGGCGCCCGACATGCTGTGGCGCTGGGACGGTGTGTTGTTCCCGTTCCTGTCGGGCGAGACGGGCTGGCTTGGGCCCTACTTGAACGTTTTGCCGCTGGTGACGATCGGTCTGTTTCTCTGGCAGCAAAAGATGTTCCTGCCGCCGCCGGCCGACGAGCAGGCCGCCATGCAGCAGAAAATCATGCAGTACATGATGATCTTCATGGGCGTGATGTTTTTCAAGGTGCCCAGCGGTTTGTGCCTGTATTTCATCGCTTCGAGCCTGTGGGGCATCTGCGAACGCAAGTTGCTCCCCAAAACGCTTGGCAAGTCGGCGCCGCCCGCGATGGCGGCCGCCGGGCGGCTCTCTTCGCCCGGCACCAACGGCAACGGCGCCCGCGGCGGCGGCAAGAAAAGGGCGAAAGAGCGCGGTCGCGGATAGGCCAGCTACGAGCACCTCAAGCTAGTGCGCCAGATCGCATCTTTCCGATTTTTTCGCACCCAAGGGGATTGCAAAATGCCAGAATAACTGTACGGTGGTGTACTAATCGGGTCCGATGACTCAAGGAGTTGCACGGATTATCTGACGGAAGGGGTTGGGAATGCTTACGAGATTCAAGTTCCATTCTGATTTGAAGTGGCCGAGCGAGCTCAACTTGGCAACGCTTGCGCCCGCTTACAGCACGCCCGGTGGCGCCATGTTTCAAACGGATGCCTTGAAGTTATTGGCGTCGCTGCCGAGCAACTCGGTGGACCTGGTGATGACCTCGCCTCCCTTCGCTCTGACGCGCAAGAAGGAATACGGCAACGAGCCCGTGGAGCGATACCTGGAATGGTTCATGCCCTTCTGTGCGCAAATTCATCGAGTCCTCAAGAGGACGGGCAGCTTCGTTCTCGACATTGGCGGCGCGTGGATTTCTGGAGTTCCTGTTCGAAGCGTTTACCATTTTGAGCTGGCGGTGAAGTTGGCTCGGGAGTTCCATCTCGCCCAGGAATTCTACTGGTACAATCCATCGAAGCTTCCAACCCCGGCGGAATGGGTGACCGTGCGCCGATTGCGCGTGAAGGACGCCGTGAACATGATCTGGTGGTTCGCCAAGTCCGAGTGGCCGAAGGCGGACAACCGACGAATCTTGCAGCCGTACAGCGAGAGCATGAAGGGATTGATCAAGAACGGCTACAAAGCGATGAAGCGGCCATCCGGGCATGACATCTCGACAAAATTCCAGCGCGACAACGGCGGCGCCATCCCCCCGAATTTGATCCAGATTGCTAACACAGAGTCGAACAGCGCGTACCTCCGACGTTGTAAGGAACGAGGCCTGAGGCCACATCCGGCCCGATACCCGGAACAGCTAGTCCGTTTCTTCGTCGAGTTCCTCACCGACAAGGAGGATCTGGTTGTGGACCCCTTCGCCGGGAGCAACGTCACGGGCGCGGTTTGCGATCAAAGTGGTCGGCGCTGGCTGGCCAGCGAGATTGAGTCACGGTACATTGAAGGGTCGATTGTCCGCTTTGAAATTGGTCCGCTTTTTGACACTGAGAAACCAGCGCGGAAGGCGGCCGCGGCGAAGAAATAAGGTTGCAAGTTAGTTGGCCGGCACCCGATTTTCACGGCTCGTCGACGAATTCGTCGCCGTATTGGAGCGGCTCGGCGCCACCGTCATTCGCGCTCGCGAACGCGATTCCTCGCGCCCCGCGCGTATGCGGGTCGTGACAGGGCCGGCGACGACGGACTGTATCCTTTTCCTATGGACCATCACCCGTGGTGGGGGAAAGTCGGAGAGCCGCCCAAGGAACGAACGACGAATCCAAGCCACGAATGTCGCCGGCATCCCGCTCGAGCCCGGGCAGAGAACGCTTTTTGGAGGCTGGAGCGGCGAATTCGGCGTCTATGCTTTCTGGGATCCTCGACGACACACCTCGCTTTTAGGGCGGCGCTCAAACAGCCTGCAAACGACGGCTGAAACACTTGATACGGCGCACCGTGTTGGCGTGGCAACGTATCTCCGTCCCGCGGCGCTTGGCCAGGAGGTGGTTGTTTCGGTCTCGCCGGATTCCCTTTTGTGGTACATCCAAAACGGCTTGCCACTGCACAACTCCGAATCCGACGCGAGTGGCGTCGACATCCTCGCCGACTGCAACCCCGAGGAGGAACGCAGTTTCCTTGATGACTCACAGGACGAAATTCAAGCGGCGCGTCGGTACGACCTTGTCGAAACGATGCGGGCCTACCGCGATGCGCGATTCCGACCCGCGGTCCTGCGGGCGTACAGGTACAAGTGCGCCGTGTGCGAGATCGCCCTTAAACTGGTCGACGCCGCACATATCATCCCTGTCTCTTTCCCGCAATCCACGGATGACGTGACCAATGGTCTTGCCCTTTGTCGCCTCCACCATGGGGCGTTCGACAACGGATTGCTGGGGGTTCTTTCGGACTATCGGGTGACGACAAATCCCGACCATGAAGCACGTTTGGCGAGCCTGCGGCTCGACATGGGGCTGGAAAAATTCAAGTCCGAACTGCCTCATAGGATCACATTGCCGAGTTCCGTGGAATCGCGTCCGGCCCCCGCAAAGCTGATCCTCGGACTGCGTGCGCGCCGCTGGCCCGAGGCCAGTTTCGCCTGAAAGTATGCGCAGGGTGTCGTGATTCCACCGCCTTGACATGTGTACTTCATGCGGTCGAGAATGAGCCATTCACGGTGGCTGGGGCAGAGCCTAAGCGATGCCCCGGTCGCTATCGAGCCGGGATTATTCATGGTCCGGGGAGGAACTCGCGCACGGGGCATCGCTTGGGCTCTGCCACCAGCCACCGCTTTCTCGTGGTACAATCACAAAACAAGGGCTTGGTGGCGCATCCAAGCGGGAGGGCCGCTGCGAATGACGAAAGAACTGGTCCGGGTGGGCATCGTCGGGCTGGGTGGCAACACGCGGCTGCGGCACGTCGGCGGGCTGCGGGCATGCGCGGGCGTGGAAATCAACGCCGTCTGTAACCGCCGGCGCGAATCGACCGAGACCGTGGCCCGCGAGTTCGGCATTCCCAAGACCTACGACCGCTGGCAAGAGCTGGTGGCGGATCGCGACATCGATGCCGTCGTCATCGGCACCTGGCCGTACCTGCACTGCCCCATCACGTTGGCCTGCCTCGAGGCCGGCAAGCATGTGCTCAGCGAGGCGCGCATGGCCATGAACGCCGCCGAAGCACGGCAGATGCTCGCCGCCAGCCAAGAGCACCCCACGCTGGTGTGCCAGATCGTGCCTAGCCCGCTGGGGTTCAGGGCCCACCGCGTAGTCAAGGAGCTGATCGCCTCGGGTTGCCTGGGCGAGCTACGGGAGGTCGTGGCCCTTGGCGCCGGCGACGCTTTGGCCGACGCCGAAGCGCCGCTGGGCTGGCGGCAGGTGCGCGAACTCTCCGGATTGAACATGCTCTCGCTGGGCATCTTGCACGAGACGCTCCTGCGCTGGATACCTCCTCCGGTGCGGGTGTTTGCCCAACTCCATGCCTTCGTGGCCGAGCGGCTCGACCCGGCCACCGGCCTGCGCCGACGGGTGGGCACGCCCGACAGCGCGCAGGTGCTGGCGGTGCTGGACGGCGGCGCGCGGGCCATTTACCACGTCAGCGGCGTCACCCGTTTCGGTCCCGGCACGCAGGTCCACTTGTACGGCAGCGAAGGGACGCTGAAGTACGAAATGTCGCCTCGCGATCGCCTGTTTCTGGCACGCCGCGGCGATCCGGAACCGCTCGAGGTCGTGGTGCCCGCTGAAAAGGAATACGCATGGCGCGTCGAGGCCGAATTCATCGGCGCGATCCGCGGCCGGGAGCCGATCGAATTCACCGATTTCGCGACGGGCGTCCGCTATATGGAATTCACCGAGGCCGTCGCCCGCAGCTCCGCGGCGGGAGAGCCGGTCGAGCTGCCGCTGGCCCCATGACGTCTGAGCGAGCCGCGAAAGCGGCATCCAATTGCCGCCGCACCCTTCGCCTTACTCCACGCCCGTTTGGATCGCTTGGGAGGGGTTTCGGAGTCGTTTTTTTTTTTTTTTCGCGTAGCGTCGCGGCTCGGCGGACATCGTCACGCCCCGCTCTCCGGCTGTGCTAATCATCGCATTCCGCGCGCTCGTTAGCGGCGCCTTCGCGCGCCAAGGCCCTTGACAACATTGACATAGTCAATAATCCGGGCCAGGCGTACTGGGATTCTCGCACCCGCGGCGGCCGTATCGCCGATAAACAAGAAAGTCACAATGTGTCCGACAATGACAAGGAGGTTGTTGCCGTGGCTCTCTTTGTTTTCAGCCCTGTCTTCTTAAACCGATCTGTCTTCCCAAGCCGCTCTGTCTTCCATTGCCTCCTCGAACGATCCGCCGCGTGGCTATCGGTGCTAGCATGGCTGACGTTCGCCGAACCGGCCGCCGGGCAGGCGCTCGTCCCAGGCGCCGGTGAGCGGATCACCAAGGTGGGCGACGATTTTGAAGACCCCACCTGGGGTTACACCTTCAATAATCCCAAGAACAGTTCGGAACTGGACGGGCACTCTCGGTTGCCCAACGGTTTTTCGAACAACCGCCGCTGGTTCGAAGGCCCGATGCGCGGTCATCCTGACGTACTACGCCGCGTACCCACGCCCGAGGGTGGTCTAGCGGGGAGCGAGGGAGCGCTGTTGATGCGCACGTTGCAGGCCGGCACGCCCGGCTGGCCGAGCCGGCATAGCCAGCAGGACGACTTGATCGTCAACGTCCGTTCGCACATGGGCGGCACGATCCCGGTTTCCTGGATGCCAAGCTGCGTGGTGCGGGTTTACATGCCGCCGTTCGACGAGTGGGAAAAACGCACCGGCAATACGTTCGCGCTAAGGGCCGGCGCTTACGGCGTGCGGCCCAAGGGCGAAGGCAAATCCGAGGAATACTGGCCCGGCATGTTCGTGCAATTTCAGAGCAAGGCCGACGGACGGCGCCAGCAAGACTCGGCCAACTTCCTGTTGCGGGCCGGACCCAGCGGCCGCGATTTCAAGGGGCCGGAGATCACCCAGACCGGTTGGTGGACGCTGGGCATGTCGTTCACGCCCGACGGCCAGGTACACTATTATGCCAGCCCTGGCGTCGACGACCTTACGGCCAAGGATCACATCGCCTCGCACTATCCTTACGGCTTCCGTTGCCTGAAGTTCGAGACGTTCTTCTTCGATCTCATCGCGGCCGACGATGGCCGCACCTGGTCGACCCCGTGGATCATCGACGACGCTTCGCTCTTCCTCGCGCGGCAGCCGAAGGTCGCCGCCATGCCCAAGATCACCGCGAAGTCCAACCTCGCGACGCAGCCGCGGAAACGCGGAAGGAAATAAGTGGGCCCCGGTCTGGCCCTGTCAATCTGTCGTTGATCGACCCGCGGCATTCGGCTACACTCCGCCGGCCCCTTCGGCGGGCGAAGCGTGCGCCGTTCAACCCCTGGTTCGCGGGATCTCGCGAATGACCAAGATTTCTTCGCCGTCTCAAGGTTCCAAACTAACCCAGCCTCGGCAGTCTTGTGGACGGGACTCCCACTTCGCGCCGGCCGCGGGGCGGAGGTCGATTGCGGCTCGGGGCCGATCGGTCATCGTCTGGTCGGCGGTGGGACTGATCACGATTCAGCTCGGCCTCGCGCTGGCGATCGAATACGGCGATCCTGGTTTGCGCGATCCCGAGTACGGGCGGAAGCTGGCGTTGTTGCGAGCGAGTCTGGCCGAGGATTCCAGCCGTCCGTTGGTGCTGGCGGTGGGGAGTTCGCGGACGCAACTCGGGCTGCGGCCGGAGGCCTTTGCGGCCGCCGCCATACCGCCGCCGCTGGTGTTCAACTTTGGAATCTGTGGCGCGGGGCCGGTGCGCGAATTGGTCTTGGTCCGCAGACTGCTCGCAGAGGGGATTCGACCGCGGTGGTTGTTGATTGAAATTCATCCGCTTTTGCTGCACGAGGGGCCAAACTTCGGTGAGATGGACTCGCTTGAATACGGTCGCTTTGCCTGGGGCGACCTGAGTTGCCTATCGCGGTACGCCTACGAACCATGGCGCGCGTACGTCGACTGGCTCACGTCGCGCCTCACGTCCGGCTATGTGTACCGCGGGGGCTTTCTCAACCGCTTTCTGCCCTCCTGGCTCGAGAGTGGTTCGCCGCTGCACACCTGGGATCCACTGGATTCCAGCGGCTGGCTCGATACGGGATGCACGGCGGGAGATCCCGAAGACGATCGGCGGCGGCTGGAGTCGGCGGTGGTCGAATACGCCCCGGCCTTCACGCACTTCCGCGTCACGGAACGTCCCGATCGGGCCGTGCGCGAGCTACTCGATCTCTGCCGCCGCCAGCGGATCGCGGTCGCATGTTATCTGATGCCGGAGTCGCGCGGTTTCCAAGCGGCGTACTCCGCCGAGACCAAAGCGCGGATTGCCGCTTTTCTGCGCGAGCTCGCCGGCAAGCACCAAGTGGCTGTGTGCGACGCCACCGATTGGATCGACGATTCGGGCTTCATCGACGGCCACCATCTGCGATCCGAGGGGGCCGATGATTTTTCCGATCGTTTTGGCCGAACGATGATGGCGCGTTCGCCGCCGGGGAACGACGCGCGGCGTTGAGCCGCCTTCACACGAACCCGCGGCGCAAGCTGCGTGGGTCCGTGGCGGCCCACGAATCAGGCAGGGTCATTTTACGAAGAAAGCACGCACGTTGCGCAGCAACGGGCGTGCAAAAAACAAAATGGCAGCGAAGCGAAAAAAAACGACTTCCGAATACCCCATGACGTCTGAGCGAGCCGCGAAAGCGGCATCCGCGCCGAGCGCGCCGTGGGGGCGCGGCGACAGCGCCTCGTCCCCGGCTACGGCGCGAATAAACGCGACTTCGAATCCCCTTAAAAACGGAGATCCAAAAAAGCGTGTGGAAGGGCGAAGTGTGGCGCGGGAATACGAGGCCGCTTACGCGGCTCGCTCAGACGTCCTGGGGATATCGAAGATCGCGTTTATTCGCGCCTACGCCGTTCCGAAAGTACGCCCGTTTACAATGTACGTCTGCGCAATTGAACGGTTGGTCTCTGTTCGGTTGGTCGCTACATTCGCGTTCTTATGGTGATCCGCTGCTAGCAGCTTAATACGGTTGGTTAGTAGCGAGCAACCGTCCACTTTGGCGTCTCAAATCGCCGTAAAGAGCTACGGAGGAACGTTTCGCGTCACGACACGTAGGTGTACGGTTGATAGCTGTCTTGGGGTGATTTAAAATGATCCAGATAGCTGCGTGGGTCCGTGGCGGCCCACGAATCAGGCAGGATCATTTTTACGAAAAAAGCACGCACGTTGCGCAGCAACGGACGTGCAACAAAAACGGCGGCGAAGCGAAAAAAAAACGATCTCCGATAACCCCATGACGTCTGAGCGAGCCGCGAAAGCGGCATCCAATTGCCTCCGCACACTTCGCCCTGCCCCACGCGCTTTTGGATCGCTTGGGAGGGGTTTCTCCCCGCCTTCGCCTTTCCAAGCGTACCTAGGAGCAAGTTCGTAACGCGGGCTTTAGCCCGCGTTCGTTGTGGGCGATGTGGGCGATGCCCACCCCTACCATCAGGCCGACGCCAGCAACACCAGCGCGGCCGTCAAGGCGATCAGGCCCATGCTGGTTCTGTCTTTCAGGGCGAACACCACGGGGTCGTCGTGTACCTGCTTCCGCCGCGCCAAGAGCCAGAAACGAGTGATCCAGTACAGCAACACCGGGCAAATCAACCATAGCACCCAAGGATTGCGGTAGAGGGTTCCCACGACCTTGCTGTCGATGTAGAGGCAGAACACGAGCACGGCCAGGTAGCCGCTCGTGGGGCCGATTTTTTCCAGCAGTTGGGCGTCGTCGGCGCAGTAGCCGCGGCCGGGCAGTGCGACGTCCAGCCTCTCGGCCAATCGCCGCAGTTCGATGTACCGTTTGCCCAGGGCCAAGCTCAGGAAGAAAAACATGGCGAAGGCCAACAGCCACGGCGAGAGCGGCACGTCGACCGCGGCCGCGCCCGCCGCGATCCGCAGCGTATAGAGCCCCGCCAGCAGGATCACGTCCAGGAGCCATTGCTTCTTCAGATAAAGCGAGTAGGCGGTGGTCAACGCCAGGTAGATCGCCAACCAGCATGTGAATCGTGCCGAAACGCAACCCAGCGCGAGCGCGAAGCCCACGGTCCCCGCCGAGCAGGCCAAGAGCAGCCCGGCCGGTATCGACAGGTCTCCGGCGGCAAAGGGGCGGTGGCGCTTGCTCGGGTGGCGCCGGTCGGCCTCGATGTCCAACAGATCGTTGACGATGTAGATGGCCGAGGCGACTGCGGAGAAGGCCGCCAGGCCCAAGAGCGCGAGTGCGAGCTTGGCGAACTGGTTCCACTCGTGCGCCAGAAACAAGGGCAACAGAACCAACAGGTTCTTGACCCATTGGTGCGGCCGCAGCGCGGCCGCCATTGCCCTGCCACGCCCCTGTTGAGGCACGGCCGTGGCCGGCACCAGCATTTTGCCGGCGTCCTTGAGATCGAGCAGTGATTCGAGCACTTGCGGGCCGCCCGCAGAACGCCGAAAATGGGGCCGATCGAGCATCCGTGCGCCGCTTGAGTCGTCCATTCCCGCCAATTCCTGGATAATCAATGGACGGCCCTTATATCCCTCGCCATCCGGCGGGTCAAGGTCGGTTCGTCGGCGCGCGTCGACCGGGTGCATGTCAGCTTTTGCGCTGGTTGGCCGACTGTAAAAAAGATCAATAGGAGAATTTGGTCTGGAAGGGCTAAGATAGGGGGAATACCTGCGGCAAGGAAAGTCGCGGTAACCTTCAGAGGATCCCGGTCATGGATGATGGAAACAGCCAGCATCAGGAAAAACTTGAAAAACTCCTGCGCGAAGCAGCGGAGGCGAAAGTCGCCTTGGATCGTGCCGAGGGGAAGATCAAGGGCGTGCCTCATTACTCCTCCATTGAAAACCATTGAAGACGCAGCCCACGAAGTGGGACGCAAGGTCAGCCGCATGCATGCTCAACCACAAGACGCGTGGGACCAATACCTGGCTTGGATGCGTGGTTGTTGGAAAGGCGAGGTAGGCCAAGTGCTCGAAGAACTCCGCCGCTGGCGGACCACGCTGGGCGATCCGGAAAAGGCGACGCCGGACAACGACCCGCGCCAGATCATCGCCCGAACCGTTGGCTACCTGGAAAACAATCGCACGCGGATGAACTATCCAGAATACCGCCGGCAAGGCATGCCGGTGACGACCGCCTGGATGGAGTCACTCGTGAAAGAGATCAACTATCGGGTGAAAGGCACGGAGATGTTCTGGAACGACCCCGAGGGAGGCGAGGCGATCCTGCAGGTTCGAGCTGCGGCCTTGAGCGACGACGACCGGCTTGTCCGCCATCTCTAAAGCCGTCCCGGCTGCGCTTTTGCCCGTCGCCCCAAGTTACCTAAGGTGCCAGCCGAAACTTACAAAAGCTGACATGCACCCCGACGACCCGCACCGAGTCGGTCCCGTCTTCGCATTCCCGATTCGTTGTACTCTTGCGCGGATCGAGTTGGTGGGCGGTGCCCACCCTACGGTTTCACGCGCCAGGCAAGCTGGCGGGGGTCGGTGCCGGCGACAGCGCTCCGGGCCGGCCGGCTTCGAGCAGCGCCTGGGCGCGCTCGACCTCTTGATAGTATTCGCGGCGTTCCAAGAGCCGCGCGGCCTGCTCGTCGAGCACGGCGATCACGTCGCGGTGCATTTGCAGGGCCGAGGCGGTGACCTGCGCCGTGACCGGACCTTCGATCGTGTCGCGGATCGCGCGGGCTTTCGTCTCGCCGCAAGCCATCAGCAGGCACTGCCGCGATTCGAGGATCGTCCCCACGCCCATGGTGATCGCCAGTCGCGGCACTTCCTCCGGCGCGGCGAAGAACCGCGCGTTGTCGCGGATCGTTTCGGCGGTTAGGGTCTTCAGCCGGGTGCGGCTTCCCAACGACGAACCCGGCTCGTTGAAGGCGATGTGTCCGTCGCCGCCGATCCCCAGCACTTGCAAGTCGATGCCCCCCTCGTCGTGGATCAGCCGCTCGTACTGCTCGCAATGCGCCTCGAAATCCAAGGCCCGGCCGTCGGGCATGTGGGTGTTCCGCTGGTCGATGTTGACGTGCTCGAACAGGTTTCGCTGCATGAATTGGCGGTAGCTTTGCGGATGGGTCGGCCCGAGGCCGACGTATTCGTCGAGGTTGAACGTCACCACTCGCGAAAAGTCGAGCCCCTCGTCGCGGTGGAGTCGGATCAGTTCCTCGTAGGCTCCCAGCGGCGTGGCCCCGGTGGCCAGGCCCAGCACACAGGTGGGCCGGCGGCGGACGAGCCGGGCCACAAACTGGGCCGCCGTTCGCGACACGCCCGCCGGATCTCGCTCGACGATCACACGCATGGTAGGCTCCTTCGGCACCTTCTCTGGACCGGGCCGCTTCCCGGCATAGCACACGCATTCAATGAGCGCGGCGCGCGACCGCTTGCACCTTGGCCGGCAGGTTGCTGATCAGGCCGTCGACTCCGTAAGTGATGAGCTGTTCAGCGCGGAGCGGGTCGTCCACGGTCCAGACCCAAGCCCGCAGGCCACGGCCGTGGACCATTTCAACATGCTCTCGCGTCACAAAGCCGTCGTCCCAACCGATCACCGAGGCGCCAACGGAAATGGCCTGTTCCAGTTGGCCGGCCGTCAGAATCTTCGTGCCCAAGGCGCCGAGCACGAGGCGGGGCTCCAACTCGTGGCAGTCGGCCAGGAACCGCCAGTCGAAGGCGGTGACGACCACTTGCTCGACCTGTCCTAGCCTTTGGAGCCAACTTACCAGCGTGGCGGCGTCGCCCGCCTTGCGCTCGATCATCGTCAACGCCCTGGGGCCGATGAGCCGCAGCGCCTCTTCCAGCGTGGGAATTCGCGTGCCGACGAATGCCGCGCCGTACCAGCTTCCGGCATCGAGGCGGAGCAACTCGGCGAGGGTCTTCGAGGCGATTGCGATCGGGGCGGCCGATCCGGCGAACACGCGCCGCGCGTCGGTGACGCGATCGAGCGTATCGTCGTGAAAGACGATCGGCACGCCGTCGGCCGAATGGACGTAATCGAGCTCGACCAGATCGACGCCGAGCCGCAAGGCCGAGGCGAACGCGGGAAGCGTGTTCTCGGGGGCGGCGCGGCTGTCGCCGCGGTGCGCCAGCACCAGCACCCTCGATTCACGAACCACCCTGGCGGCCACGCGGGTCAATCCTCCATGACCTCCTGTTCTTTGGCCTTGGCGAGATCGTTCGCGCGGTTTTCGACCTTCTTGGTCAGGTCTTGGATTTCTTCCTTGACCTTGTCGCGGTCGTCTTCGGAAAGGGATTTGTCCTTCTCCTCCTGATCGGCCAGCTTGTTTCCGTCGCGGCGGACGTTTCGAACCGCGACCTTCGTCTCCTCGGTCAACTCCTTGATCCGTCCGACCAGTTTGCGGCGGACCTCGGTCGACAAGGAGGGCACGTTGAGGCGGATGAGTTTGCCGTCGTTGAGCGGATTGAGCCCCAGGCCGCTGGCCTGGATCGCCTTTTCGATGTCTTTGAGCGTGCCAGGGTCGAAGGGGCGGATCACGATCTGGGTCGGCTCGGGCGCTCCGATCGAGGCGAGCTGTTTGAGCGGCGTGGGCGAGCCATAGGCTTCCACCCGCAACGAATCGACCAGGCCGGGATTGGCGCGGCCCGTTCGTATGCCGGCCAGCGAGTGCTTGAGCACATCGACGGCCTTCTCCATCCGTTCCTCGACGTCGAGCAGGATTTCTTCGGCGCTCATGGTATTGGTCAGTTGTCAGTTGTCAGTGGTCTTTTCCAGCTAGGATTATTCATGGTTCCCACGCTCCGCGTGGGAACGCATCTTCGGCCGCTCCGCGGCCACGTCAGCGAGGACCGCGTCCCGGTAACACAGGAACGCAGAGCATGGACTCGTGTAGCACATGGGCATCTCGTAATCGACAATCAAGCGAGCGTCGGGGCGGCCTTGCCGCCGATCCAGGTGCCGACGCGTTCACCGGCGACGGCGCGCTCGATGTTGCCCTCTTTCTTGAAGTTGAACACCAGGATCGGCATGTCGTGCTCCATGCACTGGGCGATCGCCGTGGGATCCATCACGCGCAGGTTCTGCTCGCGGACCTGGGCGTAGGTCAAGTCGCTGTAAAGCACGGCGTGCGGGTTCTTTTCCGGATCGTCGCTGTAGACCCCGTCCACGCGGGTGGCCTTGAGCAGGATGTCGGCGTCGAGCTCCAAGGCGCGCTGCGCGGCGGCCGTGTCGGTGGTCACGAAGGGGCTTCCGGTGCCGCAGGCCAGGATCACGATCCGCCCCTTCTCCAGATGCCGGCGAGCGCGGCGGCGAATGTAGGGCTCGGCCACGCCGTCCATGCGAATGGCCGTCGAAAGCCGCGTTTCGCAGCCCAGCGATTCCAAGGCGTCTTGCAGCGCCAGGCCGTTGATGACGGTGGCGAGCATGCCCATGTAATGGGCCGTCGCCTCCTGGATGCTCGAATTGCCGCAGGTGAACTGGGCCCCGCGCAGGATGTTGCCGCCGCCGATGACGATGGCGATCTTCACGCCGCGTTGCGCCGCCCGCGCGGTCTGTTCGGCGATATGCACGACTTCAGCCATGCTGATGCCACGTTCGCCCGCATGAGCGAAACTCTCGCCGGAGAGCTTGAGCACCACGCGCCGGAATTCGCGTCGAGATGCGTCAGCCGCGCCGGAAACGTCCTCGATTTCGCTCGTCTTCGAGGTGCGGAATGGGTCGGAGTCGGTGGACATGCGAGACGCCTAAGATTTGCCAAGCTTCCAGCGTATGAACCGCACGACCTTCATCTTGGCGTCGGCGGCAACCTTGCCGACCGTGAGCTTGTCGTCCTTGACGAAGGGCTGCTCCAAGAGCACATGTTCGGCGAAAAAGTTCTTGAGCCGGCCTTCGATCATCTTGCCGATGATGTTCTCCGGCTTGCCTTCCTTGCGGGCCGCCTCGCTGAGAATCTCACGTTCCTTCTGGATTGCCAGGGGATCGAGATCATCCTTCGCGACCACGGTAGCCGTGGACGCAGTGACGTGCATGGCCACGTCCTTGGCGGACTCGGGCGTGCCGCCTACCACCTCGACCAAGGCGCCCATCGAGCCATCGTGGTGCGCATAGCCGCCGCAGGCGCCATGGATTCGAGCGATCCGGCCGACGTTGAACACCTCACGGATTCGGTTGAACATGTCGTCCTTCTGGCCGCCCAGGGTCGCAGCCGGCATCGCGCGCGAAGGCTGCTTGAGCAGATCGTCGGCCGTGGCGGCCCCAGGACCGGTGGCCAATTGCCTGGCCAGATCGTTGGCGAACTGGGAGAACTCCTTGCTGTTGGCCACCGGAGCGCTTTCGCAAAGCAGTTCGATCATCGCGCCCGTACCCGCCGCGTGGTCGATGTAGACCGCGATCCGGCCGGCGGAGGTCTCGCGGCCCAAGCGAGTTTCCTTGGTCTTGATGCCTTCCTTGCGCAGCTCGTCGACGGCCTTTTCCTGATCGCCGCTCGTTTTTTCCAGGGCCTTCTTGCAATCCATCATGGGCAGGCCGGTCTTCTCGCGAAGCGCCTTGACCATGGCCGCGGTGATTTCCGCCATCGTTACCTATCTCCTATTCTCTCGCGCGTTGCGTTGGTGGGCGGTGCCCACCCTACGTTAGTCCTCATCCTTGTCTTCCGGCTCGCCCGGCATGACGTAGGCCCCCAGCGCGCTCTCGGGTGCCGGCGCGGGCACCGCGTTGGCCTTTCCTTCGATCACCGCGCCGGCCAGTTGTTGCAGCACCAATTCGATGGAGCGCAAGCTGTCGTCGTTGCCTGGGATCGGCAGATCGACCAGGTCCGGATCGCAGTCGGTGTCGATCAGGGCCAGGGTGGTGATGCCGAGCTTACGGGCTTCAAAGACAGCGTTGTGTTCCTTCTTGGGGTCGATCACCACCAGGCACTCGGGCAACCGGTTCATGGTCCGCATGCCGTTGAGGTTGCGGTGCATCTTGCGGAATTCGCGGTTGAGCGAGGACTGCATTTTCTTCGAATACGTTTGAATTTCGTTGGTGCTGCGCATCTTCTCCAACTCCTCCAGCCGTGTCAGCCGGCTGCGGATGGTGCGGAAGTTGGTGAGCGTGCCCCCCAGCCAGCGTTCGGCGACGTAGGGCATGCCGCAACGCTCCGATTCGCGTTCGACCGTCTCGGCCGCCTGTCGTTTGGTTCCCACGAACAGCACCAGGCTGCCGCCGGAGGCGACCTGGGTGAGGTACTTCTTGGCGCGGATCAGACCGCGGATGGTCTCCCGCACGTCGATGATGTGGATCAGGTTGCGGCGACCGTAGATATACGGCCGCATTTTGGGGTTCCAACGGCTGGCGCGGTGCCCGAAATGGACGCCAGCTTCGATCAATTGCTTTACCAGAACGGTTGACACGCGGCAAAACTCCTGTTAGGTAACGAAAGGCACACCCCATTGGACCGTGCAAGTTTGGAAACCGTTGATGATAGTGGCTTTAGGGCAGGTCGTCAATCGAGGGTGGATCTTGGGGATCTTGGGTGGAAACCGTAATAACCGTAATGCCAAAGGTTTGCAAACGCCGCTACTGGGGGTAGAATGGTGAAGATATGGTCAAGACACGTACCACTGCGAAGAAGCCCCCAGATGCGCACTGGTACGTTTCACCGAATATCCCGGTGTCGGTCATTCGGCGTTATGCTCGCCAAGTGGCCGATCGCTTCGAGCCCGACCAAGTCATTCTCTTTGGTTCTTTCGCCTATGGCACCCCGCACGCGGACAGCGACGTGGATATCCTCGTTGTCATGCCCGCCCGAAATGAAATCGATCAATCGGTGCGGATCAGTCTGGCGATCGAGCCGCCATTTCCGTTGGATCTCATCGTGCGCACGCCGAAGAATCTGCGTAGGCGTCTCAAGGAAGGCGACTGGTTCTTGCGGGAGGTCATGAGCCAAGGCAAAGTGCTTGATGAAAAAGCTGACGGCGGAGTGGGTCCGAAAGGCGGAAGCGGACTTCGTCGCCGCAACAGAACTCGCTCACGGCAAGGTCCGACTGCATGACCAGGTCTGCTTTCACTGTCAACAAGCCGCGGAAAAGTACCTTAAGGCGCTGTTGCAGGAACTCGGGCTCGCCGTGCCGCGGATCCACGTCTTGCAATCTCTGCTTCGCTTGCTTCTGCCCCATCATCCCCCACTCCGTCCTTTGCGACGAGGCATGGTCTTTCTTTCACGATACGCTGTCGAAGTTCGATATCCCGGAAAGAACTCAACATCCCGGAAAGAACTCAACTCGTCGCCAAGCCGGAGCGGCATTACGCTGGGCGGGTGGGGTCCGGTACGCGGCTCGCACATTACTGGAACGCCGCGTCGTCGCGCAGGGCGTCGAGGTCGGAGTCGGATTGCATGTGGCTATAATTGTCGAAACCGCACTCGATCGCACGGGCGAGTAGTTCGACGGCGAGTCGTTTCAGGGCGTCGCGCCGCTCGGGCAGGTCGTCGGCGAACCAAGGCGCGATGAGCGCCGCGGTGCATGCGGCATCGTAGAGGAAGTTGCCGTCTTGGCTGTGT
Source organism: Pirellulales bacterium (assembly GCA_035531595.1). Taxonomy (GTDB): domain Bacteria; phylum Planctomycetota; class Planctomycetia; order Pirellulales; family JAICIG01; genus DATKSN01. Next base: position 31,719 of record DATKSN010000142.1, on the reverse strand, counting down.
TTGGCGACCGCCGCCTCGAGCCGCTCGATGCCCGCCTCGCGCTCGCCGAGTTGGGCGGCGACCAGCGCGTCGAGGTAAACCCTCTGGCTGGCCGAAGCGGTTAAAGTAGTGAACTTCGCCAAGTCGGCGCGCGCCTGCTCGGGGCGCCCCAGCCGAGCGTAAGCCTGCGCGCGCCATTGAAAGCCGCCGGCAAAAATCGGAATCTTCTCCGCCACGAAGGTCAGGTCGTCAACCGCGGCCTGGAAGTTCCCGGCGGCAAAATGCGACTGTCCACGCTCGAATCTCGCTTTGAGGTCGTCCAAATTGGCGGCAACGGCCTGTTCGGCTCGCGCCAGCCGCTGGGCAGGGTCGGGGCGCGGTGGCGGCTCGAACGGCCCGCGCGCGAGCGAAACATCGACTTGCAGGCCGTATTGTGCCGCAGTCGCCGAATAGCTGCGCTCGTCCAAGCTCGAGAAGCTCTGCCCAGGTCCGTCCCGCTTCGACCAGATCATCGCGTAGTGGGGCTCGTCCGTGGGACCGAAGTACGATTGAAGCGTGGCCGGCGCGAAACCCATTTGCCTCAGCTCGTTTTCGTCCGCTGGATCTCCGCTCGCTTGCTCGATGTGCAATCGACGTTGGTCACTGTCGTCCGTGCGCCGCGCCCAAAGGGCGGCGAAGCGGTTGCCTGCCTGGCCGTCGCCCCGCGGCGCCGTCGCACCACGCGCCGCGCCGTAACCCGCGACGTCAAGCGGCACGTACCCGTCGGCTTGCAATGCTCCGTCCCGTGCGCGGACTTCGTCGGCCGTGAGGTCGATCGCCGTCACACAATCGGCGCCGTCGCGCTGCCAAATCGCCGCCACCTGCACGCGGTCGCCCAGGCTGTAGGGCCGCAACCGCGCCGGCCGGTAGCCCGAGCCGCGCAGCGCCTCGGCGACCGCGTCGAACGATTCGATCGGCAACGTCTGGCAGAAGGCGTACCGACTCTCAAGCACGCCAAGGGCCGCGGCTAACTGCGCGGCGATCGCCGGCGCGGGATCGGGCCATGAGGGATCAAGCGGCGGGTCTTTCCAATCGCGCAGCGGCCGGGCCTGCGAGCTTCGGAGGTCGGCCTCAAGCAACTCGATGCCTCGCCGGCGATTCGCCTTGTCAGCGAGCTTCGGGAGCACGGTGTTGAACTGCTTTGGTTCCGCGACGGCGGCCAGATCGACGAGCCTGGCCGGATCGTCGGCGGCATAATCGGCCAGGATGTCGGCGGCGATCTCGCGCAGCGCCGGCTCGCGCAACGCATCGGCAAAGATCTCGCCAAGCCGCGGGACCATGAGTTTACGCGCCGGGCGCAGCGCGGCCATCCACTGGCCGAGATCCTTGACGTTCTGGGCGTCGGTTCCCGGCCGATCAGGCGCACATTGCCTGAAATCATGGCCAAGATCGTGTTTTGGATTTGGCGGTTCAAGCGGTCGCACTGCACCACGACGGCCGGGCGTACTTTGTGCCCGATGCCGCCGGCGTAGGGGAACCGCGCGATGACAACGTCGGCTCGGCGGGTCATGACGCGCAGCCATATTGTTTCTGGAGATCGGCCAGATGGGGGTCGTTCGCGTCGTCGTCGGCCATGACGTTGTCCAACATCTCGGCAGTCGTGAACACGGTGTCGCCGGTCAGCAGGGCTTGCAACCGCTGGTACGCTTCGGTGCGCCCCAGAACGTAGGTCTGCTTCGTTTGTGGGTCGATCGCGGTGGGCTGGGGCTTCTCGAGTTCAGACCGTTGCTGTTCAGTCAATTCGATCATGATTTGTCTTCTTGAATTCTATACCAAACCGCAGGTTCCCGCCCGGAGTGTGGGAACGAGTAGAAAAATAGCTAGTGACTTTGCCCGATAATCCGGCTATTCTTTATGGAGAGAACCATAAACATGACATTGGCGGTCATGTTAATGACCATTCGATTCCCCTTTGGTCCGACCCGCGCACCACGATTGGCCCGATGTCAGACGATCAAAAACTCAGCCCGGTTGAGGGCTTCAAATCCCAGAGCAACTTGCTGCGCGGCGTGATCGGCCATGAACTTGTCGACGGTCAGGAGCATTTTGGCAAGAGCAGCGAACAACTGCTCAAGCATCACGGCACCTACCAGCAGGACGACCGCGACCACCGGGCGCAGGCGCGCACGGCGGGAAGCGGCAAATCGGCCAAATCGTACATCTTCATGGTCCGCACCCGCGTGCCCGGCGGCAAGTTGACCAGCGACCAGTTGCTGGCCGAACTGGATCTTTGCGATGAGCTGGGCAACGCCACGCTACGCTGCACCTCGCGGCAAGGCTTGCAATTGCACGGCGTGGTCAAAGACGACCTGAAGCAGGTGATCCGCCGTATCAACCAGGTGCAGCTCACCACACTGGCCGCCTGTGGCGACGTCGAACGGAACATCATGTGCTGCCCCGCACCGCACCACAACGACCCGGTCCACGCCGAGCTGCAAGCGCTGGCCGACCGGCTCGCCGAGCACCTGGCGCCGCGGACGAGGGCCTACCACGAAATCTGGCTCAAAGACCTGGAGTCGGGCGACGAAGAGTGGGTCGCCGGCGGTCCCAACGGCCACGAGGTCGAGCCGATCTACGGATCTACGTACCTGCCGCGCAAGTTCAAGACCGCCATCGGCCTGCCGGGCGACAACTGCGTCGACCTCTACGCCAACGATCTCGGACTGATGGCGATTTGCGAGAACTTCGGCGTCGTCGGCTACAACGTGCTGGTGGGCGGCGGTATGGGAGTCACGCCCAGCGCCAAGAAGACCTTTCCCGCGGTGGCCCAGCGGATGGCGTTCGTCAGGCCCGATCAGGTCGTCGACGTCGCGACGGAAATCATCAAGGTGCAGCGCGATTTCGGCAACCGCTCCGACCGCAAGGTGGCGAGGCTCAAGTACCTGCTCGCCGACTGGGGCGTTGAGAAGTTCAAGGCCAAGGTCGAAGAGTATTACGGCCGCAAGCTGCCCCCGCCGCACCCCGATGACGTGCGTGGTTTCGACGACCATCTCGGCTGGCGCGAGCAGGGCGACGGCCGCTGGTTCTACGGATTGAACATCGAGAACGGCCGGATCCACGACAGGGACGATTTCCGTCTCAAGACGGCGGTGCGTGAGATTTGCGGCGCGCACCGCCCGAACATCCGGCTCACCTCGCACCAGAGCGTGCTTTTCACCGACTTGGCCCCTGAGGCGCGCGACGACGTGGAGCAGATCCTCAAGCGGCGCGGCGTCAAGCTTTCGCACGAGATTTCCAACGCTCGGCGCTGGTCGATGGCCTGCGTGGCCTGGCCCACCTGCGGCCTGTCGATTACTGAAGCCGAGCGGGCGCTTCCCGGCGTGATCGACGAGTTGGAGGTCGAGTTGGCCAAGCTGGGGCTGTCGGGCGAGCGGTTCACGATCCGGATGACCGGCTGCCCGAACGGTTGCGCTCGGCCGTACAACAGCGACATCGGCCTGGTTGGCAAAGCGGCGGGCAAGTACACGATCTTCGCCGGCGGCCGTCTGCTGGGCGACCGTTTGAACTTCATCTTCAAAGACATGGTGCCGGCCGAGGAGTTGATTTCCTCGTTGCTGCCGCTGTTCATCTACTTCAAACATGAACGGCTGCCGGACGAAACCTTGGGTGACTTTTGCCACCGCAAGGGGGCCGAGGATCTCGTGGCCTGGACCACCCGCTACGACGCCCACGTCGGCGGCAACGGCAACGGGGTCGCGGTCGCGGTCGGCGGCGCGGCCGGCACGCTCCAGCGCGGGTGAACCTTACGTGCAGCCGTCACCGCTCGCGCCCTGGATGAAGCGATTGTTGTGGTTCGTCGGCGGCTACAACCTCTTGGCTGGCGTCGGCATGCTGGGCTTCTATCATGAAGGCTACCAACTGCTGGGCGTGGTCAAGCCGCGGCTCAATTTGCCGATCCAGCTTGTCGGCGTGCTGGTTGCGCTCTTCGGAATCGGCTATTGGCTGGTGGCGGCCAACCCGGTCGAAAACCGCAACCTGCTCATGCTCGGCTTCTGGAGCAAGGCTCTGGGGAGCGTGCTGGGGCTCTACTACTGGGGCGTCGGCTTGTTGCCCCCGCTGTTCATCGTCGTGCTGTTCTTTTCCGACATCATCTACCTGCCGCCGTTCGGACTGATCCTGTGGCGGTTGTACCCGCCGGTTGACCGCCGTGCCAGCGGGCCGGATAATACGGCTGACCCTCCCCGAACGACCTGATCGAAGCGACCCGCCGTGAAGCTCTTGCGCGACCTGGCCTTGCTGCCCAACGAGTTGCGCGGCGGGGCGGTGGCGATCGGCAACTTCGACGGCGTCCATTTGGGACACGCGCGCATCGTTCAGCGGCTGATCGCCCTGGCCCAGCAAGTGGGTGGCCCGGCGATCATATTCACGTTCGAGCCGCACCCGGTGCGGCTGTTGCGTCCCGCCTTGGCCCCGCCCCCACTGACCTGGACCGACCGCAAAGCCCAATTGCTGGTGGCCCTGGGAGTCGATTCGATCGTGGCGTACCCCACCGATCAGGAGTTGCTCGGGCTGAGCGACCGCGAGTTTTTCGACCGCATCGTTCGCGGCAGGCTGGCGGCCAAGGCGATGGTCGAGGGGCCGAACTTCTTTTTCGGCCGCGACCGAATGGGTACCATCGACGTGCTACGGCGGTTTACCGCCCAGGCCGGCCTGGCGTTGGAGGTTGTCGAGCCGGTGGTCGTCGACGGCCAGATCGTCAGCAGTTCGAGGGTGCGGCATCTCCTCGCGACCGGGCAGGTCGATGAAGCTCGCCGGATGCTGACCCAGCCCTATCGGATACGAGGGATGGTGACGCACGGCGCCGGGCGAGGCGCGCGGATCGGGTTCGCGACCGCCAATGTCGATGCCGTGGACACGCTTCTTCCAGGGGTGGGCGTCTACGCCGGACGCGCGCTGGCGCAGGGCCGAACCTGGCCGGCGGCTGTCAACCTGGGTCCAAACCCGACGTTCGGCGAGCAAGCGTTGAAACTCGAGGTCCACTTGATCGGCTTCGATGGATCGCTCTACGGCGAACCGTTGGAGGTCGATTTTCTCAGCCGGATTCGCGACGTCCGGCCCTTTGGCGCCGTGCAGGATCTGAAGGCCCAATTGGCCAGCGACGTGGCACAGGCGAGACGATTATCCGATCTCCCACCCATCCCCCCCATCCCCTCTTCATCGCCATATCCCCCTTGAAGAGACCGCGGTTTTTTCTTAAGAACCTTTGTGGCCGTTGCAGCGGTGACTATAATAGATGGAATTGGCTCCCACGAAACCCTCTCGAGAACCCATGACCTACGTAAGCCCGATCTCACGCGACACGATGGCGGTTCCCACGACGACACGGCTTGAGCGGCACGCCCATGGCGCCGGCCACCTGCGTGACGATCTGGCCTCGTTGCGGATCGACCGCACGCGACGCCGCGGTGGTCGTCCACGACGGTTCCGCGCCTTTTTATGGCTGATGTTTCTGGCCGTTTCCGGCGCCGGGGCGGGCGGCGCGTACTGGCGTTTCGAAGATCAATTCCAGCGTTTGAAAGAACGCTTTGAGCCGGCCATGGAGGTAAGGACCGAAGCGGTGCGGATGCTTTCGGTCAACCAGGCCCGCGCGGTGCTCACGGCGACCGGCTATCTTGAATCGCGCCGGCAGGCGGCCGTGGGAACCAAAGGCACCGGCCGGATCGCCATGCTCAGCGTCGACGAGGGGAAAAAAGTTCGTAAGGGCGACCTGCTGGCGGTGTTGGAGCACGAGGATCTGGCCGCGCTGCTCGAATCGCGCAAGGTGGCCGTGGAACAAGCCGAAGCCGAGCTGGCCCAGGCGCGGCTGGCTTTGGCGCAGCGCGAACGCGACTTCGGCCGCGAGCAGCATGTGAACCGCAAAGGCGCCGGTACGAAGTCGGCGCTGGAAACGGCCGAGACCGAGTTCAAAACCGCCAAGGCGCACGGCGACGCCAGGGCGGCGGCCGTGCGGGCGGCGGAAGCCCATGTGCGCGAGGCCGAGGTGGCGATCCGGAATATGCACGTCTACGCCCCCTTCGACGCCACGGTGATCAGCAAAGACGCGGAACTGGGCGAGACGATCATGCCCGGCGGCACGGGCGCCGCCTCAGGCCGCGGCAGCGTGGCGACGCTGGCCGATCTGGGAGCCCTCGAAGTCGACACCGACGTCAAGGAGGATTACCTGGCGCAGATCCGCCGCGGTCAGCCCGCCGACGTCCTGGTCGACGCCGTGCCCGACCGCCGCTACCGAGGTCGGCTGCGCGAGATTATCCCCATGGGCGACCGCACTCGCGGAATCGTCAAGGTCAAGGTCGAGGTGCTCGACGCCGACGAACGGCTGTTCCCCGAGCTCAGCGCGACGATCCACTTCCTGCCGGAGGAAGACGAGGCGGCGGCCGGTGACGCCAGCCAGGCCCTTTTCGTGCCCGTCGCGGCGGTCGTACACGCCGAGGGAGCCGCGTTCGTCTGGCGCTTGGCGGGCGAGCGCGCCGAACAGGTGAGCGTGACGGTGGTCGGCAAACCGCGTGACGGACTGCTGCGCGTCGAGGGCGCGTTGGCCGGGGGCGAAACGGTGATCGCCGACCCGCCCGCCGAGTTGACCTCCGAGACCAAGGTGCGAGCCCAGTAGGGTGGGCACCGCCCACCAGAGCTCGCGTCTGGACCCCGTCATGTCCTTTGGAATGAAGACTCAGGAAACTCACTTGTCGAGCGAAGCGAACAGGCCGCTGGTGCAATTGCGCGGCGTGACGAAGGATTATTACCGGAACCGCATCCGTGTGCCCGTGCTGGCCGATACGAACGTCGATATCGGCGAAGGGGAGTTCCTGGCGATCATGGGACCGTCGGGTTCGGGCAAGTCGACGCTCTTGAACCTGGTCGCCGGCATCGACCGCCCCACGACCGGCACGATCGTGGTGGCCGACCAGGAACTGGGCTCGCTCTCGGAAAGCCGCTTGACCCGCTGGCGGTCGGAGCACCTGGGCTTCATCTTTCAGCTTTATAACCTGATGCCGGTGCTGACGGCCTACGAAAACGTCGAACTGCCATTGCTGCTGACCCGTCTGCGTCGGCGGCAGCGGCGGCAGCATGTGGAGACGGCGCTCAAGATCGTGGGCTTGGCCGATCGTATGGACCATTATCCGCGGCAACTATCGGGTGGCCAGGAGCAGCGCGTGGCCATTGCCCGCGCGTTGGTGAACGATCCGGTGCTCTTGATCGCCGACGAGCCGACCGGCAACCTCGACGCCACGGCGGCCGTCGAGATCCTCGACCTTTTGGAGCAACTCAACGAGCAGTTTGGCAGGACGATCATCATGGTCACGCACGACCCGCGCTCCGCCCGCCGCGCTCACCGCCTGCTGCACCTCGATAAGGGGACGTTCGACGAGCGGCCGATCGACGCGCTGGAGGCGGCGTCTTGAAGTTCCTGCCCTACATCTTCAAAAACGTGTTCCGCAACAAGCTCCGCACCGGCTTCACGGTGCTGTCGATCGCGATGAGCTTGTTCCTGGTGACCCTGCTCTACGGCTTCTTGGCCTCTCAAGAAAATTTGGCGGCCCAATCGGCGGGATACAACCGGCTGGTCGTCACGCACCGGCAAGGGCTGACGAGCCTGCTGCCGGTGGCCCACCTCGATAAGCTGCGAACGATCGAAGGCGTCAAGGCGGCCACGCAGATGTCGTGGTTCGGCGGCAAGTACAAGGACGACCGCCTGCCGTTCACGCAGTTCGCCGTGGACGCCCAAGCGATGATGAACGTGTTCGATGAACTGACGCTGCCAGCGGACCAGCTTTCCCAATGGCGGAAAGACACCGGCGGTTGTGTCGTCGGCACGCGGATCGCCCACCACCGCGGCTGGCGGTTGGGCGACAAGATCGTGCTCAAGGGCGCCTTTTATGACGTCGACCTGGAGCTGACCGTCGACGGGTTCTACGACGGATCGGAGACGGCGGATCTCGACATGCTCTGGTTTCATTGGGCCTACCTTGATGAATCGCTCAAAGCCAAGCGCAGCCCGATCGCCGGTCTGATCGGGATGGTGATGCTCAAGACGGCCTCCGCCGACGACCTGCCCGAGGTGGCACGTCAGATCGAAGCGCGGTTTACCAGTTCAGACGCTCCCGCGCGGGCGATGACCGAGCAAGCCTTCCAGCAGATGTTCAGCGAAATGGTCGGCAACGTACAGGCATTCATCCGCAACACGGCGCTGGCGGTCGTCTTCGCGCTGGTCTGCGTCGCGGCCAACGCCATGGCGATGTCGCTGCGCGAGCGGACGCGCGAGATCGCGGTGCTCAAGGCGATCGGCTTTCAGCGTGGCACCGTGCTGCGGCTGGTCCTTGGCGAATCGCTGGCGATTGCGCTTCTCGGTGGCTTCCTTGGGGCTCTGGGGGCCAAGCTCGGCGTCTTGGCGCTCGTCCGTTTCGCGGACTTGAGCCGATTTCCGCTTCCAGGCATCAACGTGTTTGACATCCCTTGGATCACGGCGCTTTACGCGCTGGGGCTGGCGGCGGCGATCGGGTTGGCCAGCGGCCTCGTGCCCGCCTGGCGAGCCGCTGGCGTCTCCGTGGTCGCCGGCCTGCGGAAAGTGGTATAAGCTCCAGAACCCTGTTGCCCCTCATGATCCCCCTCAGGTACAACCTTCGCAGCTTGCGTACCCGCTGGGTCACTTCGCTGATGACCATTTTGGGCACCGCTTTGGTCGTGTGGGCCACGGTGTTGGCCTTCGGGCTGGGAGCGGGGCTGGACCATACGCTCGAGGTCTCTGGCGGGCCGCTCGATCTGATCGCCATGCGGAAGGGGGCCTCGGCCGAAATCGCCAGCATCATCGACAGAAAGGTCGCGCGGCAGATCGAAGAAACGTTGCCGGGCATCGCCACCGACGAAAACGGCCGGAAGCTCTGCTCGCCGGAACTCGTCGTGATCGTCGCGGCGACGCGGAGCAGCGACGGCGGCCGCACGAACCTGATCATCCGCGGCGTCACGTCGGCGGCCCGCGCGCTGCGGCCGGGTTTGCGCGTCGTCGAGGGCCGCGAAGCGAAGCCGGGCCTGCGCGAGGCGATCACCAGCCGTTCGGTCTCGAAGCGGTTCCGCGGGGCCGGGCTGGGTGAGGAATTGGAGGTGATGGGATCCAAGCTCGTGATCGTGGGCGTTTTCGACGCCGACGACAGCGCCGCCGAATCGGAAGTCTGGACCGATCTCGCCGTGATCGCCGAGATCAGCCGGCGCAAGGGCGTGGTCTCGTCGGTGCAACTACGGGCCACCGGCGCGCAGGCCCTGGCGGAGATCAAGGCGCGGCTGACCGGCGACGAGCAGTTCGCACTCAAGGCGATCAGCGAGAAAGAGTACTACGCCGAGCAGGCGATCGCCGGGACCGCGATCAAGACGGTCGGATGGATCATCTTCGTCTTCTTACTGATCGGGGCGGTGTTCGCGATGGCCAACACGATGTTCGGCGCCGTGGTGACGAGGGCCAGGGAGATCGGCACACTACGGGCCTTGGGTTTCAGCCGCGCCAGCGTGGTGTTCGGCTTTCTGCTCGAATCGCTCACGTTGGCGTTGGCCGGCGGGCTGATCGGCTGCCTGGGAACGCTGCCGGTCAACGGCCTCTCGACCGGCACGGCCAACTGGGTGACGTTCAGCGAGATCACCTTTTCGTTCCGCTTCGGGCCCGTCGTTCTGTTGCAAGGCGTCTTGCTGGCCGTCCTGGTGGGCGTCGCCGGGGGCATCTTCCCCGCCGTCCGCGCGACGCGCATGAAAATTGTCGACGCCCTGCGCGAAATCTGATCGTCAGGCCGGCGGACGTCGAATAGCCTGCGGATTCGTCGGTACGGCGTCCCTCAATCGTACAACGTATCCCTCAATTCTCCCCATCGCCCGCGGCTTCGGCGGCGCTTGTGGAGGAAACGGGTACGGCAGCGGCGCCCCCGATGGTCAACAAGATGCTCTGAGGCAGTTTCGCCTCGATCTGCGAGAGAATCACGCGAAGCTCGACTTTGGCACTGACTTGCAGACCGAGGCACTGGCCAATGCCAATGTCGTCGGTGCTAACACGCTCCTTGAGCACGAGACGATACGCCGCGGCCCCCTTCAGGAGTTCGTACGCGTGGAAGTGCATCGAATCGCCATCGCGCACACCCATGATGTGATCGAAGTTGAACTCGCGGCGCATGTACTCGAGCAGGCAATCCTGCGTCACCAGGACCATGTGTTTCCTCAAGTGTTCGAACGTGGTGATTTTGTGGTGCAACTGAACCAGGATCGTCTTCGCGGTCATCTTCCAGTTCATGCCGAACCGTTTGTTCGATTTCACGGCTTGGTCCCGAACTTGAATCCCGCAGGCTCGCAAGAAACGCTGACGCTCCGGCCAAACGGTGCCTGTCGAATCGAGCGTCTGGAGTTCGATTCCCACGAAATCCCTCGGCTTCCCCTCTCGCACCGAGACCAGGCAATAGTCGATGCTCCCGCCAGGGACATTCAGTTCTGGGATGATTCTGATTTCGTTGCCGGGCTCGTGCAGTGTGAGGAGGTGCAAACAGTCCGTGAAGATTCGGCTTCGTTCCAACAGCCGGAACGGGCAGATCATGACTGGATTCAAGACACGGCCATACGTCATTGTGCATGTGCCGATGGTCAAATCGGGCTCGCTCTTGCGATTCTTCAAGCACTTGCGGCTAAGAAACGGGCACTGCTGTGCGGTCGTGACAGCTATCCAATCGGCTTCCTGGAAAGTGGGCAGGCCGTAGAGTTCGGCAACTTTGGTCACAGCAAGAACCTGCACCTTTCTTTAGCGCGAGCGATGTACTCCACAGAGATGTCGATGCCGATGGATTTGCGAGCCAATTGAAAGGCCACCAGGTTTGTGGTTCCGGTGCCGGAGAACGGGTCCATGACGATACCGCCTTCCGGGCATGTGGCGAGAATCGGCATTTTACAGAGATCCTCCGGGTAAGGGGCGAAGTGTCCCGTGCGCTTCTGAGTGTCTTCGGGCAAGATGTCCCAGACGTCGCTCGGCTTCGCTCCGTTCGGATCGTACTTGAGGAAGTAGTACCCGCGGTCGGCCAATTCCCGGGCCCGACCAGAAACGCGCTCGGAGTCGCTGTGCGTCGCGCGCTGCTGGCATCGGATAATCATTCGGAAGTCCGACAGCGTTCCAGCGCGGACATCCTCCAGAATCGCCTCCAGAGCCCGAAGGGCCGCATTCTTTTCCGCCTCGCTCAAGGCGGTCGATAGCTCGATCTGGCGGCGGTAACGAACGCCGGACACTCCGGTCGCCGAGACGACAGAGCCGTTGACGACCTTCGACTGGCCAGGTTTATTGCGGATCGAGTCCGCGTCGTAGTAATAATGGCCATCTTTCACGAAGTGGAACAGATTCTCATGGACGTTTCGCAACTTATCCTTGGCGTTGTCAGGCCCGCCCTTGACCTTGTTCCAGATCACACTATTGCGTAGCACCCAACCGTCGCGGTCGGTCATTGCCAGCGCGATGCGCCACGGAAGGCCAACCAGATTCTTCTTTTCGTATGTGTCGCCGATGTTCAGCCAAAACGAGCCAACAGGCTTGAGGACTCGCCTGAGTTGGCGGAACACGGCAAACAGATGGTCGATGTATTCTTGCCAACTTCCCTCAAGGCCGATGCCGCCGCCAGCATAGGAACGTTGTCCCCAGTACGGTGGCGATGTCATCGCGCAATCGATGCAAGCGTCGGGCATTCCGGCGAGAACGACCGCGGCGTCGCCGTGGACGAAAAACGGCCGATGGTCCTGCGCGCGCAGGTATCGGGCGATCGTCGTGGGCTCACCAACGACCGGTGACTTCAGAGCATCGCTCGCCATGGACATGATGGCTCCCTAAATTGATCTTTCACGATTCCGGCTGAGGGTCCGCGGACGGTAAATCGACCACGATGTTTAGTCCCAGGTTATCGACTTTGCGCGCGGATGTCGAGTATTCCACCCCTACTAGCCCCTACTAGTAGTTCAATTTCGTCGGCGCGCCACGTTGGATTGGCACGTCGAACAAGCGCGGCACGCCGCCGGCAAGCGATTCGGCCACGCGCTCGCTGAGCTCGTCGGGTTCGCTCACGCGGTGGGCTTCGACTCCCAGCGAGCGTGCGAGTCCGACCAGATCGATCTCCGGGCCGGTCAGATCCATGCCCTCGAACCGCCCCGACGTCGCCGCCGGCAAACCCAGTTGCCGCGCGCCGACCTTGAGAATCTGGTACTGGGCGTTGTTGGGAACGACAAAGGTGACCCCCAGGCGGTATCGCGCCGCGGTCCACAGCCCCTGAATACCATACATCGCCGCGCCTTCGCCGACCAAGGCCAGCAGGGGACGCTCGGGCCAGGCCAACTTGACGCCCAGCGCGCAGCCCACTCCCCAGCCGAGGGCCCAGCCGCGATGCGCGAAATAGCCCGTCGCGTTCTTCAACGCGCCCAGCCGCTCCAGGTACGTGTTCGTCGTTGTCACCGCTTCCTCGACCAGCGCCACGTCGTCGGGGATGATCCGCGCCAGGCTCGACATCAAGCTCAGCGGTGACATCGGCCTCGCGTCGCGCTCCTCGTCAGACCGCCGCCAGAGCGCCTCGCGCGCGGCGCCGTGCGCCAGCGCGCGGGCCTCGCCGCGCGCGCGGGCGGCTTGCTTGGCCGCGGCCGTCATCGCGCCGTCGAGCAACCCGGCCAGTTCGGTCAAGCCGGACCACGGATCGCCGAGCAGGCCGACCTCGAGCGGATAATTCTTGCCCAGTTGCCACGGATCCTGGTCGAGGTGGACCAGGCGGATGTGTTCGGGAATCGCCCGCGCCGGCTCGTGGTAAATATATTGCCGCAGGAGATCCATGCCCACGACGAGCAGGACGTCGAATTCGGCCAGTTTGTCGCGGACCTCGGGCGACCAGAGCGGCAACGCCTGGGAGTACAGCGGGTGGTCGGGCGGAAAGCCGAGCCGGCCGTGCGTCGTGCCCGACTCGGAGTGGACCGCGGCCCCTAGCCGTTCGGCCACCGCCACCAGCGGCTCGACCGCGCCGGCCTCGACGACACGGCTGCCCGCGAGAATGCCGGGGTTGCGCGCCTGTGCCAGAACCTCGGCCGCGCGGCGCAGCGCTTCGGCGGGCGGGCGCACGCGCGCATCGAGACGCGCCGCGGGCGCCAGGTCGAGCTCGGCCACTTCGGTCTGCACGTCCAACGGCAAGGAAAGAAAAACCGGGCCCGTCGGGGGCGTCAGGGCCGTCTGCGCCGCGCGGCGCAGGGCCGACGGCAGGTCTTCGACGCGGTCGATTTCGGCGGCCCACTTGGTCCAGCCGCGGGCCACTTCGACCAGGTTCGACCAGAGGATCGGCTCCTCGAACTTCAGCCGACGGTCTTGCTGGCCGGCCGTCACGAGCAGCGGCGTGCCGGCGCGGTAGGCGTTGTAGAGCATCCCCATGCCGTTGCCAAGCCCGCAACTGATGTGCAGGTTCACGACGCCCAGCGACCGCGATGCCTGGGCGTAGCCGTCGGCCATGGCCACGACCGGCACCTCCTGCAAGCCGAGGATGTAGCGGATGCGGCGGTCGGCCACCAGCGAGTCCACCAGCGGCAGTTCGGTCGTGCCGGGGTTGCCGAAGATGTAGCGTACGCCCGCCTCGGAGAGCATGTCGAGCAGGGCCTGAGTGCCACTGGTGCGCATGGCCCCAGTGTACGCGATCAGTAGCTCGACTGCGACTCCCCAGACCTACTCTTCTTGCAACGGTCGCGGACGCATGGTCCGCACGCGGGAAACTCGCTTCGACTTGATGCGGGCCGGAGCGACCTGGATTTCATCATCGACTTCGTCGACCGACTCGTCGGCCATCATGGCCGATGTGGGCCGGCCGGAGGCCCGGGCCAACGTCGGTTGGCCCGAACGTGTCGTCACCCGCTGGCTGCCGGGCACGACGCGATAGCCGTGTGCCGGCGACTCGTTCTCGGAGCGCGAGATATGGCCATAGTCTTCAGCGTAGCCCCCACCCTGGTAGGACCGCGATCGCGAGACGATCGGCGCGCCGGTCCAGTTGCCGCACTGGTCGCAGGTGTCGCAGTACTGATAGGGGCGAAAACGCACGCGGGGTCCGCAGCCCCCCGCAGTACAGTCGCGATCGAGAATCGAATGGCGGTGGCAACACGGATGGCAGCCGGTGCCGCCGGCCAGCATGATGATGGCACAAAGGGCCGACAGGGCGAATTTCATCGAACTAGCTCCTTCAAGATCGGGTTTCGGAAGGACGTCTCAGCGACCATTCCCGTCGAGGTGTATCGGCCGGCATAACCGTTAAAATCCAGAAAATCGGCAGGTCCGCGGCCGCTTGCCGGCCAGATGCGGGCGCACTGCGACGAGGAACCATCCCGAAAACACGAGCCGCCGGCCGCCCGCTACGCTCTGGGGCCATGTGGGGCAGGTTTCCAACCCGCCATAGAATCCGGTAGCGGAAGCCGCTTGACCGCGGCCCGGTGGTCGTTGCGTCGGGCAGGTACGATGGAGTACCAGACTCGTCATCCACGTCGTACTCGTGGCAACCCGCCGCGTGCTTCACCGCGACGTTGCAACACCAGCAGCCGCCGTTTGATCTCCCGCGGCGAAACGTGAAATTGACCGGCCAGACGTCGATTCACCTGCTCCACAAAACTTCGGGCCTGTTCATCATTCACGAGGATTTCGTCGACCGACGCGCGGGATTGCCGAAAAACGGCGCGAACGGCGTCATCCAGCATTTTGCGCGGCGCGGCGTGGTTTTCGACATCGTTGCGGGCGGCACGCCGCGCTTGCTCGAATTCGGTCAATAGATCCTGACCATCGAAGGGAACCTCGTGGGATTCGCAAAACTGTTTCGATTCTCGCAAGGTTTGCACGGCCCGATCCAGATCACCTTGCTCGTCGTAGAGGATGGCCAACAAATCAAGGCGATCACCGACGTCGCTGAAGTCGTACTGGCGAAGCACGTATTGCCAACCCTGAGTGTTGACTGCCAAACTGTGCAGCTCGAGGATCTTGCGGATCTCGGTCTCGCGGTGCTGGATCGCCTCCGCGAGTTCCCCGCGGAGTTCGGCCAGCAGCGAGCGAATCTCCTCGCCGCGGATCGAGCCGGCGACGTCGGGCCTATTCGCCAAAGCCTCGTCGAGTCGCATCGCATCGCTCCGAGCGCGATCCAGATCGCCCTTCTCATAGAAGGACCGAAGCAATTCGAGGTAGAGCGATTCGACGGTGTCAGCCTCCGCGGAGGGCTGACGGCGGTTGCCGCGCACTTTATGGGTCATTGCTGGGCCTCGGCATTTTTGGCTCTCCGGCCGGCCCAAGCAGCCGCTTGACATTCTCGCCGCTGGCACCGACCGCGACAAGAGCGATCGTGAAAACAAAGTTCGGTGGCTTTGCGCGCACCGCCCGACGAACCGCGGGCCGTTTTGACAGGCGGATGGCGCGCGGGTATCGTGCAAGGTGGCCCGCCAGCGGTCCCTCACACCCATGATCGCTTGCACGTCGGATCGTTGGGCGGTGCCCACCCTACGGGAATTGTCATGCCACGAGAACTCATCGTCGCCTGGAGCCGGAAGGCCTTTCGGCCTGGCCGGGCCTTGTTGGTGCTGCCGCTTTTGATCGGGCCGCCGGCCGCGGCGCGCGGCAACCCAGGGCCCGCGGCCGAGTCGTCTGACGCGACCGAGTTGGCGCGGGCTTACGTCGACGCGTTTGCCGAACACCTGCGGCTGAACGCCGAGAACGATTTTCGCCGCCGCGAGGCCGACCGCCTCGAAGCCGGGTCCGGCGACCAGGCGCCCCTCGCGCTGGCGACGATCGACGCCGAGAGCCAGCGTCCGCTGGCCCTCATCCTGCAGGAAAACAGTCGTCCTTTCCTGGCCGAGCTCGACCGCGCGGTGGTTCAGGCGACGCGTCGCTTGGAGAAATTGAGAGAGGATTGGCTGACGGTGCGGGCCAAGCTGTACGCCGAGAAGCTGCAACTCTACGAGGTGCGGGCCCACCGGCGCGTCGCCGGTCAACTCGCGTCGCTGCTATCGGTCGACAACCGTTGGTTCTGGCTGTTCGGGCTGGTGGCCATGGCCAGCCTGGTGCTGGTCGCGGCACATGACCGGCGCCACGAACTGCGGCGGATGCTCAACGGCGGCCGTGCCCGCGCCATGGGCGTGTCGAAGTTCCTGGCCGTGATGCTGGCCGTCTTGGCCCTGGTCACGCTGGCCACGTTCCTGTTCGGCGATCGCTTGTACCACTGGCTGCTGCGGGCCGGTTCGGGGGATGAGCTTTCGGCCCGCGACGAGATCGACGTGGAGAACCTCTCCGTGGCCCAGTCGGTGGACGACCGGCGCCGGAAACGCAAAGAATTGGACGCGCGATACGAAGAGGCCCTGGCCCAGCGAAGGCGAAAGCTGTCGGTCAACGTGCCGGGCGCGGCGCCGCTGGTGGAACAATGGCAACACAGCGAGGAGGCGACCGAACAGTGGACGGCCCTGACGGCGGTCGAGGAGGGCATGGCCGCCGCGCTCAAGGACGACGGCAAGAGCCTCGATCAATTGGCGCACGATCTCAAGGACAACACCGCGCAGCGCGACGCGTTCCTCCGCAAGCGGCAGTGGATCCGCGGCGGTCTGGGCGCGGGCCTGCTGGGACTGGTTTCGATGGGCGGCATGCTCTTGAACGCCGGACTTCGGCGGCGAAAGCGGCGCACCCGCGATACCTGTCCCCTGTGCCTGGGTGAGGGGACGTTCGAGCCGCTCGGCGAGGCGCGCTCCGCCGGCGGCGGCCACGTCGCGCTCGACCTGGTGCAATGCAAGAACGTGATCTCGGAGCATCCCTTCGAGGAGTGCGAGTTCACGTTCATGTCGATCTACCGCGACATCGTCAAGCTGTGCTTCCCGACGTTGGGCATCCCGCAGGCCGGCAAGACGCACTGGCTGGCCATGGTCTATCGCGAGTTGAACCGCGGCAATTATCCCGACGTCGTGCAGTTTGAACGCATCCGCTCGAGCAGTTCCGACAAGTTCGACGGGGTGGTGGACGAGATCCTCAACATGAAGCTCGGTCCGCAGGCCACGCAGACCGACCGCATCCCGCACCCGCTGGTGTTCAACTTTCTCGACCGCGACCGCTGGGGAGCGTCGAACATCCTGGTGAACATTTTCGACTATTCGGGCGAAGTGACTCGAAGCCAGACCATCGACGACCGCCAGCGACAGCGGGCCTTGGACGGCGACGGCTTTTTCTTTTTTCTCGATCCGCTCGAACCGAGCGAAACGCAGGCCCAGGCCCTGGCCGGTTTTCGCGAGGATCTGCGGCGGATCAAGGGCATCAAGGCCGGCAAGCAGGTGCCCATTCCCGTGGCGCTGTGCGTATCGAAGCTCGACCTGATGGTCAATGAACGGTATGCGGACCTCGGCGGAGGCGGCGTGGTCGGCAACTTCTACCGCGACCTGCGCGAGATCGGCTGGCAGTTTGACGTGGCTTCCATCGAAGCGCGTTCGCGGCTGATGGCCCGGCTACGCGACACCGTCTGGCCGGGCTGGCAGATCGAGCGCCAGATCGACGATCTGTTCGGCGGCCGGTTCATGTTTTTTCCCATGACGCCGGTCGGCCTCGATGGGTCGGGCGAGCGCGATCTCAGCCGCCGCACCATCGCCCCCGTCGGACTGCTCGAACCCTTATTGTGGTTGTTGCACATGAATGGATATCCGGTCATTAATGACCAATGACCAATGACAATGTCCGCCTCCTGGCCTCTGGCTTCACACTTCAGCACGATCCTGCAAAACCCCGGGATCGCGTTTCGCAGTGTCGATCTGAAGCAGATCACGATCGAGACGGACGGCTTGAACCAGCCGCGGGCCTGGTCGGGATCGTTCGCCACCGTCTACAAGGGGAGCCGTCCCCACGGCAAGGGCTCGCTGGCCGTTCGGGTCTTCACCAGCGCTTCGGCCGAGCGCCGCGAACGTTACCACGCGATCGCCGAGTACCTGCGCAACCGCCGCGTCGAGTCGCTGGTCGGCTTCACGTACGCCGACGACGGCATCCGTTCGGCCGGCGACGGCAAATGGTATCCGTTGGTGACGATGGACTGGGTTCCCGGCGAAACCTTGTTCAAATGGACTCGCAATCAGTGCCTGAAAAAGAACGGCGCGGCGCTGGCCAAGGCCGCCGAACTGTGGGTCGAGATGGTCAAGGAACTGGCCGACGCAAAAATCGCCCACGGAGACTTGCAGCACGCCAACGTGATGGTCACCGACCAGGGGCGGCTCAAGCTGGTCGATTACGATTGCATGTGCGTGCCCGCCCTGGTGGGCCGCAAGAACCTCGAGATCGGCGTCGATCCCTACCAGCACCCGGCCCGCGACCGCGACACGCCGCTCTCAGCGCATCTCGACAACTTCTCGGCGCTGTTCATCCTGCTGGCGCTCAAGGCGTTGGCCGCGGCGCCCGATCTGTGGAACACCTACGTCGAACAGCCGCAATACGACAAACTCCTTTTGCGCCGCGAGGATCTCGACCTGCCGGACCAGTCGGCCTTGATCAAGACGTTGTCGCGGTCGCCCGACGCCGAGGTGCGGCGGCTTTGCGCGCGTCTGCTGGAGTTGGTCGATCTGCCGCTCGACCAGGTGCCGCGTCTCGACGAAGTGCTGTTCTCGTTCACGCAGGTACAAAGCTTGCTCGACTCGCGCGATTTCGAGGCGGCGCTCGCGTTGCTGACGCAAAACCACAAGTTGCCCGCCGATGCGCCCGGCGCCATGCAACCGCGGCTGCGCGACGCGAGCGAGCGCGTGCGGGCGCGCGAGCAGTTGGAGCGGGCGGTGGCCGCCGGCGACGAAGCCGCCATGCTGCGGCTCTACCAGCCCAAGCTGCTGGACGACTATCCGCGGGCCGGCGCCGCCGTGGCCGTGGCCAGGCTGGCCGGCCAGGTCGCGCCGCTCATCCAACAGCTCGGCGAAGCCCAGCGGGCGCATGCCTGGCGGAAGCTGGTCGATCTCTGGGACCGCAACCAGGCCTTGCTGGCGGGCCGCAAGAGCGCGGCGGGGTTCGAGCCGGTGGCCCGCGATTGGCGCAGCCGCAACCAGGCGTGCGACGCGGTATTGGACTTGTTGAAGCAGGCCGAACCCGACCCGGCACGCCTGGCCGCCGCCTGGCAAGCACTCGAGCGCGCGGGCGGCCATCCCGACGCCCAACCCCAGCGGCAGCGCGTCGAACGGCTGATCGAACGCGGCGCGGCCTGGGCCGCCTTTCAGGCGTTGGCGCACGCGGTGGGCGAACGGGCCGACCAGCAACTTGTGGCCGCCTGGAACGAGCCGCTGTTCGCCGGTTGGGACGTCGCCGAACTCCAGCGGCCGCATGTCGTCGAAGCGCGGTCTCGATTGAAGTGCCTCGACGAGCTGCGCCGCCGGGCCACGGCGCCCTTGACGGTTGACGGCGAACAGCGACTCGTGAAATTGGCCGCGTCGCTGCCCGGCGGCTACCGTTACGACCTGCACTCGCGAGTACACCTTGCCAAGGACCGGCTGCGAACACTGGCCACTTTGCGAGACGCGCTGGCCGAGCCGATTTCCGACCGCAAGCTGACCGCCGTTTGGGAGCAACTCGACCAACTCGGCGCTCGATCGCTGGCGCCGGCCGCCGACTTGGCGCGGATCTCGCTGGCCGCCGAGCGGACGCCGCTTGTGCGCGCCCTCGAACAGATCGCCCCCGATTACACGCCCCAGCAGGCGCCGCAGTTCGACGCGCGGCTGATCGCGGCCTGGAACGACGCTCTGCTGCGGGAGTGCCATGACGCCGCTCCGTGGATCGCCGCGTATGAGCGCGCGCAGCGGCGCAAGCGGCTTTTGGCCGAACTCAAGGCGGCCATCACCTCGGGCGACAAGCTGAAGATCGCCGAACTGGTCGCCCAACCCTGCCTTGAGCATTACCCACTGCCGGCCGATTGGCAGCACGCCGCGCGGGCGGCCACGGCCGAGGTGACGGCGGCGCGAAAGTTGCTCAAGGTGCTCAATCGCGGCCAGCAAGCGCGGTTTCCCGATGTATTTGACGCGCGCGTGTTGCGGCACAACGCGGCGGCCTTCGAGCCGCGGCGGGCACTACTGCGCCAATGGATCGCCGACGAGATCGTGCCGCTGGCGAAACTGGGGCTGGCGCATCCCGTGGCCCGGCATTGCCTAGTGAAGGAACCGGGTGCGAACTCGGCGTATCGCATATGTTGGCAATGGCCGGAGCCGCGGTTCACCGACCAGTGCATTGTGGCCGTGTGTCACGCGAAGCCGCAGCCCGGCGACGACCCGCGCACGCTGGCGGTGCATCTCCGCATGCCGATCGATCGCAAGAGTTACGAAGAAGGGGGTGGCAGCCGGCTATTCCACGCCGAGCAAGCCTGGATAGGCGGCTACGTGGCGATCTGGGCCATGATCGACGTCGGTTTCGCCGTGTTCGCCAGCCATCCCTTGATCATTGGCCGGCTCGAAGCGCCGCAAGCGAAGCCGTCGCGTTGGAACCCAGGAAATATCTTTGGGTGAGGAGAAAGGAGAAAGGAGAAAGGAGAAAGTGGAGAGCGCATCGTTTAACCCGGAGCCAGCGGCGACGGCGCGAGCTGAACCCTGAACCTTCGCCACGGACCCATGACAATTGACCCATGACACCCATCCAGCAAATCTACTGCACGCACTGCACCTACGGCAGTTCCGCGCTCGAACATCGCGAGGGCGAACTGGCCGACCGGGTGTTGGGCTACAGTGCGCGCGCCGGCTCGTTGGAACGAAACGAGCTGCGCGGTTATTACCGGCAGGTGGAGCGGTTCCTCTATTACTACCTTCCGAGCGATTCGCCGCCCGACGAGCGGCTCAAGCTCGATGCCGCGACCGCCCCCTGCCGGATGTTCTTTTCACCGTCGATCGGCAAGCTGCAAATGCTCGGCCAGGTCGTCTACCGCAAGCTCGACACGGCGGGCAGGGCCGGTTCATACTTCGCCCATGTCCTCTTCGGCGAGCGCGAGGCGGCGCCTTGGCCCGTGCTCGATTGCCTCCGCCTATGGGGCGCGCCCTGGGTCGTGGACGATTCGCCGGAACACCCCAAACATTTGCCGGCGCTGGTGGGCCTCGACGAGCTACGGCAAGGGCGGCCGGCGGCCATCGACGATGGCGTGCTTTTGAGCTTTCTCAACACGCCGCCGGGCGAGTCGTTCGAGGATCCGCGGGGAGTGATCCCGGAACGTTGGCGCTCGATACCGCGGGCCGAGCGGGCCGAGTTGCTCATCGACGTCGCGCAGGGCTACATCGAACTGGGGTCGAACCGCCGCGAGAGCGTGCTGATGGTTTGCGAGCCGTCGCTGGCGGCGCTGGTGTTCTATGGGGTCGCGCGGCTACTGCCGGCCGGCGCGGTGCGCGAGGGGGTGAGCTTCTCGACCTATGAACCGAGCCCCGATCGGCTGCCGTTCGCCTTGGCCGCCACCACGTTTTACACTCCCGAGACGACCGACCTCAAACCCGACGCGTACCGCCGCCGCGGCTATGCGTACAACACGTTCCTGCAGACGCGGTCGGGCACGGGCCGCCCCGGCGGAACCTACGCCCGTTTGATGGTCGAGACGCTTTTGGCGGAGGGCTGGCCGGCCGTCGATGCGTTGCTGGAAGGCTTCGCCGCAGCGGGCTGTGGCAAGCTCGAAGAACTGGAGACCCTGGCCCAAACGCACCGCCTCGCTCCGCTCCTGCTCGATCCGGCCGCGGCGGTCGATGCGAAAGTCTGGACCGGCTCGGCGGTCGCCGAGCGATACCTTGGCGCGGCGGTCGAGCGGCAACTGGCCGCTGCGGAGCCGAACGGCCCGCAACTACGGGCGTTGATCGGTTCGCCGCGGCAGATGCTCGTCGCCGAACTGGCGTCGCGGCCAGGGGCCGAATCGTCGCCGAACGCGCAGTTCCTATTGCGCAACCTGCCGCGGGAACGCCTGAGCGAGCTGCTCTCGTCGCAGCGGATCGCCTGGGAGGCCAAGGTCGAAACCCTTGTGTTTCAGCTTTCCAGTGCCGGCCGCTTTCCCGATGGTTGCGAGGTGCTCTGGTCGGAAGCCGCAGGGCCGGCCAAACGAGCGGGCGCCGGCGGGCCGCCCTTATTGTCGGCGGCGCTGGCCAGGCTGCCTCAGCCGGTGCTGGTGTCGCTGCACGGGGCCGTACCCGCCGAGCGTGGCGAGGCGTTCATCGTGGCCTTGGCCCGTGCTTGCCCGATCGATCCGCGCAGACAAGCGGCGCTCGAGCGGTTCCTGGCCGAGTCCGTCGACGCACTCGACGAAAATCGCCTGCTCGGCTTGCTCAGCCGTCGCCGGGCCGACTTGCAAGCCGCGTACGCCAAGCCGGAGCCACTACTGGCGCATCGGCTTTCGAAGTTGCTCTACGAGATTCCCGACCGGCCGAGCGAGTTTGCCCAGCGGCTCGAGGCGCTGACGGGCTGGGAGGCCCAGTTTGCGGATCCGCCGCTGGCTGAGCAGCGCTTGGCGCATTGGCGAAAGGTGCATTCGATCTTGCAGTCGCTCCGCGGCGAGGCCAAGAAATCAGGGAGCTTTTTCAAAGGCAAGGACAAACCTGATTACAAGGGCATGGCCGAGGCGCTGCGCAAAGCGATGCCGGAGGCGGTCTATGCCGACGAACCCTCCGGCAGCTTGAAGAAGAAACGATTGCTCGAACTGGGCACGCTGATCGTCGGCTCGCCCGAATTCCTGCCACCATCGGTATGGAACACGATCACTCGCTACTTCGAATACGGCGACTGGGCCGACGGCGCCAAGGCGTTGCTCAAGCCGAAGGGAAAAGGGCAGTCGCGCACCAAAAAGCCTTTACCCAAGCGAGGAGGTAAACCCAAACGGGGCCCGAAAGGCGGCGGCTGGTTTAGCCGCTGGATCGTGCTCTTGGCGATTTGTCTGGGCGGCGGATTTGGGGTGATATTTTACGGGACGTGGCTCCATACGCACTCCACGCCGGACATTGCGGATCATGCGCAAGGGGGTTTGGAGCAGAAGAGCGATGTGCCCGCCGCGCCCGCCGCGGGACCAAAGAAAGCCACCCCGAAGCCGGCGCCGAAGGAAACAAAACAACCCGCTGGCCGCGATCCGACGCAAACGCAGACCGAGGGCGAAAAATCCAAGAAGCAGGCCAAACCTCATCCGGCGGACAACCAAGTCGCTCTGGAGGAAGACAACACCGGTGGCCAAAAGCCGGATGATGAATCAGGCGGCAAACCGGACGAATCGTCGCCAGACATGGAGCCCTCGATCGCAGGCGCCACGGAGAATTCGGACATGCCAGAGCCAGCGCAAGGGTCCGGATCAACCGACGCGGAAAAGACGGCGGACGAGGCCGATGCGGACGCCGCGGCGCGAATCAACGATCCGTCGGCATCGGAGAGGCATGAACCGGCCGAACCGGCCGAACCAGCGGCGCCGCCACAGCCGGCGACGAATGTCTCCATCCCGCCCGCCCATTCGCCCAAGATCGCCACATTGAGCGGTAAGATCCCCTCAAGCTCGGATTACAAGTTGCGAGTCTACGGACCTTCCTACACGGAGCAGAATCACAACGATCGGTTCTTCGTCGGCGATGGCGCCGGCCAGCCCAACAAGTGGCCACTTCGCAGCTTGGCCGCAATTTATGAAATTCGCAAGGACAACGAGTCCAAGGTCATTCCGCTGGGACTGTTCGACCTCTCCTCCGAAGCGCTGACGTTTCAATGGATCCTTTCGGACAAAGAGAGTACCAATCGCCGCAAGTGGTTCTGCGAACGCGGGTTCGTGCTTGAGTTGTCAACCGGCGAGGAGCGGCTCTACTTCGCACTCTACCAGCCCCTGCGGCTCAACGCCGTCAAGATCGACTCTAAGTCGAAGCTCACGAACTGGGTAATCAGAGATAAGGACATAGATTCGGATAAGCGTCGCAAAGGCCGGGTCATGGCACTGAAGTTGCGCCTGGGGCCGGGCAAGGTCTATTTCAGCGATGACGTACCGGAGCGCGAATTCGACGACGCGCCTGATGGCGCCACGTCGCCGCTAAAGCCCGGAACACCGGGAACGGACGCGGCGCCGTTCGACGTCCACCTGAATAGACCGCCGAACGCCGACTGGAGGGTTCAGCTTGTTCCCAAAAAATCCACGAATTCATCGACCGAGCCCCTGGCCGACGCGCCCGCTACCGTGCCCGAGTACGTTTCCGGCACGTTGTACAGGATTGAGGAGTTTGACGGCACGAAAGTCCGAATCGACGAAGTGATCATTGAAGAGCCGAAACCGGATTCGACAAAGACTCGCGCGGCGAAATGACCAATGCCAAACGACCCCTATCCTGGATTATTCATGGTCCGGGGAGGAACTCTCGCACTGTGCTGTAGCAGAATTCGCAAGAATTCTGGCGTAGCTCGCGTCCACGGCCTGACTTCTTGCGAAGCCAGCTACGGAACCATGAATAATCCGGGCTAGTCGCCTCCGTACGCGCTATTGTACATTGGTCTTGGGTCTTCGTCGCTGGGTGTCGCGGAAGGCTCATGCCTGGCCGGCCAGTTTCGCTTGCAATGCGGTTGCGATGCGCTCAAACACTCCTTGCCAGTCGCCTCGCCTGGCCTGGCGGAAAAGAACCATCGTCGGATACCACGGACTCTCGTCGCGATCCAAGAACCACCTCCAATCGGGCACATGGGACAGCGCCACCCAAACTGGCACCCCCAGCGCGCCAGCCAAATGAGGAATCGCCGTGTCCGACGTAATCACCAGGTCGAGGTTCTTCATGACGGCCGCCGTATCCATAAAAGCGCCGCCGACCTCGTCCAATCGGCCGCCCAGGTCGAGCACGTCGAAACGACCGGCCACGCCGGCAAGTTGTTCGCTGCCATCGCCTTTTTGCAAGCTGATCAGCCGGACGCTCGAAAGACTCGCCAACGGAGCGAACGCCGCCAAAGGCACCGATCGGCCGCGGTCATGCCGATAGGTCCGGCTTCCCTGCCAGGCGATGCCCACCTTGAATCCGGGAATTGTGGTTAGTTTCTCACGCCAACGGTCGACCAACCGTGGATCGGCCTCAAGATAAGGCGTCGTTGCAGGGATGTTCTCGAGCGTCGTACCGAAGATGCGCGGCAAGCTCAAGAGCGGCGCATGAACGTCGCACGGCGGCAGAGGGTCGCCCTGGGCGACAATCCGCTCGATTCCACGGCTTCGGCCAAGCAGTGGAACGAGCGGCGGCTGACAGGCCACAATGACTCGCCCGCCGCGTTGCTGTACGAGTTGGGCATAGCGAATGAAATGGAGCGTGTCGCCCAAGCCCTGCTCGGTGTGCAATAGAATCGTTCGGCCCGCCAGAGGCGATCCGTCCCAAAGGGGCTGAGCGAAGGGCGGCGCGGGGGATTCCGCGCATTTCCACCGCCATTCGTATTCGTGCCAGCCTTCGGGGAGTTTGCCTTCGAGAAGCCGGAGAATCGCGCGGTTCTTTCGAGCATCGGCCGAATTGGGATCCAGAACCAGCGATTGCTGGTAGCATGCCAACGCTTCTTCGCGGCGCCCCATTTCGAAAAAAACGATGCCCATGCTGTTTGCCGCCACCCCGTTGAGATTCAGCTTCATGGCTGCTTCACAACTCGCCAGGGCCGCGTCGAGGTCGCCAAGCTCGACCAACGCCAGCGACAAGCTGGCCTGGGCTTCGGCGAAATCGGGCTTCCATCGCAGCGCCTCGCGGAGCACCGACACCGCTTCATCGAGCTGACCCGATTCGCGCAGGGCGCAACCCAGGTTGCGGTGCGCCTCGGGATAGTTTTCCCGCAGTGCGATGGCCCGTCGATAGCAGCGCGCCGCTTCTTCCCATCGCCGTAGATTGGAATAGACGACCCCCAGGTTATTGTGGATGTCGGGCTCATCCGCTCCCGCGCCCAGGGCGCGTTGATAGGACTGTGCCGCTTCATCAAGCTTTCGTTGCTCGAACAACACCAACGCCAGGGTCGCATGCGCCGCGCCGCTGCCGGGTTGCAGCCGCACCGCCTCTTCCAGATGCGCCGCCGCCTCTTCCAGGCGGCGTAGCTTGTGTAAGGTGGTGCCCAGATTAAAGCGGGCTTCAAAATAGGAAGGCGCCAAGCGGAGGGCCTGATGAAAGCTCTCCACCGCATGGTCGTAGCGGCCCAGGGCCAGATAGACGGCGCCGAGGTGATTGTGGCCGATGGCAAAGCCCGGTTTCAACGCGACCGCCTCCTCGCAATGTCGTAGCGCCGGCTCGAACTGGTTCAGCTCGCGCCAAGCATTACCGAGGTTGCCATGCGCTTCGGCAAACTGGGGTTGCCGCAGGACCGCTTGCTGGTAACAAGCGAGCGCCTCCTGTTTGCGGCCCTGCGCGAGATAAACATTGCCCAGGTTGTTGTAGGCCGCGGCAAAGCCGGGATCGAGACGTACGGCGCGCTCCAGGCAAGTGGCCGCTTCGGTCAGTCGTCCCAACTCCAACAGTGCGATTCCGAGGCCATTATGCGCTCGGACAAAGTCAGGATCGATCGCCATGGCGCGCTGATAGGCCTCGAACGCCTGGTCGTACTTACCCTGGCCCTTGCAAACGGACGCGAGGGAGCACCAAAGCTCCGCGTTTGCCGGCGCCAGCAACAGCGATTCGCGGTAAGCTTCTTCCGCGCGAGGCAGATCGCCAAGCTGTTGCCAGTGCCTTCCAGGGGCGAATAAATCAGCCGTTGTCATGTCTTAACCTCGGTTCGCGCTCCATCATAGTCGCGCAGGTCGATGAAGGCCACACGGCGTATGGCGCGCGCCTGTGGAGATTGACGGCACGAAAGTGCGGATCGACGAAGTGATCGTTAAGCGGCCCGGTCGAGAATGAGGCCCGGTCGAGAATGAGACATTCACGGTGGCGGGGGCAGAGCCTGGGCCGCCAACGATCGCCCTCTCAAAACCCTCTTGCCGCGCGGATGTCGTCGAAGTCGCGCAGGTGGTAGTCGATCCGCGCGAAATCCAAAACGCGGCACAGGCCGCGCAGGGCGACGCCCATGCCGTCGGGTCCGCTGAAACCGCCGAACTGTCCGCCCCCCTTGACGTGCGGTTCGAGATCGAGAAACACGCCGGGAATTCCGCGGCGGTGGAGCACCTGGTGCAGCTTGGGAATCTGCTCGCGGAAGTCGGCCAGGATCGAGGCGTGGCCCGCATGCCCCACGTCGGCGGGCACGAAGTTCTTCAGCGCGTCCTCGTCGATGTGGCCGGGCGTTTCCGGCGGCCGGGGATGGCGATAGTCTTTGATGTGCATCCAGCCAATGCCCGGCTTCATCGCCTCGTATTGGGCGAAAACCTCGCTGGCCGTGTTCCCCTGGCAGAGAACATTGGCGGCGTCGAAGATCAGCACCAGCTCCGGATGGTTGATCTGACGATGGATCTCAGCCAGGATCTGGCCGGTCTGGCCCACCAGGTTGGCCTCGATCTCCAGGCCGAACGTCAGGTCGGAACGGTGGCAGGTCTCGGCGATCTGCCCCAACTGATCGACGACCTGCGGCACATGGTCCCAAGGGCTACCGCCGCGGGGGTGATAAAACGAGAAGCCGCGGATCAGCTTGGTTTCGAAGGCGTGGGCCAACTCGCAGGCCTTCTTGACGTCCTTCTCCAGATACTTCTTGAAAGGCACATATTCGTTCTTCGTGCCGTCGTCGACGTCGAGCAGCTTGACCTTGCCGATGGGCGAGCCGATCGAGGCCACGTTGAGGCCGTACTCATCCTCGAGGTGGCGGATGGCCTGAATCTCCTTGAGCGTCAGCTTCATCACGTTCTTGATCCCCTCACCGGCGTCGATGAAGCGGATGCTGTAGAACTGCAAGCCGAGCGCCGCGAAGGCGGCGAACTGCTGCACGGCGGTTTTCTGATTGGCGGATTCGTCGGCGAAGCCGCTCAGGATCACGCGGGGGTTTTCATCCATGCGCTTGCGTCGGGGCTGGAGGCGGAAACCGGCTATTGTCGGTTTCGATCGCGGCCGCCGCAAGGGGGCGCGGGGCGCGCGTCGTAGGTCAGGCTTTCCAGCGCTTTCCAGCCTGACAGGATCACGAGTTGCGCAGTCAGGCTGGAAAGCGCTGGAAAGCCTAACCTACGCCAGTCTTCCTTGCGTCCGGTATCGACACGAGGACGCGGAGCGTCCGCGGATGCGTTCCCCGCGGAGCGTGGGAACGAGGGACATGGGTAGCTTTATTCATGCCGTTCGCCTAAGCTGACAGCTTCCCGCCGACGCGAGTACGTTTTGAAGGGCTCGCCCGCGACCCATTGACGCCGCCAACCGCCCATGAACACACCCCACGAGTCTGCATCGCACGAATGCATCCTGCGCGCCGGCATGGTCGGCATGGGGATGATCTTCGACGAAACCTATCGGCCGTTTTTCGAGCAGGTCCACGCCCAGGGGCTTTACGACCCGGCGTTTGGCGTGTGCCGTGTGCCTCTGGTGGCCGTGGCCAGCCGCACGGGGAGCCGGGCCGAGGCCCATCGCAAGGGGTCGGCCGGCCGCCTTGGTGAGTTCAAGAGCTTTTGCGAACCGGACGCGACCGGGCAGTTGCTCGCCGCCGGCGTCAATTTCGTCTGTGTGGCCACGCCCGACGATCGCCACTTTTCCGTCGCCAAGGCCGCATTGTCGGCCGGCAAACATGTGCTGGTCGAAAAGCCTTCGGTCCTCTCACTGGCCGAGTTGGATGAGTTGGACCGCCTTGCCCGCCAACGCGGCGTGCTGGCCAAGGTGGTCTACCATAAGCTGCTCGACCCCGACCACAAGAAGCTCCGCACGCTGGTGGCCGACGGCGAATTGGCGCATGTGAACAACGGCTATTGTACGCTCCTGGAGCCCAAGGCGATCTCCACCGGCCAGTTCGCCGAATGGATCACGGGCCGCAATCCGGGCACCTACGTCGCAGTACACTACATCAAGCTGATCGACTTCACGTTTGGCGGCCGATTGAAAAGCGTGGCCTGCGCCGGCCAGCGCGGGCTCGTCGGCCCGGCCGACGGCCCCACATGGGATTCGACGCAGTTGCGGTTGATCTACCAGTACGGCGACCGTCGCGAGGCGGCGTTCGACATCCACACGAGCTGGGTGACGCCCGACAACTTCCCCGGCTACGTCGAACAGGAAGTACAATTCCGTTTCGACAACGGCGTCTGGAACGCACACAGCCGCAAACGCGGCATTGAGTGTACGATCGAGGGAAAGACGCCCTTGATCCGCAAGATCACGATGAACAACCATTACAACGGCACGTTTCTCGAACCCTGGGGCGAGCGGTCGCAGCGTGGGTATGGCGTCGAAGTGCTCGAGCGGTTCGTGCGCGAGGTGGCGACCGTCGAGTTCGGCGGGCCCGCGGAGGGGCGCGAAGGTCGCTTGGCGCTCGCGCGGCAACTGGCCTACAACGACGTTTCGAGCGACCGCCAGACGGTCGCCGCCGTGCAGGCGATGGAAGCGATTCTTGCCCGGCACGCGGCCGGCGTGCCCAACTGCGTCGTCGAAGTCAACCATGCCGCCGGCGGCCTGGTGCTGTTGCAGCCCGGCCGGAGCGAGGTCGAGGTCTTATATCAGGGAGTGGTCTGACAAGGAGTCAGGAGTTGGCGAGCGGGGGGCGTTAGCCCCCTGTTTGTCCCGCGTGTTGTTTCCCTTGTTCCCACGCTCCGCGTGGGAACACACCTTCGGCCGCTCCGCGGCCTTGTGAGCGCCACGTTACGCGATCATGCCCACTCCACCGCAATTCCCTGCTGAAGATCTCTCCAACGACATCCGCCGCCGGCTCGCCGCCGTCGAGCCGTGTTGCCAGCGGACCTTCACGCCCAGCCTGGCGGTCTTGGCCAAGAGCGCCGGCTGCTATCACTGGACGCCCGAGGGCCGGAAGCTGGCCGACTTCACCTCGGGCGTGCTGGTGATGAACCTGGGCCATAACCCAACGCGCTGGTGGCGGCGGGTGATGGACTACCTGGGCCTGAGCGGCCTGGCTCAAGCCGGCGAGTTCTGCCAGGCCGTGACGCTCAATGCCTACAACAGTCTGACCGAGGTCGAGGCCCTGGCGACGGAGCGGTTGCTCAAGCTCATGCGCGGCCAGCCTGGAGGCGCCCGTTGCGAGCAGGTGCTCTGGGCGGCGAGTGGGAGCGAGGCTATCCAGAAGGCGCTCTGGGCCGCGCTCGACCGCCGGCCGGGCGAAAACGTCATTCTCTCCACCCGCCACGGCTTCCACGGCAAGAAAGGGCTGGCCGGCGCGGTGACCGGGAGCGAGCGGGATCCCGAACGCGATCCGCGCGTGAAGTTCCTAAGTTTCCCTCGCGACGAGTGCCTCAATATCGCTCGCCGCCGCCAGCCACTCGATCTGGCGCCTTACCGTGCGGAACTCGACGACCTTTGGCAAGAGCATGGCCGACGGATCGCCTGCCTGATTACCGAGCCCTATCTGGGCGGCGGCGGCTCGTTTCATCCGCAAAAGGAATACATTCAGCTTCTCGCTCGGTTCTGCGGCGAGCACGACATTCCGTTCATTTTCGACGAGGTGCAAGCCAATTTCGGCCGCACGGGGGAACTGTTCGCTTACACCGAGTACGGCGTCGAGCCGGATATCGTGGTCTTGGGCAAGGGGTTGGGCAACGGCGTGGCGGTCAGCGCCGCGGTGGGCCGCGCCGACTTGTTCGCCAACATGCGCTACGGCGAAGGCTCCGACACATGGAGCGCCAACCCATTGGCCTGCGCCGCGGTGCTGGCCACGCTCGACGAGTACGAAACGACCGGTGTGATCGAGCACGCGAAGAAGCTGTCACAAGTGATCGAAGCGGGCTTGTCAAAGCTGACCGATTTGGACACGGTGGCGCACCTCCGTGGCGAGGGGGTCGTTTGGGGCGTCGAATGCGCCGCCGTCGGCGCGCACAGCGCCGCCGACGTGGCCAACGCCTGCGTCGAAGCTTGCTATCTGGGTGACGCTTCGGGCCGGGCGATTCACCTGCTCGGTCCCTTGGCCCAGAAGGTGATCCGTGTCAGCCCGCCGTTGGTCATGCCGCTCGACGAAGCCAGGCAGTACCTCGACGCGATGTACGGCATCTTCGCCAACGTCTTGCTGGGGAATCGGTAGAAGGATCCTCGTTGTAGGCCGCAACGCATTGAGCAGCGCCGCCTGGGTTCCAAGAACGATGGCGACCGGAGCGAAGCCGCCCCAGAAGATTGGCGACGAAATCATGACCAACATGGGCGGCGTTGCGACCAGCAGCACGCCCACGACCGCGGTCAGGATGAAGATCGAGCGAAGCCGGAATTGGAACGGGCGATGGGTCATCGTTTGATGCGGGTCTTGCGTTCGACATACTTCACGCGGCCGACAATGAGACATTTTGCCACGAGAGAGCGGTGGATGTGTCATTCTCGACCGCGTGCGGTATGGCTGCCTGGGCGAATGGTTGATTCAAATGAAACCGTTCAACGGTCGCCCGATTAACAACGGACGTGGACTAAAGCTAAAGCCCGCGCTTCGAGCCACGGCCGCGAGTCGCCCCTTTGGGGCTCGACAACAGGAGTTGGCGGGGATTCCTGGGGCTTACGCCGGCTTACGCCCCAGGCTACACTCTGTCGCCGCTGCGGGGCTGGTCTAGCCTAGTGCCTGTCGGAAAATCCGCTTGGCCCGTATTTTCCCGGCAACTTTTGGAAAAAATCTCCGCGAAGATGGCAACCTTTCTCAACCTGGCGTGTAGAATACGCGGGGTTTTGGTTGAGACACGAGGTCATCTTCACGGA
>DATKSN010000141.1:0-9752 GCA_035531595.1 Pirellulales bacterium | reverse complement strand
GACATCCACTGGAGTGCCGGCCTGTTCGGCTACTTCGCCACGTACTCGCTGGGCAACCTCTACGCGGCGCAGTTCTTCGCGCAGGCCGGCTCCGATTTGGGGGGCGCCGCGGGATCGCTCGAATCGGGGCTGCCCCAACAGTTCGCCCGCGGCGAGTTCGCGCCCTTGCGCGCCTGGTTGCTGGACAAGATCCATCGCCAGGGCCAACGCTACACCGCGGCTAAGTTGGTTCGAAACGTCACGGGCCGGCCGCTGGAGCATGCTCCGCTGATCGCGCACCTGCGCGGCAAATTCGGGCCGCTGTACGGGCTGGCATAGGGGGGCCGAAGCGGCTCTGCCCCAGCCACCGGACCCATGAAAACGGCGGCTGGTGGCTGGGGCGGAGCCTTAGCGATGCCCCGGCTCCCGCGTACCGGAGTATCGCCTGGCCAAATCGCTCGCCTAGCCCGGATTATTCATGGTCCGGGGAGGAACTCGCGCACCGTGCTGTAGCAGAATTCGCAAGAATTCTGGCGTAACTCGCGTCCACGGCCTGACTTCTTGCGAAGCCAGCTACGGGACCATGAATAATCCGGGCTAAGCCGGTTGCATAACGCATCGCCGCGCGCTACAACCAAAGTTGGGCTGGCGGAGGATGCCTCTCCGCGAAGCGGCGTGTATCTTAGTTCGAGCGCTGGGCTGACGAGACGTAAGCAAGCATGCCGAAGGAAGCCGAAGCGCGAATCGTCATCAACGACCTTCTGCGAAGGTCGGGCTGGCTGTTCCTTGACGATGCGCAGGGCCGCGCCAATATCGCCCTTGAAGCCAACGTCAAGCTCAAGAAGAAGACCCTCGACGCTCTCGGCGATGATTTCGAGAAGGCCCCCAACGGTTTCGTCGACTACCTCTTGCTCGACGAACGCGGATTTCCGCTTGCCGTCCTGGAGGCCAAGTCCACGAAGTTTGATCCGCTGATCGGCAAGGAAAAGGCGCGCCAGTACGCCCACTCCCAGAACGTCCGTTTCGTGATCCTTTCCAACGGCAACCTGAGTTACTTCTGGGATCTCGAACATGGCAACCCGGCGGTCATCACCGAGTTGCCCGGCCCAGAATCTCTGGCCCACTTCCATGCCTTCAAGCCGAACCCGGATTCCCTCGCGCGGGAGAAGGTAGACCGCGACTACGTCGCGATCACCCAGAACCCGAGCTACGGCAACGACCCTCGTTGGAACGATCCGGCCCAGCGCGAGGCGTTCATCAAAGACGCCGAGTTGAAGTTCCTGCGGCCGTATCAGCTCCGCGCACTGGCCGCGTTGCAGGCGGCGGTGAGCGAGGGCGCGGCCCGCTTTCTGTTTGAAATGGCCACCGGCACGGGCAAGACGTTGACCGCCGCCGCGGTCATCAAGCTGTTCATGCGCACGGGCAACGCCCAGCGGATCCTGTTCCTCGTGGACCGTATCGAGTTGGAAAACCAGGCGTGGAAAGCTTTCGTCCGCTCCCTCAAGAACGACTACACCACGGTCATCTACAAGGAGAACCGCGACGACTGGCGCAAGGCCGAGATCGTGGTCTCCACCGTGCAAAGCTTGCAGTTCAACAACAAGTACCGCCGCCTCTTTTCGCCGACCGATTTCGACCTGCTGATTTCGGACGAGGCGCACCGCTCGCTCGGCGGCAACAGCCGGGCCGTCTTCGAGTATTTCATCGGCTACAAGCTCGGCTTGACCGCGACGCCGAAGGACTACCTCAAGAAGTTCGATCCATCGAGGGTCAACCCGCGCGACCCGCGCGAATGGGAACGCCGCCAATTGCTCGATACCTACAAGACGTTCGGCTGCGAAAGCGGCGCGCCCACCTTCCGCTACAGCCTGATTGACGGCGTGCGCGAGGGTTTCCTGCTGAACCCCGTGGTCGTCGACGCGCGCACGGAAATCACCACGGAGCTCCTGTCCAAAGAAGGCTACTCCGTCATTCAGGAGAACGACGACGGCGAAACGGTCGAGCAGGCCTTCTTCGGCAAGGATTTCGAAAAGAAGTTCTTTTCCGACGAGACCAACCGCGTGTTCTGCGAGACGTTCCTGAACAACGCGCTGCGCGACCCGCTCAGCGGCGAAATCGGCAAGAGTCTGATTTTTTGCGTCCGGCAGAACCACGCCCTGCGGATTGCCCAAATGCTGAACGTGCTGGCCGACGCGATGTTCCCCGGCAAGTACAACTCCGATTTCGCCGTGCAGGTGAGTTCCGACGTTACCGACGCCCAACAGATGGCGGTCAGTTTCGCCAACAACAACCTCAACGGGCACACTCGATTCTTGGAAGGCTACGTGACTTCGAGAACCCGAGTCTGCGTGACCGTCGGCATGATGACCACCGGTTACGATTGCGAAGATTTGCTGAACGTCGTGCTGCTCCGGCCGATCTTCTCGCCGACCGACTTCATCCAGATCAAGGGGCGTGGCACTCGCAAGTTTACGTTCCGCCACGTCGAAAAGGAAGCGGGCGAGACGCGCCAGCACGCCAAGCCGAAGGAGTCGTTCAAACTGTTCGACTTCTTCGCCGTCTGCGAGTATTTCGAGAAGGATTTCAACTACGACGAGATCCTCGAACTGCCGCCGTTGGGCGCCGGGCCGGGCCCGCCGCCCCCGCCTCCGCCGCCCGTTCCGCCCGGCTACACGAACGTCGACCCCGACCCGCTCAAGTCGAAGATCGAGTCCCCCGTGCCCGCCTACGGCATGAAGGTCGACCGCAAATTCTTCGAGAAGTTTGAAGACAAGGTCAAAGCCGCGCCGGAGGTCCGCGAGCGCTACGAGTGCGGCGACATCCAAGGGGCGGAGGAGATCGTGGTCGCCGACTTGTTCAATAAGCCGGAGGACTTCTTCAACCTCGAGAAACTCCGCAAGGCGGTCCAGGCCGACCGCCGGATCACGCTCCGCGAGATCCTCGCCAAATCGTTCGGCGACATCGACCACTTCAAGAGCAAGGACGAACTGCTGGAGGACGAACTGGCGAAATTCGTTTCGATCCACAAGCCCGACGCCGCCCACATGCCGGTGATCCGGCAGTTCTTCAAGGCCTACGTCAGCGACGGCGGCGTCCGGGCGATCGTCGATTCGCGCGAATTCGGGCGGCTGGCCGACAACGCCAAGCTGTCGCTCGCCGACATCCGGGCGCTCGACCAATGGCGGGAGATCATCGCGGAATATATAAAGGATTACGTTTCATTGAATGCTTTCGCGGCCTAAGGCCCGTCCAAGGACCGCCCTTGTGGCGCAGGCGTCCCGCCTGCCCGGCGTTTCCGGCAGGCCTCGGAGGATCACATGCTGGATGCTGAAACCAAAGCCCGCATCGACTCCGCGCGCGACATCCTCGTCGGCAAAGTGCCCGACCCGAAATCGCAAGTCGAGCAGATCACGATCGCCCTGATCTACAAGTTCATGGACGACATGGACCGCCAGGCGGAGGAGTTCGGCGGCAAGCCGTCGTTCTTCACCGGCGGCTTCAAAAAATACCGCTGGTCGCAACTGCTCGACAAGCGCTTGGGTGGCCACGAGCGCCTGCTGCTCTATGCCGAAGGCATCGAGAAGATGAACGAGAACAAGAACATCCCCCAGCTCTTCCGCGACATCTTCAAAGGCGTCTTCCTGCCCTACCGCGACCCGGAAACGCTCAATCTGTTCCTCAAGGAGATCAACAGCTTCGCTTACGACCACAGCGAACGGCTTGGCGACGCCTACGAGTACTTGTTGAGCGTGCTCGGCACGCAGGGCGACGCGGGCCAGTTCCGCACGCCGCGCCACATCATCGACTTCATCGTGGCCGTCGTTGATCCGCGGAAACACGAAACCGTGCTCGACCCGGCCTGCGGCACGGCCGGCTTCTTGATCTCGGCCTACAAGCACATCCTGCGGGCCACGCTCGATCCGCAATCCGCAATCCGCAATCCGCAGTCGGAGTTGACGCCTGACGAGCGCGCCCGGCTGATGACCAACTTTTGCGGCTACGACATCGCGCCCGACATGGTGCGCCTGTCGCGGGTGAACCTGTACCTGCACGGTTTTCCCAGCCCGGTCATCCACGAGTACGACGCGCTCACGAGCGAGGAGCGCTGGGACGAGCGCTACGACGTGATCATGGCCAATCCGCCGTTCATGACCCCCAAGGGCGGCATCCGGCCGCACAACCGGTTCTCGATTCACGCCAAGCGCAGCGAAGTGTTGTTCGTCGACTACATCGCCGAACACCTCAACCCCGGCGGCCGCGCCGGCGTGATCGTGCCCGAAGGAATCATTTTCCAAAGCCAGAACGCCTACAAGAACCTGCGCCGCATGCTGGTGGAGAACTACCTCTGGGCCGTGGTGTCGTTGCCCGGCGGCGTTTTCAACCCGTATTCAGGCGTCAAGACCAGCATCTTGTTCCTCGACCGCAATTTGGCCAGGAGGATGGACGATGTGCTGTTTGTGAAGGTCGAGAACGATGGCTTCGGGCTCGGCGCGCAGAGGCGACCTATCGAGGGAACAGAGCTTGAAGCGGCATTAAGGACCATCACGGCGTGGAATACCTTCCAGAAGACGCCAAGGGAAAGGCTGGGGCTCACTGTTCCACGAAAACGGCTATTGGAATCGTCCGACTGCAATTTGTCCGGCGACCGTTACCGCCAACGAGCCCCAACCAACGACGGAAGATGGCCGCTGTTGAAGTTGGCGGAGGTGGCCGATATCAACTGTCAATCTGCGGATCCCGCCAAGCTATACGGCGCCGAAACGTTCGTGTATTTGGATATCTCAGCGGTTGAAAATGGTACGGGCCAAATCTCCTTTGCCAATCAGGTTAAAGGCGTTGATGCGCCAAGCAGAGCACGACGAAGTGTCAAGAAGGGCGATGTTTTACTCTCGACGGTGCGACCGAATCTTCAGGCGTTCGCCTACCTTGACGGAATACCAGCAAACGCAGTGGCCTCTACAGGATTTGCCGTCGTTTCCCCACAGGCCGAAAAACTCAACGGCCGCTTCCTGTACAATGTGATGTTCTCTGCGCCGGTCACGCGACAGATGGTCGGCCGCATGGGGAAAGGTGCGTATCCCAGCATCACGCAA
The DNA here is from genome assembly GCA_035531595.1 of Pirellulales bacterium. GTDB lineage: Bacteria > Planctomycetota > Planctomycetia > Pirellulales > JAICIG01 > DATKSN01. The sequence continues at coordinate 4,680 of DATKSN010000141.1, read as the reverse complement.
AGCGACGTTGAGGAAATCGAAATCCCCCTCCCTCCGCTGGCGGTGCAGGAACGGTTGGTCGCGGAATTGGACGGCTACCGAAAGGTCATCGACGGCGCGCGCCAAATCCTCGCCAACTACAAACCCACGATCCGCACCGATCCTGAGTGGCCGATGGTCGAGCTCGGCTCGATGGCGACGTTCAAGAATGGCGTCAATTACGCGAGGGAAAACAAGGGGACAGGAATCAAGGTGATCGGCGTCGCCGATTTCCAAGATAGCTTGGTTGCCCCTCTCGAAGACTTGCATGAGATTAACCCGAAATGTGTCGTAACGAACGACGACCTCGTGCATGACGGCGATATCGTGTTCGTCCGTTCTAACGGCAACAAGGTATTGGTTGGACGTTCTCTGCTCGTTCAGGCCAACGGCGAGCGCGTAACGCACTCGGCGTTCACTATTCGACTGCGCTTCTCGGAAGGCGACATGCTTCCGATGTTCTACGCGCTGGTGTTCAAAGACCCTGCCTATCGGGTCCAGCTAATGGGAAGAGGCGCGAACATCAACAACCTTTCGCAAGACATCCTTCGTAACCTTCTGGTTCCCCTTCCGCCTCTCGACGTCCAGCGCGAAATCGTCGCTGAATTGGAGGGCGAGCGGAAGCTCGTCGATGCGAATCGGGAATTGATCGCCCGGATGGAGAAGAAGATTCAGGCCAGGCTGGCGGAGATTTGGGGCGAGGCGGCGGAGGTCCCCGTCCCCGACGCATGAAGCCAAGGCGGTCGGGCGGGGCGCTACGAAATGAAGTACGAGTTGACACAACACGCCAAAGACGTTCTGGCCGAGCGCGCGATTCCCACCGAGTGGCTGGAACGTGTGCTGGACACTCCCCAGAGGACCGAACCAGACAAGGATGATCCGCAGTTGATCCATCACTTGGCGGCGATACCCGAACATGGTGATCGCGTGTTGCGCGTGGTATTCAATCACCTGGTCGCGCCCGTGCGGATCGTGACCGTTTACTTCGATCGACAAATGAAAGGCAAGCTATGAAGCTGAAAGTTGACGAGCAAGCCGACGCGCTTTACCTGCGGTTGGACGATTCGCCGATCGTCGAATCGGAGGAGGTCTCGCCCGGCGTGGTGCTGGATTTCAATGACCAGAACCAGGTGGTGGGACTCGAAATCCTGCATCTTTCGAAGCGCGCGCCAGGTTTGAACCTGAAGGAGCTTCAATTCCAAACTGTGTGAGCGCGCTGTACGTCGGCCCGGAACCCACGCGGGGCTTGAACGCCGCACCCAAATGGATACGATTGTACCCGGAATGGATACAGACGATTCAGGCCACGCGAAAAGGCGACGAGGGGAAGCTTGAAGACGGAAGGATGAAGGACGAAGCTGGGCGCTTACCGCCCAGAGGTTTCTCGGCGAGCGTGTTGACAGAGTATTAAACGGATGTATATACTGTGCGCACGTCCTAATTGCGGGAGCCTGTTTTGTCCGCCGCGTCCGGCGCGCGTCCAGGGTGGTTGACGGGTAGGGTCGCGAAAGGTCAAGGGTAGGATGCCTGTGAAGAAACCTAATGACGGGGCGAAGTTCGAGGACGATGTCTTTCGGCATGTGAAGCGGTTGGTACGTCGCGACAGCCTCTGCGTCCCCGCTAACGCCGAGGTTCACCGAATTCGATCGTATTATTCCGAAGCTCGGAAGGCGCGTATTGAATTCGAGATCGCCATTGAGGCGTTCGATGATGGCGCCGAAGAGCCATCGCTTATTTGGGTCTGGGAGTGCAAAGACCACACCAGGAGTGAACGGCTCGTCGAGGTCTCCGCCGTTGAGATTCTCCGTGACAAAATCACTCAACTTGGCAGCGGCCGATTCAAGGCTTCCCTCGTCACAACGCATGGATTTCAAAGTGCCGCTGAGCAGGCTGCCATTTCCGGAGGCATAAATCTGATCGTGCTCCAGAAGGAATTCGTGCGCATAACTAAGTATGCCGAGGGTGTTCCCGCCGAGAAGCGCGAAGAACTGTTTGCAACCTTTGCGGTCACGTTCAACGGAAGGCGAATTGTTGACCGTCACCTGCTACAGGACATCATCAAGATCGGCTTGCGGGAAAATGGTATTCCGGTCCCGCATAGGGACTACTGAACGAAAAGGCGAATCGAAGACATCCATCAACCGCCCGCAATGCGGGCGATATGGGCGAGGTCGGGTGCGTGGTGCTCGTCCAGGCACGTCGGCCAGACGGCGAAGGCGAGACAGGATGACCAGGAGGAACAGGATGGAAAGCAAGGCTTGCGACTTGTCCGGCCGTATCCTGTTAATCGTGACAATCCTGTCCAAGAAAAGCAATCGAGCGGAGTTTCCTGGAGGGGCGGCCAGACGGTCACTCGCGGGCCGAAGGATGGGTTTGAGCGTTTGAGCCTGTGGACCGTGTTTTGTAATTGAGCCACGACCTGACGCTCGACTGAAAGATATGGGCCACGGATCAAACACGGATTGAACATGGATGATGCGATTCAGCCCCAGAAATCCGTGTTTCATCCGTGTTTGATCCGTGGCCTTTTCCGGGCGTCTTGTCCTCGGTCGGTTCGGGCAGTTCGTGGCGTTTTCGGGAGCGGCCCGGTTCAACGCGATCCCACCGCAGAGGGGTTGGCCATGCGCAAGTCCTTACCAATAAGGAAAGTCCAAACATGCCAATTGGCATGTTTGATTGGCGCGGTCCTCGGCCGCCATAGTTGCCTTGTTTCTGACCGCCGCCGGCATGGGCCTGTACGTCGGCCGGGAACCGCACGCGGGGCTTGAACGCCGCACCCAAACTGGATACGATCGTACTCAGAATGGATACAGACGATTCAGGACACACGATCAGCACGGCCCTGTTTGGCAAGACACAGCGGGGGTTGCTGTCGCTGTTTTTCACGCGGCCGGAAGAGTCGTTTTACCTGCGGCAGATCGTGCGGACCGCCCGCGTCGGCCAGGGGGCGGCGCAACGCGAACTGGCGCGCTGGGTGGAAGCCGGGTTGCTGGTGCGCACACGACGCGGCAATCAGGTGTACTACCAGGCCAATGCGACGTCCCCGGTGTTTCACGAGTTGCGGGCGCTGGCTGTCAAGACCACGGGCGTGGCCGACGTGATTCGGGAAGCGCTGCTGGGCCTGGCAGACCGTATCAGCGTGGCATTCGTCCACGGCTCCGTGGCGCGCGGCACGGAGAAGGCCGGCAGCGACGTCGATTTAGTCGTCGTCGGGGCGGTCGGTTTCGGAGAGGTGGTCGCCGCCGTCGGGCGGACGCACGACACCATCGGGCGGGAAGTCAACCCGACGGTTTACCCGGTACGGGAGTTTCGCGCCAAGCTCCGGGCGGGGCACCATTTCGTCACGTCGCTCATGGAGTCGCCGAAGATTTACCTGCTGGGGAGTGAGCATGAGCTTGAGCGATTGGGCACGTAACGGCTGGCTGGTCGAGCACAAGACCAGCCCCCAGGAAATCAAGGATCTGCTGGGCGTGGTCGTCCGCGACTTGCGGGACTGCGCGGCGAAGGGCTTGAGCGACGACTGGCGGTTGGCCATCGCCTACAACGCCGCACTGCACTGCGCCACGGCGGCGCTGGCCGCCAGCGGCTACCGCGCATCGCGTGATGCCCACCATTTCCGCGTCATTCAGAGTCTCTCCCTCACGCTCGGCGTGGACAACACGCTGATCAAACAGCTCGACGCGTTCCGCAAAAAACGAAATGTCAGCGACTACGAACGGGCTGGTGCCGTCTCCACCGCGGAAGTGGAGGAGATCGCGAAGCTGGCGGGCGCGTTGCGCAAGCGGCTGGAAGATTGGTTGCGGCAAAATCATCCTGGACTCCTGCCGAAATGAAGACCATCAAAGACCTGCCGGAACACAGCCGCCCGCGCGAGAAGTTGCGGGAAAAAGGCCCGTCGGCCCTGACCGACGAAGAGCTCGTGGCCGCGATCCTGGGCATGGGCACGGCGGGCATCGACGTGCGCACCATCGCCCGCCATGTCGCGGGGCTGATCCGCGAGCACAAGGCCGCCTTGACGCTCGACCATCTGCTGGCGGTCTCCGGCATGGGGCTTGCCAAGGCCGCTCAGATCCTATCGGCCTTTGAACTGGCGCGGCGGCACCTGCTCAAGGAGACGGTCAAGATCATGGTGGCGCAGGACATCCTGCCGCTCGTGGCCGGCATCGCCGGAAAACCGCAGGAGCACTTCGTCTGCATCTCCCTCAACGGCGCCAACGAGGTGATCGAAAAACGCGTGGTGACGATTGGTCTTCTCGACCAGAGCCCCGTTCATCCCCGCGAGGTGTTCGCCGACGTCATCGCCGACCGCGCGGCGGGCGTGATCTTCGCCCACAATCACCCTTCCGGCGAAGCGCAACCGAGCGAAGCCGATCTGCGCGTCCACGAACAATTGACCGAGGCCGGAAAGATCCTCGGGATTCGTGTCCTCGATCATGTGATCGTGACACGCAATGGCTACTTCAGTTTCCAGGAAGCCGGTCTGATTCGATGAAGGGGGAGCGATATACTGCACGCGGGGAGGACGGCGTATTGCAAGACATCCACTGGAGTGCCGGCCTGTTCGGCTACTTCGCCACGTACTCGCTGGGCAACCTCTACGCGGCGCAGTTCTTCGCGCAGGCCGGCTCCGATTTGGGGGGCGCCGCGGGATCGCTCGAATCG
>DATKSN010000140.1:0-17633 GCA_035531595.1 Pirellulales bacterium | reverse complement strand
CGCATTCGATTTAGAAACCAACGTGAAACTCCAGGGGGCAAGCCCCTGGCCTCTGACGAAGAAGCCCGTGATTGCCCAATGTTCCCATTTCACCACCTGCGATCAAAAGATGTGTAGAACAACGAGGGCGTAAGCCCCAGGGACGCCGACACAAACCTTTTGTTGTCAGCCTCGAAGGGGCGACACAGACGTAGTTTGGTGATGTCCCTCACGCCGTCGAGGGTTGTGTGTCGGTTGCCTGTCATGTCGCCTTTCGCTCCGCGAAAGAACGCCCTTTCGCGGAGCGAAAGGCGACAGACAGGGTCCATCACGGCATGCGAGTGCGATTCAACTACCTGCCGGTGGGCGGTTGCTGGCCCTGGGTGCGTTGCAATTCGTTGTGCAATTCGTCCCATTGGGCCTCCAACTTACGGATCGATTTCTCGAAGTCGCCGTCCGTGGGAGGGCCCTTGGTCGCGGCCGACTTCGGGCCGAACGCGCGCACGTAGGCCACCAGGTCGCGAGCCTGCTCTTCCGTGACCCGGCCACGATTGGCGGGCATCAATGTTCCCTTGCCATCCAAGACACTCACCAACAACTGGGGGCTTGTGTGGGCCTTCTGCCAAGTGGGGCTGGTGAAGTTGGGAATCGGTGGCATGCGGGCGCGCATGATGGATCCGGTGCCGTCGGGACCGTGACAGATGATGCAGAACTGACGGAAAATACCGGCGCCCACGCGAATCCTGGCGGCGGTTTCTCCCGCCGGCGCCACCAGGGGTTGCTCCGTCGGCGGGGCGGCGGGCGCGGCACCGTTGGCGCCCGCCGTGGGGGGCGCGGCTTGGTGCGGCGCGGGAGGGCCGGGCAGTTTGGGTCCTTGCACGGGAATGACGTGCTTGCCTCCCTTGAAACTCCGGATCACGGCCACCATTTGTTTCACGTCGACGGTCCCGAGTTTGTCCTTCATCGGCAGCATGAACTTGCCCTTCCCCTCCAGAATCGAGTGGGACAGGTCGGCGTCGGTGCGCGACTTCTGCCAGGGTGCCGCCGTGAAGTCGGGCAGCTCCGGCATCGAGGCGCGCATCGCCGGATTGCCGCGACCGCTGGAATCGTGGCAAGAAAAGCAGTAGGTGCGGAACACGTCCTCCGGCGCGACGTTGGCTGCGCCCGGGGCCGACCCGGGCGCGGCCGACCCGGGCGCGGCGGCGGACGCACCCGCCGCGGCCGGCCGTGCCGTGAACGTCCGCACGTACACCGCCAACTCCAGGATCCGCCGCGGCGAGAACTTGTAACGGAACGACGGCATCAACGGATGCGAGCCGTAGTCGATCTGATTCACGATCGCCATGTCGGTTTGCGACGATTGCCAGGCCAGGCTGCTAAAATCGGGAATCAAGGGCGACACCTTGCGCATCACGCTTCCACTGCCGTCTTCGCCATGACAGGCGGCGCAATTCTGCTGGAACCGCTTGGCCACGTCCTGAATCCGCGACGACGCGGAGCCGGGTTTTCCCGGCGGTGCGCTGGGCCATTGCGACTGCATCCGGCGCACATGCAAGATCGCGCACCAGCGGTCGTCGCGCGAAAGCTGCGCCGCATGCGAAGGCATGTTTCCTTGCCCGTAGGTGATGATGTGGAACATCTGTCCGTCCCGCATCTGCACGGCCCGATCCGCCAACAGCGACGGCGTCGGGGGAAAGCCGCGTTGCGTGACCGGCGTGTTCCCTTGCCCGGTCGGGCCGTGACACACCTGGCAGAAGTGGGTGAACACAGCGATACCCCTTTCTCGCCTCGTCACATCCCACTCCGAGAACGGGTTGCGCAGCTCCCGGCCGGCGAGCAGCGCGTCTTGCGGCGTCGCTTGGTAGTGCAGCGGCAGGTTCCCGCGGGCGATCGTGCCCGGCGGGGCTGAACGCCGCGTCACGCCGTCCGGAAAGTTGGGGTTGGGAGTGAACGAATCGTACGCCACGGAATAGGCCATCTGCGTTTCCGGCAGAAAATCGTAGTTCGGCCGCGTCACGTCCCTTGGTTCTACGATCCGGTACACGGCCAGCAGGGCCAGCAAGGCCAGCAACAGGCACAAATTCAACCCACTGCGTCCGCTCACGGCTGCGTCTCCCTCCGACCCCTCGGAATGAATTCCGAGCTACGACGGTTTGACCATCTGCGTATCTTCACGACTGGATTTCCTCCCGCGGCGCGTCGACGCCGACCGCTTGGCATTCGTGAAACACCCGGCGCACCTCCTCGACGGCCTCAGACGGGGCTTGCAGCACCAAGGCAAAGCGATCGTCGGTCACGCCCGGCGACGGCAGCCGCGGCTGTTTGCCCGGATAGAGCCGGCAACGAAGCAACAAGGCGAACACGACACTGAATCCCGCCAGCAGGACCATGCTCTCAAACGCCACCGGCACGAAGGCCGGCAGTGAGTTCCAGGGCCGGCCACCCACGTTCAACGGCCAACTTCTCACGCTCGCCCAGAACTGAAACCCGAAGGCCGCCGTCAGGCCCACGACCCCGCCTGAAAAACCGGCCACCGGCAAGCGGGAGCGGCGCCAGCCGAGCAACCGCTCCAGGTCGTGCAGGGCATACGGAGCGTAGACGTCGAGCACGGTCCAGCCGCGCTGGCGAACCGCGCCGACCGCCCGGCGCAAATGGGCTTCCTCCGCGAAGCCCGCGACGACGACCGTCTGGCTCATCGCGGCACCTCCGCGCGTTCCTCCTGGACGACCGCCTTGACCTCGGCCATGGCGATCACCGGCAGAAACCGGCAGAATATCAAGAAGCAAGTGAAGAACAGACCGAAGCTGCCGAGCAACGTCGCCAACTCGATCAGGGTTGGAGCGTAACCGCTCCAACTCGACGGGAGAAAATCACGCTGCAGCGTGCCGGCCACGATGACGAACCGTTCGAACCACATGCCGACGTTGACCAGGACGGCCACGACGAACACCGTGGGCAGGTTACGGCGAACGCGAGGGAACCAGAACAGTTGCGGTACGATGATGTTGCAGACGACCATGATGGCATACGCCCAGCCCAGCGGCCCCAGCGCCCGATTGAGGAACATGAACGACTCGTAGCGATTGCCTCCGTACAGCGCGGTAAAGGCTTCGATCGAATAGGCCAGGCCCACCAGGCAACTGGTGGCCAGCACCAGCTTGGTCAGGGCCTCGACGTGCCGCGGTGTGAGGTAATCTTCGAGCCGCATCACCTTGCGCGCCAGCAGCATCAGGGTCAGGACCATGGCCAGGCCGGAAAAGATCGCCCCCGTCACGAAGTAGGGCGGGAAGATGGTGGCGTGCCAGCCGGGGAGCAGCGTGGCGGCGAAATCGGCGCTGACCACCGAATGCACGGAGACGACCAGCGGCGTGGCCAAGCCCGCCAACAGCAGGTAAACCACTTCGTACCGCTGCCAAGCGCGGCCCGAACCATTCCAGCCGAGGGCGAAGAAGGCCACCACACCGCGATACCAGCCGCCACGCAGCCGGTCGCGCAACGTGGCCAAATCCGGCACCAGCCCGACGTACCAGAACAACAACGAAATCAAGAGGTACGTGCCGATGGCGAAGAAGTCCCACACCAGCGGCGACAGGAAGTTGACCCACAGCGGCCCGCGCCCGTTCGGATACGGAATGATCCAGTAGAAGAGCCAAGGGCGCCCCATGTGGATCACCGGGAACAGGCCGGCGCATGTGACCGCGAACAAGGTCATGGCTTCCGCCGAGCGGTTGATCGAGGTCCGCCACTTTTGCCGGAACAAGAATAGGATCGCCGAGATCAGCGTGCCGGCATGGCCGATGCCGACCCAGAACACGAAGTTGGCGATGGCGAAGGCCCAGCCGACCGTCCGATTGAGCCCCCAGGTGCCGATGCCCACGCTGATCTGGTAGGAAACGGCGGCCACCCCCAACAGCAACACGCAACACGCCGGGACGAACGCCAGCCACCACCAGCCGCTCGCGCGGCGTTCGAGCGGGGCGCAAATCTCGGCCGTCACCTGGCCGGGCGTCTTGTGGCCGGCGATCAGCGCCGCGGGTTCGGGTAAAACCAGGCTAGCCATGCGGTCGCACCTCGTCCATCGCAGGGTCGGTCGCAGGGTCGGCCGCGGAACGGTCGCGGACCAGCCCCAGATAGCTGACGGCGGGGCGGATGTTCAACTCCTCCAGCACTCGGTAGCTCCGCGGGCCGGCGGTCAGCCGCGCCACCTTGCTCGCCGAATCGTTCAGGTCGCCGAACACGATGGCCTGCGCCGGGCACGACTGCTGGCAAGCGGTTTGAATCTCGCCGTCGCGCGGGCGCCGTCCTTCCCCGCCCGCCTCGACCTTGGTTTCCTGGATTCGTTGCACGCAGAAGGTACACTTTTCCATCACGCCCCGCGAACGCACCGTGACTTCGGGGTTGAGGACCAGGTTTTGCAAACTGTCGTCGCGGGCGTAGTCGAACCAGTTGAAGCGTCGGACCTTGTACGGGCAGTTGTTGGCGCAATAACGCGTGCCGACGCAACGGTTGTAAACCTGCTGGTTGAGGCCTTCGGAACTGTGGACCGTGGCCAGCACCGGGCAGACCGCCTCGCAGGGGGCGTTGCCGCAGTGCTGGCAGAGCATCGGCTGATAGGCCACGTCCACGTCGCCGTCGCGCTCGGTGTAGTAGCGATCGATGCGAATCCAATGCATCTCGCGTCGCCGCAGCACCTCGTCCTTGCCGACCACCGGAACATTGTTCTCCGCTTGGCAGGCGATCACGCAGGCGGAGCAGCCGGTACAGGCTTGCAGATCGATGACCATGCCCCATCGCGGCCCCGTTGCCGGGTGGTCGTCCGGCCAGATGCCTTCCTGCGCCGCGGCCTGCGACTCGCCTGGCTCCTCGCTGGCCGGTGGGTTCGCCGCCCGCGCCAACTCCCGCCGAAAGGCGGACAGCGTTGTTTCGCGGATGATCGGGCGCAGTTCTTGGCCCGGCAAGGACAAGTGTTCGGGCACCGTGAGCAGGTCGTAGCTCTGCGTCGCGGCCAGCGGGTGCTTTGCTCCCGTCTTCGTCAGGCGGACGCCATCGCGCGCGTAACCCAGGTTGCGCGCCGTCCAAGTCAGCAGCGGGGCGGCGTTCTTGCCGACCAAACCGTCGGTGCCGACCGTCGGCCCGGCCTGTAGCCAATGGGGCCCGATCGTGGCGAAACGCTCGCTGAGCCGGCTGCCATATCCCAAGGCCACCGCCACCACCTGGTCGTGCTGGCCAGGCTGCAGCAGGGCTGGGAGCTCCAGTGCGATGGGTCGCCCCTTGTCGTCGGCGGCTTCGAGACGAACCACGTCGCCGTTGCCCACCCCCAGGAGGGCTGCCGCGGTGGGCGACAGACAGGCGTAGTTGTCCCATGTGACCTTGCTGATCGGGTCGGGCAGTTCGTGTAGCCAGGGGTTGTAGGCGTGGCTGGCGTCTGGCAGGCCCACCTTGGAATAGAGCACGAGACTGTACGTCCCTTCCGCGGTTCGGTCGGCGCGCGGCGTCAGCCGCACCGCCGCCAGGTCGAAGGTCCGAGCGGCCACCGGCCAATGGTCCACTCGCGCAAACCCGTCGTGCAGGGTTTGGTCCCAAAAATGTTGGAACGTGCCGCCGTCGCGGCTGCGAGGGAATATGTCGCGCTCCCAACTCTCGCGCAGCAAGTCGTACGCGGCCATGGGCTTCCCGCTCCAGGCCGTCAGGGTTTCGAGCAGCGAACGCGTGTCGCCCAAAGGAGCGATGGCCGGCTGCACCAGGCTCACCAGCCCGTTCACGGCCTCCGCATCGCTCCAGGACTCCAGGTAATGGGGCAGCGGGCAGACGTACCGCGCCAGCTCGGCCGTTTCGTCCAACCGCTGAGCGCAGCACACCAGCAGCGGCACGCGCCGCAAGGCTTCGGCCAACGCCTCGCCCCCCGGCAAATCGTGGACGGGATTGCACTGCCCCACAAACAGCGCCGCCACCTTGCCGGCGCGGAGCTGCTCCAGCAGGCGTTGCAGTTCGGCGTCGTCGCCTTGCTGCTGGTACGAAGGACGCTCGACATCGACCGTCGCGCCGTAATTGCCCAGCAGGTGGTTGAGCAAGTTGCAAAGCACCTGCTGGTCGACGTCCTGGTTGCCGCAGAGTATCAGGCCGCGTTGCCGGTGTTCCCAGAGACGATCGGCTAAGCGGTCCAGAAGGCCGCGCTCGATAGGCGGCTCTTCCAGTTCAATGCCCGGCGGTTCATGGCCCGGCGGTTCATGGCCCGGCAGGGCGACGCCGGCGCGCTGGGCCAGGCGAACCGCCAAGTGGCTCATCACCAAACCGACCGCCCCCGGCGCCAGCGAGTGCCGCTCGTCGGCTTTGCCTCCGGTGAGCGACAGTCGCGATTCGAACTGCGCATGGTACGCGGGACGCGGTGCGGTACCGTCCAGTCGCCGTCCCGCTTGGTAAGCGGCGGTGAATTCGACGGGCGACAGCCAGGCGCCGAGAAAATCGGCGTCGAAGCTGACGATCACCTCCGCCTTTTCCAGGTGGAAGTGAGGTAGCAGGTGCAGGCCGTGCGTGCGCGCGTGGGCCGCGAGGACGGCGGAACAGGACCGCGTGTCGTGGACCACATGGCGGGCGTCGGCAAACTCGCCCAGGAAGCGCTGAATCAGGGCCCGCGTGGTGGGGCTGGTCACAGAGCCGGTCAGGAAACGCACCGCTCCGCCCTGTTTGCGGATGTCATCGAGTTGTCCGCGAATGGCCCGATCGACATCGCCCCAGGCGGCTTCACGGCCCTCGATCATGGCGTGTCGCAACCGGAGCCGGTCGTATAGCCCCAAAAGCGAGGCTTGTCCGGCGGCGCACAGTCCGCCCCGCGACAAGGGGTGCTCTGGGTTGCCTTCCAGCTTGATCGGCCGGCCGTCGCGGTTCTTGACCAGCAAGCCACAGCCGGCGTTGCAGCCGCCGCAGGTCGACGCATAGTTGTACGAGCGGCCCGATACCAAGTCATCGGTTTGAATCAGGGCCGGCACCGCGAATTGCTCCTCGGCGCGCTGGCACCCGCCCAAGGCCGTGCCCGCAAAGGCAAACCCCGCCAGCCTGAGAAACTCGCGCCGGCTGGAACCGGCGGCGCTCCCCGCGGCTTCGGTCAACTCGTGCTGTTGGTCGATCATGGCAAGCCAAGCCCTTGGGCTCGTTCCTTAAATCAGTTGCGTTGGTGGGCGATGCACACCCTACGGTCAGTAATGGCAAACGGCGCAATCCGTCGACGCCTGCGCGTTCGGGCCGGCGGAGTCCGCCAAACCGGGTTCGCGGTGACATTCCACGCACCAACCCATCGACAAATCTTCGACTTGGCGCACACGCTCCATGGTCTCGACCGGCCCGTGGCAACGCTGGCACTTCAGGCCGGCATGCATGTGCGCGCGATGGTCGAAGCCGGCGTAGGCCGGAAGCCGATGCACCCGCACCCAAGGGATCGCGCGGCGTTGCCGCGTTTTCTTTGGATCCGGCTGGTGGTGCTCGTCGAGGCCCAAATGGTCGTAGAGCTGCTGGAGCTCAGCCGAGACGACGGGCCGCGGCGGCTGGTTCGTCCGCAAGGCGCGCAGGTACTCCCGCGTCGTCAGCTTCGAGTCTCCCGTGACCAGGCGATGGCAGTTCATACACACGCTGGCGGCCGGGATCCCGGCGTGCCGGGTCCGTTCCGCTCCGTTGTGGCAGTAGAGGCACGCAATTTCCAACTCGCCGGCGTGCAGCCGGTGCGAAAAGGCGATCGGTTGGACGGGCTCGTACCCTTGCTGATTGCCAGCTAACGGATAGCTCTTCAAACGGAATACGAGTGCCACGCAGACAACCACCAGCCCCACGAGCAGCACGATTGAAAGCAAACGATTGACCAATCCCCAGCCTCCTTCAGTGCGCCGTCCCAACTAGGCGTGTGATCGCTTCCACGTCGAACTCAGCCACCGTCCGGTCGTCGCGGGCGCGAGTCTACCACACTCTTTGGCAATTGTCATCAACCATCCGCCCAATTTGCGGAATCGCGGCGGGCTGGTCGTGGGGGCGCCGATGTGCGCGGCCATGTGCCGGTTCGCACAGTTGCGACAAAATAGCGCTACAAAATGGCGCGCTAACGATGTATCCAATACGCCGCCGTTCGCCTTGACGCCGCCGTTCGGCACGCGGTCGAGGGAAATCTCGCGCCGGCCCGCGCCTTGGACTTGACGAACCCCCACGATTCAATTATTTCTCCGCATCTCGTCCAATACGATTCCAGTTGGCTGTTTCCCTCCCTGCTCTATACTTCGCGCGGCCGGCAATGAGACTTTTGGCGGGAGAAAGTGGTGGCCGGTGGCAGAGCGTCAGCGATGCCCCGGCTAGACTAGATAGCTAGATAGCGACCGGGGCATCGCTAAGGCTCTGCCCCAGCCACCCTGAATGTCTCATCGGCGGCGAAGTATAACACATGGGAGTATGGCCGGGTCTCAGTTCGGTGTCGCCGGAGTCATAGCACATGCGTCTACGATACGCGGTTGGGTTTGCGCTGGGCATGCTCTTGGCCAGGGGTAATCTCACCCAGGCCCAATCGCCCCGAGCCGTCGTCCAGGACGAGGCGCCGGAAGCCGACTCCACACACACGGCGGCGGTTCGCCATGCGCGGCTGGCTTTTCTCGACCAGGCGCCGCAAGACCCCGGACCGGGCGACGACCTGCGGAAACAACTCGAAAATCAGCGGCGGCAGATCGACGTTCTAGAAAAAATGATTCACTTGACGGCCGGGCAGGTCGAAGAGCAGGGCCCGGCCCTGAACGACCTGCAAACCGAGGTCGCCACCCTCAAGGCGCGTTCCAAGCAGGCCGCCGGCCGCGACCAGCAACTCGCCGACGGCGTCGACAACCTCACCGACCACCTTGACGCGCTGCGGCGCAACGGTCCTTCGTTGCCGGCGACGTTGAAGGAGTTGGCCGATCCGATGTACAACAATGAGACGCCGCTGAGCATCTATGGGCAGATCGCGGAGCGTTACCATCAATTCAACGGTCGTCCCGGCGTGTTTGAAACGCCAACCTTCTCACCTTTTTTCCTGCTGACGCTCAACCAAAGGATCTTTGTCGAAGCCAACGTGGACATCAGCACGACCGGGGTGGACGTTCCCTTCGCGCAACTGGATTTTTTGCTCAACGATCACGCGACGGGCGTCGTCGGCCGCTATTTGCTCCCGATCGGCTTCTACAACGAACGCCTGAATGCCGAGTGGATCAATAAGATGCCCGACTCCCCTTTGATGTTCCGCCAGGTGTCGCCGTTGGCCTCCACGGACGGCGTCCAGTTGCGCGGATCGTCCTACGTCTTTGGCTCGCCGGTGAAACTGGAATACTCCGTATACGGCGGTAACGGCATGCAACTCTCCGGGCCGCCGACGAAGTTGGCGGACCTGGCCGACCTCAGCGTGTTGGCCAGTTCCGATCAAGTGCATGCCAAGGCGATCGGTGGCCGGCTTGGCTGTTGGATCCCCAAATGGGGCGTCAATGGTGGCGTGTCGGGCTATTTCGACCACAATTACGCCCTCAGCGCGCCGAACTTGAATCTTGGCCTGGTGTCGCTCGATGCCAGCTATCACCGCGGCAATTGGGACGCGCGGTTCGAAGCGTCTCATATGGTTCAGCAGGCCGCCGCCGTCACGGGGCGGAACATTCAGCGTACCGGTTTGTACACCCAGTTGGCCTACCGGCGCTACGACCTTCCAAACGGGTTTTTACAGAAATTAGAGCTCGTGGGCCGTTACAGTCTGGCGCGATTTCAAGGAATCGACCCCGCGCAATTGGACTTCAGTTCGTTCCAGAACTCCACCTACGTTCCCGTGGACCGCAATCAGTATGCCGTCAGCCTGAATTACTATTTTTACCCGTCGGGGATCGTTAAGTTCGGATATGAGGTCAACCAGGAACTCCACGGCATCAATTTGCACGACAACGCATTTTTCTCGCAGGCGGTGTTGGCGTTCTAACGGGGCCGCTCGCCGGGCCTTGGCCGCCCCTGGCGGCGGAAATTCGCACGGAGATGAGAATAAACCATGCCTCGGATCGCTCCACCGCGTCTCGCGGCCGCCGCACTCGTCCTGGCCGTCCCCCTGGCGGTGCTCGGTTGCCACAACACGGTGCCGGATTACTCGGACCAAGCTCAGGGACCGGCTCCGCTGCGTATGCCTTCTCCGCAGCGGGTCGCGGACGCATCCGGTTCCTACGAAGACTCGTTGACGGGCGGGCAAATCTTCGCCATGTATTGCGCCGAGTGTCATAACCCCAGGCCGTTGTCGGAGCGTCCGTTTTCCAATTTCAAGAATGTCGCGGTTCACATGCGCGTCCGGGCCAACTTGACGGGCAAAGAGTATGCCAAGCTCGCGGAATTCCTGCACCGCTGGCACGACGTGCCGCCGCCCCATCCCTCCGCCGCCCCATCGCCCAAGCGTTTCATCTTCGACCAACCGATACCCGATTCGCAAGAAGATCTCCCCGCGCCAAAGCAGATGCCGCCCGTTCCCACCGCCATACCCCAATAGACCGCGGCGGCACCGCCGGCCCGGATTCATGGTCCCGTAGCTGGCTTCGCAAGAAGTCAGGCCGCGGACGCGAGTTACGCCGGAATTCTTGCGAATTCCGCTACAGCACAGTGCGCGAGTTCCTCCCCGGACCATGAATAACCCGGGCTAGGACGCTGGCCGCGCGGCTGGCCGGCTGCGGAACAGAGATTCCCTACCGGGGCGGTTTCAGCGTGGGCACGTTGTCGGCCTTGGGCGCAGGTGCCTCATCCGAAGCCGCCGCGTCGGGCTTCTTTTTCGCTTTTTTCCCTTTCGGCGCAGGCGCCTCATCCGCAGCCGGCTCGGGCGCCGCCGCGTCGGGCTTCTTCGTGGCCGCTTTTCCCTGGGGCGAAGGCACTTCCTCCCCGGCCGGCTCGGGCGCCGCCGCGTCGGACTTCTTCGTCGGCTTTTTTCCTTTGGGCGTAGGTGCCTCCTCCCCGGCCGGCTCAGGCGCCGCCGCGTCGGGCTTCTTGGTCGCTTTTTTCCCTTTCGGCGAAGGTGCGTCCTTCGCGGCCGGCTCAGGCGCCGCCGCGTCGGGCTTCTTGGTCGGCTTTTTTCCTTTGGGCGTAGGAGCGTCCTTCGCGGCGGGTTCGGAACCCGCCGCGTCGGGCTTCTTGGTCGCTTCTTTTCCCTTTCCTTTTCCCTTTCCTTTTCCCTTATCCGGCTCTCCCTCGTCGGGACGCGAGACCTCGCTGCCAGGGATGAAAGTGCGCACATGGCGTGCCAGGGCCCAAGCTTCTTCGAGCGCCAACGCGCCCCGGAAGGTAGGCATGACGGCCCCGCGGCCCTGCATGATGGCGCGGGCCAACTGGTCGTCGGAGCGCGAAGCCTGCCAGCGGACGTTGGTGAAGTTGGGAATGCCAGGGATGTCCCAAACCCCCCGGCCGTCCACACCGTGGCAACGGATGCAGTACCGGTTGAAGAGACCGGCGGCGGCCGATTTTTCCTCATCAGGGCTGCGCATCCAATACCAGGTTCCGTCGATTGGCGCGTGGAACATCGGGTGGCCGTCGACGGCGTGCCGGCGAACCATGCTGTGATGGTGCCCGCAGGCGCAAGTTTGCCTTCGCCGAGGCGAACCAGCCCCAAGCAGGGGCATGAATGCCAAAGCGATTGCGACGCAAACGAGCATCCGGGCGGCCCATCGGCCGCGCCGACCTGGTTCGTGCTGGCTCATGGTTTGTCCCCCCCTCAACAGCCATTCATTGGGGCTGGTTCATCGTTACAGCGGTCACGCTCGATCTCATCGGATTCTTCTTCCTCATCGGTCAGTTTCTCCGTCTACCGTGAGCCACAATTGGCAACGTCCCGCTCGCCCGGCTTGGACCTTCCGCGGGCGATATGGTACGCTGCCGCATGGCCTCATCCCCGGCCGCGTGAAGTATAGAAGTATAACTGGGCGGGCAATTGACGCAGTTGGAGAACCTTTCATGGCGGACCCGCTTGTTTTTCACGCATCACGCGGCACGACGCGGTTGTTTCAGATCCTGACGATTTTGGGCGGAGTCACCCTTTTGGCCGGGTTCGTGGTAGCCCCCCAACGCGCCTGGGCCGATCTCCTGCTGGTCAGCTTTGATCTGCTGGGGTTGGGGTTGGGGGCCGCCGTCTGGTTGGCGATTCTCCACGTCACGGGCGCCCGCTGGAGCCACGGCCTGCGGCGTCCGCTGGAAGCGATGACCGCCATTCTTCCGCTCGCCGCCGCCGGCCTAGCGGCCGTCGTATTCTGCCGGCCTTCGTTATATCCCTGCTTCACGTCCGCCGGCAGCGACGACGTATCTTCTCCATTGCGGACTCTCTGGCTGGGCCGTTTCTTTTTTCTCTCCCGCACTGTGGCGTATTCGGCAATTTGGATCGCCTTCACTGGGTGGATGGTTCGCGCCTCCCGTCGGCAGGATCTCGACGGCACCGGCGCCGCGAGCCGGAAAAACGTGCGGCGGTCGGCCGCTTTCCTGGTGGTTTTCGGCGTCACTTGCTGGCTGGCCAGCTCCGACTGGCTGATGTCGCTGGAGCCTGAATGGTCCAGTAGCATGTTTGGGGTCTACAGCTTTGCCGGTATGTTTCTCAGCAGTTTGGCGGCCGTCACCCTGCTGGTGATCTGGCTGCGGCGCCACGGTCCCCTGCGACCCATGATCGACGCGGACCAGTTGCACGACATGGGAACGCTTCTGTTCGCTTTAAGCAGCTTCTGGATGTACACCTGGTTCTGCCAATACTGGCTGATTTGGTACGTGAACAATCCCGAGGAGACGGCGTATTTCGCGCGGCGACAGCAGGCAGGCTGGTGGATGATCACGCTCCTCGATCTCGCGCTGAATTGGGGTCTTCCGTTCCTCGTGCTCTTGTTCCGCTCAGCGAAGCGCAATCCCGTGGTCCTGGGCGTCGTCTGCGTCGTCATCCTCGTCGGCCGCTGGGTCGATCTCTTTCTGATGGTGTTTCCTTCCCAGGGGAACGCGGCGCCGGCACTGGGAGCCATCGAGGTGGGGCTGCCGCTGGGCGCGGCCGGAGCCTTCGGCCTGGTCTGCTTTCGGGCACTCGCCGCGGCTTGGCCCGTGCCGGCCCACGGCGGCTTCCCTGGCGGCGACGATCCGGTATAGACTGGAAACGTGCGTTGTGGCGCAGGCGTCCCGCCTGCCATCCGCGGCGCTGGAGGTAACATCGACGATGCAAAAGCTGATTGAGGGCATTCACCAGTTCCGAGAAGAGAACTTCCGCCCGCTGCAAGGGCTGTTTGAGCAGTTGTCGAAGGGCCAGAACCCCGAAACGCTGTTCATCACCTGTTCGGACTCCCGCATCGACCCGAACTTGCTGACTCGCTCGAAGCCGGGCGACCTGTTCATCCTTCGCAACGCTGGGAACATCGTGCCTCCGCACGGTGCGACCAACGGCGGGGAGGCGGCGACTATCGAATTCGCTGTGGCAGCACTTGGCGTCAAGGACATTATCATCTGCGGTCACTCCCACTGCGGGGCGATGAAGGGTTTGCTACAACCCGAAATGGTCGCACCAATGCCAGCCGTGTCATCGTGGTTGTCTCACGCCGAAACGACTCGCCGCATCGTGCGTGATAACTATGGGCATCTCGATGGCGACCGACTGGTGACGGCGACCGTCGAAGAAAACGTGCTGGTGCAACTGGAGAACATGCGGACTCTCCCGGCTGTGGCCTCACGGTTGGTACGGGGCGATTTGCACCTGCACGGCTGGGTTTACAAGATCGAAACTGGCGAGGTCTTCGCCTACGACTTCACCAATGGGCAGTTTATCCCTGTGGCTCAGTACCATCCCAGCGAAGTCGCCGTGCAGCGTCGAACCAGCGTCACGATCTAACCCACCGGAACATTGTTCTCCGCTTGGCAGGCGATCACGCACGCGGAGCAGCCGGTACAGGCTGGTACGTTACCCCCCACAAGTGTGCGGACGCTCCGGACGCTGAATGACCCTCCTTCTATCAGTACCGCCCGGTTCGGCGTCTGCCGCTGAGCGAATGATCGTGCGCCCGAGGTTAGAGGTTAGTCGAGATCCTCCAGGCCCGTGTTGAACGCCTGCTGCACGATCTTGTTCTCCTCGCTCTCGTGGGCGATCAGCGCCTCGATCAGCTCCCGCAATTCGCGCTTCAACTGAGGCCAGGCGGAGGATTCATGGACCGCGCGGCCGGCAGTCTTGTACACCAAGCGGGTCTTATCGAGCATCTGTGGGTGCTGCCGCAGCAACTCGGCAACCTCGTCGCTGAACCGCGGGGCCAAGCTCAGCACTTCTTCAAGATAGCCCCCTGCTTCTTCTTGTGCGAAGTGATGATGCAAATGCGTTTCGAGCGAGGCCAGGAGTTCGACCACCTCGGCGACCGCCTCGTGGCTCCAGGGCCGCTCGTCGCGCACCACCGCGCGAATCGCTTGGACTAATTGGCGCAATTCGTGATGTTCAGTTCCAAAGGCACTGATAAAAGCTCGATGGGATTCGTCGGTCATGGTCCAACTCGCTTTCGCTCGTGATCGACACGGGGGCAATATATCTGGATCACGAGCAATTCGAGTGCCATCGCCCGCCAAATCGCGCAGAGCAGATGCTTCGTGGTTTTCGATGTTACGCTCCTTGCTTGC
This sequence comes from Pirellulales bacterium, assembly GCA_035531595.1. Lineage (GTDB taxonomy): Bacteria > Planctomycetota > Planctomycetia > Pirellulales > JAICIG01 > DATKSN01. The sequence goes on along the minus strand of DATKSN010000140.1, from coordinate 3,026 downwards.
GCTGCGGGTTAGTGTCGGAGCAGGCCGCGTGCGGTATAGCGGTATATTATGTCGGAAGTGCGATACTGTGCGTAAACGCTCGCCTGCGTCGATTCCGCACACCCGCGATCGACGAGATGTGACCTTTGCGAGGCGCATTCCTCGCAAGAAATGCTCTCGACGGCGAGATGAATGTGTGGCACGCTTGTTGCTTTTGAACGGAGGGTGGGCACCGCCCTCCCACTGATGTAGGTTAGCCTTTCCAGGCTGACAGGCTAAGAGCCTATTCCCCAAACCGCCGGGTTTTCGATTGCCATGCCACGCGAACCGCGGAACATCGACTTGTTGCTTGTCGATGACGACACGGAATACCGTGATACCGTGGCCCGTCGTTTCGTGCGCCGCGGGTATCGCGTGCAGGAGGCGGGTGACGGGGAAGAGGCGCTCGGGCTGGCGGCTCGGCGACAGTTCGACGTGGCGGTCGTTGATCTGGTGATGCCCGGCATGTCGGGCGTGGAGTTGCTCGACAAATTAAGGGCCGGCAGCCCGGGGTGCGAGGTGGTGCTGTTAACCGGCGAGGGGTCGATCGAAACGGCGGTCGAGGCGATGAAACGCGGGGCGCACGACTTCCTGACCAAGCCTTTTCCGCTGGCCGAACTGGAAGTCGTCGTCCAACGGGCCTACGAGCGACGGCAGTTGCGCAAGGAAAACCAGCAGCTCAAGACGGTGCTCGAACGGAGCCAGCCCCATGCGGAGATGATTGGTCGCTCGGCGTCCATGCAAGAGGTGTTTCGGCTGATCGAGCGGGCTGGGCCGACCGACAAGGCGATCTTGATCCAAGGTGAAAGCGGCACGGGCAAAGAACTGGTCGCGCGGGCCTTGCACCGCGCCAGCCCGCGCGCCGAACAGCCGATGGTCGTGATCAACTGCGCCGCCCTGCCCGAAACCTTGCTCGAAAGCGAGCTGTTCGGACACGAGAAAGGTTCGTTCACGGGGGCGATCAGCGCCAAGCCCGGCCTGTTCGAGGTCGCCGACGGCGGCACGCTTTTGATCGACGAGATCGGCGAGATGCCCGGTTCGTTGCAGGCCAAGCTGTTACGCGTGCTGGAGGACGGCTCGATGCGGCGGATCGGCTCCCTCAAAGAGTTGAGGGTTGATGTGCGGCTGTTGGCGGCGACGAACCGCGACATGGCTCTGGAAGTAAAAGCCGGCCGCTTTCGCGAGGATCTCTACTACCGAATCAACGTGCTCTCGCTGGAGTTGCCTCCCTTGCGGCGGCGGATCGGCGACATTCCCCTTTTGGTGGCCAAATTGCTCGGCCCCGAATGGCAGATCGAGCCGGCCGCCATGCAGGCTCTGGAGTCGTATTCCTGGCCGGGCAACATCCGGCAACTCATCAATGCGATCGACCGGGCGAAGATCCTGGCCGACGGGCCGACCGTGCGGCTCGACGACCTGCCGCCCGACCTGCTGCGCCCGCTCGCGCCTGAAGCGCGCAGAGTGGACGGGCCGGGCGACAAACTCGAGGATATCGAACGCACCCATGTGATCGACGTGTTGGAGCGAGAACGCGGCAACAAGGCCCGTGCCGCGAGGGCTCTGGGCATCAATCGCCGCAGCTTGTACCGTCTGCTGGAAAAGTACGGCGTGGCGTAACGCGACGCCGCTCAGGGCGTCGTGGCGGCTAACCGGCGAACCGCGGCGCGCCGCTTAGCGCGCAATGTGCGAATCCGCCTCTCACGCCGGCGTGACCGGCCAACGGTTCGTACCGGAAAAGCTGCACCGGATGCGTCGGCGGAGCGTGGGAACGAGTAGCACGGCGCCAAATCGCTCGATTCCCGTGAGCCGGATTTTGAACGGCATGAACCTTGCTCCCTCGTTTCGCTGGACAGCCGAAGCCGCTTGGCGAAGTAGTCCGCGGCGCGGCTGCCGGACCCCAAGCAACGCGGAGGTGTGCCATGTACAGCGATACCGAGTTGGCGGAGTACCTTCAAGAGCTGCGCGAACAGGTTTGCAGCCGGTGCGTCGAGAAGCCGCCCGGCGGGCCTCCCTGTGCCCCGCTGGGAAAGCGGTGCGGCATCGAATTGGATCTGCCGCGGTTGATCGACGCCGTACACGGCGTGCGCAGTAGCGTGATGGATCCGTACATCGAGGAGTTCCACGACCGGGTTTGCACGCAATGTGTCAACCGTAACACGAACCAGTGCCCTTGCGCTCTCGATTGTCTTCTTCTGCTCGCCGTCCAGGCCATTGAGGCCGTCGACGAGCGACGGCACAGCGCCATCGCTTGCTAAACCACCGACGTGAGCGCGGACGCGCAGCACAGGGAGGCGCGCCGTGCGAGGACTAGGGCCGCGCGACGCGCTTGCTTCGCGACGTCGGCACGCACCCTGCGCTGCGCGAAGAAAACCGACTCCGAAACCCCTCCCAAGCGATCCAAAAACGCGTGGGGTAAGGCGAAGTGTGGCGCGGCAATGGTATGCCGCGTTCGCGGCTCGCTCAGACGTCATGGGGTTGTCGGAGATCGGTTTTCTTCGCTTCGCTGCTGTTTTCTTTCGCACGCCCGTTGCTGCGCAATGTTCGTGCTTTTTAACAATGATCCTGCCTGTTTCGTGGGCCGCCATGGACCCCCGCAGCGTTCATCTGTGCCACACGCTCCGAAGCTTTCGTCGAGTAAAGATACGGTTTTGCCAGTTTTTTCGTGGCCGCGCCGCGCTCGGCCGCGTTGCCGTTCGCAACCGCACCCTTTCCGTTTCGGACGCTGTTCTCGCCGCGGCGCAGGGCGTTGCCGGCGCGTCGACTGTGAGGTGAAATTCAGGGCCTTGATCGGATCGTTGTGAATTCTGCTGGCATTCATTGCCCGATCGAGGCGGACCAAGGCAACCATGTGTGACGCTGTGACGCTTGGTTCGTCTGGCGAATTCGTGGGTGGTTTTCTCGTCGGAGTGATGGAGTTGTTTGGGGCCAACGGAGTACGGGTTCCAAGAAAGATGGGCGGAAGCCCTGGTTTTGGCGATCCGATCGCGATAAGAGATGGGCGGAGCCTC
>DATKSN010000139.1:0-7321 GCA_035531595.1 Pirellulales bacterium | reverse complement strand
TCGCCTTTGGCGACGGTGATCATTCATGGCAATCCTCCTTCCCTCCTTCGGCGGATCTTCGACCTCGAGGGCTGCGAGAGATGCTGACCCGGCCGCCGAGGCATTCCCATGACGTCTGGACCAATACACCCAACAGGAGGCACCCGTACTCCGTCCGTTTTTACCCGCTGGTACGCACTTTCCGGATGAACCGGAATAATCTTTTATTCCTCTTCGTCTTTCTTGTCGTCCGTCTCTTCCTTGACGATCTTGCCGAACAGCTTGCCGCCGTGGTCGCCGGCGGCCCAAGTGCCGGCGTACTCACCGCGATAGAACAAGACCCGCGCGGTGAACGTGCCGACGCCGGGGATCTTCGCATCGGTCAGCGTGATGACGGGTGTATCGCCGGCCCATTTCACTTCCAAGGGCAACGGGATGGCTGCGTCTTTGCCGTACTGGTACTCGAACAGCCAGTGGTCGCCAGTCAGCTTCTTGACGCTCTTGAGTTTGTACTTCTCCTTCCTCAAACCCTTGTCCTCCTGGCCGTCGTACGTGAAGTAGCCGACCAGCGTGGCCGCGGAGAGCGACTCGGCGAATTCCTTCTCCAGCGTCGCCCGATCGGCCGGCGCCGGCGCCGCGGCAGTCGTCTTGCTTGGTTTGGGCGGTTTGTCTTCGGCGCGGACCAGCGACAACACGACGACGGGCACGACGACCAACAACACGCGAGCGATACGTTTCATGGGAGTCATCCTTCCGAAGGTCATAGCCAAAAGCCAAAATGCGGTGGAGAGGACTTGAACCTCCACGCCATTGCTGGCGCCAGCCCCTCAAGCTGGTGCGTCTGCCAATTCCGCCACCACCGCGAACACGTCTCAGGGCAACTCGTGCAACTCGTTCCCACGCTCCGCGTGGGAACGTCTCTTCGGCCGCTCCGCGGCACCGTTACAGGCGCGTGGGAACGAGGCGCGAGACTTCATTTGAGTCTACGCCTTACGGTCGCGGCGTCAAGCGGGTCGCCCCGCCGGCTGAAAAGCAGCGGTCGTGCGGCTTGCCCCGCGGAAGCCGCGATTCGCAGGCTTGGAATGCGTGCGATCGCGGCTCACCCCGCCGCCCCCGTGAACAGCGCCTCCATCACCGCGCCGTTATTGAGCTGCGACGGACGCCCCACGCGATCGCGGATTTCCGCTTGCGGATTGACGCCCAAGAGATGCAGCACGGTGGCGCCGACATCGTCGGGCGAGTACGGTGTCGTCAACGGATAGGCCCCCAGCTTGTCCGACTTCCCGATCACCTGCCCACCCCGGACTCCGCCGCCCGCGAAAAACCCGAAGAAGCAACCGGCCCAGTGGTCGCGGCCCGGCGAGCCGGAGCCGGGTGGCGAGCTGAGCTTGGGCGTGCGGCCGAACTCGCCCAACATCAGCACCAGCGTCTCGTCGTGCAGGCCCAATGCTTCGAGATCGTCCAACAGCGCGGCAACACCTTGGTCCAGCGGCGGCAGCATGCGTTTCAAGGTGGGGAAGATATTGCCGTGGTGGTCCCAACTTTGCGCCGCCCCCACATTGACCTGCACCACCGGCACCCCGGCCTCGACCAGCCGGCGAGCCGCCAAGAGCGACTGGCCCACGGTCTCATGTCCGTAGCGGTCGCGCACCGCGGCGCCTTCGCGCTGAAGATCGAAGGCCTGGCTGAGCTTGCCGGTGGTCAGCATCGTGAACGCCTGCTGCTGCTGGTCCGTCAACCGCCGGCACTCCGCCAGGTCGGCCAACTGCCGCTGCTGGCGATTGATTCCGTCGAGCAGCGCCTGCCGGTGGCCGAAGCGTTCGACTTCGATGCCCGGCGCCAGGTGCAGATTGTCGACGCGAAAGTCGGGCTTGCTCGGGTCGCCGGTGATCTGCCAAGGGTCGTGCCGCGGCCCGAGCAAGCCCGCGTGCTGGCCAGGCCAGGTCAGCGGACCCTGCAAGAGGAACGTCGGCAGGTTGACGCCGCTGGGAACGCCGTCGTGCCGGGGCCGAAAATAATCGCAGGCCGATGAGTACGAGGGCCAATCATCGCGCGACGCCACCTTGTCGAAAAACGCGCCCGGCTGCTGGTGGCCCGTCAGGACGTGGTGCGTGGCGACCAGGTGATTGTTGTCTCGGTGCGACAGCGAGCGGACCAGCGCATAGCGATGGGCGCGGGCGGCCAACTGCGGCAGGTGTTCGCAAACCTGGATGCCGGGCACCGAGGTGGCAATCGTCTGGAACTCGCCGCGCACTTCCGGCGGAGCCTCGGGCTTCATGTCGAAGGTGTCGTGGTGACTGGGAGCGCCCGTCAGGAACACGAGAATGAGCGACTTGGGCCTGCTCGGGGCCGGCCCGCCGGGGCGGCCCGCGACGGCGACGGCCGGCCGTGAAAGCACGCAAGGCAAGCCGATTCCCAGTAGTCCCGTGTAGCCGACTTGCAGCAACTCGCGGCGCGAAATGCCGATCGGGTGCCGAGGAGCGAAATCAGCGAGCGAAATCATGCGACATTCCTCGGGTGGTTCATGTATCCGGCAAGCACTCGGAATTCCGACGACCTTCCGATACGTCCCAGAATTCCGGCGAATTCGGCCATCCCCTCATTTTGCCGCGCCGGCGAGGCGTTGTACAGGGCACCCGGCTCGATGGGCCGCGCGCCGATGGCGTTGCCGTTGGCGCCGCGGGGATGGTAGAATCGGAAACCTCGGGGACTAGACACGAAGGAATGCCCGATGAGCACCGCGATCAAAACAGGGCGACGCCGGCTCCATTTCAGTTGTGGCGCGCTATTCATCGTCGGTGCCGCGCATGTGGCATGGTTGGGCGATACAACGACCCGCGCCGCGGAGCCCTTCGGGATCGTTTTTTCCGGTTCGTCGCCAGAGATCTCCAAAATCAAAGCCGATATGCGACAACTGTTGATCGCGATGGGCTGGACCACGAACCAGGTGCAAGTCGTCGACGCGCCGAAGGGAGACAGCGTCAGCTACGTGCTGAGTTCCGGCACCCCCGATGCCGGCACGTTCGATTTGGCGAAGCGACCGGAGCTGGCGCTGACGCCCGAAACGGTGCCCTACGTCGACCGCCTCGGTCAAAAGAAAACGATGACCTTGGCTTCCAAGAAGGAGATCCTCGCCACGATGCTTGGGCGCGGGCGGCGATTCGAATTCAGTGGGCCCAACGGCTCGGTGGATCAGCTCAAGGAACACATCGCGATCCGGCAGAACGTCGTCTACTGGGGCTTTCGGGCGGGCTGGATTTTCCCGGAGCACCGCGCCTACCAATACGACACCGCCGAACATTGGGAGCCGATGCTCGACGACGACTGGACCGTCAAATCGGGCGTGAAGCCGAGCCAGGCGATCGCCGACGCCTTCGTCGGCAAGTCTTCTTACATCATCGGCTGCACCAGCGCATGCCGGTTCGTCTTCGCGCACGGCATCTTCGATTACTTTCAGCACGTCAAGCCGAACCCAAGCGTCATGGCCGGCTTGGAGGCCAGCCTCGACCGGCGGCGCCCGTTCGTGGGCATGGCCCCCAAGAAGAGCCCCGATGGACCGCCGCCCAATGACGGTCTCTTGCTCGCTCGTCACGTCCATGTTCCCTGGAACCACTGGGTGCCCGGCGATTGGGGATGGATCAAGAACACCGACCCAATATCGAGCGACGAGTTTGGCAGCGAAGGGAGCAACATCATCTATGCGGGCGGCGGGATTTTCGTGAACTACTATCACAACCACCAGAAGAAGAACCTCGACCAGTTGCTCAAACGGGTCTACGGCTGGCGGTTGGGCCTGGAAGAAAGCGAACTCGATCTCGAGGCGGCGACCATGGATCTATTGAGGAAAGACCCTCGCGACGGCGGGATGCTCCGCGACGTCCGCGACTTTTCCAGGATCTTCCACTGAGAGGCTATCCGAAAACGCACCGTGGGGAGGCCTTGCTAGGCCGTCTTTTTGCCGCGGCATTCCGGCGGGCGTGATCCGCCGCGACGTCCCGAACTCTTGCGAGTCCGGCTACGTTTTCCGGCTGCCGTGGCGGAATTCGCGAGAATTCATGGCCTAGACTTGGATTGGCACCCTATCGTCATTCCGCGTCGGGTATTCGATCCGTGACCCTCCCGCCCTGCGAAAGCGCCGCCCCGATTCCCGGCAACCTGCTCGTTCAGGGCCCGGGCGTCGGCGGCTACAACCAAGCGCTGGGGACCACCGACGCCGATCTGGAGCCGCTTGAATGCTCCGCCGATGGCCGGGGGATTCGCCCGACCTTGTTCCTGGGGCTGGGAGGCACCGCGTCCCTCGTGCTGCGGAAGCTGCGGCGGCGGCTTTGCGAACGCTTCGGCTCGATGCCATTGGTGCCGTGCTGGCGGATGCTGCTGCTGGATACCGACGCGAGCACGTTTCGCGCCGCGGGAGAAAGCATAGCGGATGAATCGCTTTCGCCCGACGAGTCGCTGCTCTTGTCGCTGCGGCGCCCGGCCGAATATCGCGCAAGGTCGCACAAGCTGTTGGGTTGGCTCAGCCGGCGCTGGCTTTACAATATTCCACGATCGTTGCGAACCGAGGGGATGCGCCCGCTGGGTCGGCTGGCCTACGTCGACCACGCCGAGCGGATCGCCGACCGCATCCGCCGCGCATTGATCGAAACGACCAGCGACGCGGCGAAGCTGAAATCGGCCGAGACGACCGGTGCCCGATTGCGCGGCGATGCGCCGCGGGTGTTCGTCATCTCGTCGATTTGCGGAGGCACCGGCGGCGGGATGCTCTTCGATGTGGCTTATGTGGTCCAAGCGATTCTCGCCGAGCTCGGCTTCCCCGCCGACGGCGCGTGCGGGGTGTTGACGCACGGCACGCTGAAAAAGGGAGCGGCCAACGACCTGCGGAAGGCGAACGCCTACGCGACCTTGACCGAATGGAACCACTTCAGCGCGGATCGTCCGCCCTTCGGCGACTCCTACCTGATCGACCTGGGCGACAACTTGACCGAAGCCGAGTTCGGCGCCGCGGCGTCGATGGTGGCTCGTTACCTTTATCTCGACGCCGCCACGCCCTGCGGCGCGGCCCTCGACCATTACCGCGATCTGACGCGCGGGCGCTCGCGCGAAGCTCGCGGCGAGGCGATGCTGCGGACGTTCGGCCTGCACGTGATGGGCTGCGACAAGTGCGCGGTGGCCGACGCCCAGGCCGAATTGCTCTGCCAGCGCGTGGTCGGCCGCTGGCACGGCGACGGCCGTCCCGTCGACCCTGCCGGCTTGCACTTGGACACATCGGAGTTGGGTATCGACCCATTGAGCAAGCGGCTGTTCGCCGTGGCCGACAAGACGCTGGGAGGCAAGGCCGATGTCCACTTCCGCGGTCTGCTGTCGCAGCCGCCGGGCGTCGTCTCGGGCGTGCGTGACTCGTTGGCCAGGATCGATGCGGTGCTTGGCGCGCCCCAAGGGCCCGACCGGCAAAGCGATACCGAGCCGACCCGGTTCGCCACGACTCTCGACGAGGCGACGAATCAACTGGCCGCCGCGGTCGGCGAATCGATTGTCCGCGCCGCGAGCGGTCTGGTCGAGGATCCGCGCGGGCGTTTGCCCGCCGCGCTCGCCGCCGCGTCGCAGTTCCAGGAACATCTGCGGTCGCTGCGCCAAGAAGCCGAAGAACGGTTCCGGCAGGCCCATGCCGAGACGGCGGCGCTGCGGGCCAAGCTGGTCCGCGGCGACGGCGCAGGCTCCGCACGCGGCCACCGCTGGCGGAACCTATGGGGCGGCCCGTCGCAACTCGACGCTGAAGCACGGCTGCTGGAGTACTGTGAGCGGCGATTGCGCACGCTGGTTTACCAGCACCTCGCGGCGCTGTTGCAGTCGACCGCGGGAGCGGTGGCCGCGCTCAGCGAGCGGCTCGTGCGATTGCGGTCGAGATTCGAGCAGCTTGGCCTCGGTTTCGCGGCGCCGACCGCCGCCTCGGCCGCTGGCGGCGCGCCGGCCGCCGTCGCACATTCGAAGATCGTCGAGGCGGCCGCGCATGCGGAACTGACCGACCCTGCCTTCGCGATCCGCCTCGACGAGCGGCTGCAGCGGGAATGGCTGGAGCCCAACGGTGGCCTGATGGCGCTCGGCGCGGCGGACGATGAAGCCTGGAAATCGCTGCGGGACCAACTGCAATCGCAGTCCCGCGCCGCGGCGCTGGCGGCGATGCGCGGCGTCGACGCCGCACGCCTGCTCATCGAGGGTAATCCCGACATGGGGCGGCAAACTAGGAGCTTGGCCGCGGCGATCGAGAAGGCGGTGCCGCGCTTGTCACGGTTCGGCGGCGGCGTCAAGCGACTGCTGGCCGTCGTGCCTGACAGCGCTTATGGAAACAAGCTGGCGGAGACGGTCCTCGGCGACCTGTCGGAGACGGTCTTGAACTTGTTCGACGCCGACGCGGAGTTGGTGCTGTGCCAGGAAGCCGAGGGGTTGTCGGCGGCGCGGGTCGCCGCGGCGTTGATCGACAACCGGCCCGACTACGCCGCCGCGGCCCGCCGGTTGTTGACACGCGTCGACATCCGCTGGACCTCATTGCCCTTGGACCGTGAGCGGCATGAGTCGAAAGTTGATAAGAGACAAGGAGAAAGAGGGGATCCCATGAACACGACGACGACAGCAGCTTCGCCAAAACCCAGCCATGCGCCGGACTTCAAGTCCGTCGACTGGTTTGGCGTCAGCTACAGTTTCACACCGCCCCAGGCAGCCTGTGTGGCCGTATTATGGCGCGCCTGGCTGGGCGGCACGCCGATCGTTCGCGAAGAATGGGTGCTTGAGGTTGCCCGCGTCCCGTCGCGCTCACTGGCGGACTTGTTCCGCTCGGGTCCAGGACGATATGCGTGGGGAACGATGATCGCCAACGGCGACAAGCGCGGCACGGTGCGGCTGAGCGAACCGGAGGACTTGCGGCAAGTCGATTCTTAGCAACAAGGGAATTCAGGTTGGTTCAAATGCGGGTAACAAGAGCTGTGTACGCGGCGGAAGCGGATCGCCTCCCGCAAACGCAGCCGACGGACGCGACTGACAAGGCGACCAGAGCGTGATTGGTAAAACGGCCTGGGCTGCGGCTTGCCAGCCGCGAAGCGGCGACAGAGCGTAGCCTGGGGCGTAAGCCCTCGTTGTTCTACACATCTTGTAAAGAGGCCAGGGGCTTGCCCCCTGGAGTTTCACGCTCGTATCTACACACGCAGGCTCCACTGATTACCTGTCTTTCCCCGTGTCGCCCCGCCGGCTGCCAGAGGCAGCCGGCGGGGCGACACGGACGTTGGGATGCGGCCGCATTCGATTTAGAAACCAACGTGAAACTCCAGGGGGCAAGCCCCTGGCCTCTGAC
>DATKSN010000138.1:0-4686 GCA_035531595.1 Pirellulales bacterium | reverse complement strand
TCGCCTTTGGCGACGGTGATCATTCATGGCAATCCTCCTTCCCTCCTTCGGCGGATCTTCGACCTCGAGGGCTGCGAGAGATGCTGACCCGGCCGCCGAGGCATTCCCATGACGTCTGGACCAATACACCCAACAGGAGGCCGTCCGTTTTTACCCGGTGGTACGCACTTTCCGGATGAACCACTAATGACAAGGCAAACAGGGGGCTAACGCCCCCCGCTCGCCAAGGCGAGCGGACTAATGACAAGGCAAACAGGGGGCTAACGCCGGGTCGGCTCGCCAAGGCGAGCGGACTAATGACAAGGCAAACAGGGCGCTAACGCCGGGGCACCCGCGCAGCGGGTCGGCTCGCCAAGGCGAGCGGACTGCCGGCTGTAACCTGTCCCCTGTCCTCCCCGCCGCTCGTCAAACCCACTTGCACAAATGTTCGGCCAGCCGCGTCAAGGCCTGACTGATGTCGTTGGGCCCGAGATGAACCTGGATCAAGCTCATTTGCTTGTCGTCCCAGGCCTTGGCCAACGCCTGGTCGAACTCGCCCTCGGTGCGAACCTCGTATCCCACCCCGCCGCGGTAAACCTCGGTGAGCCGGGCGTAGTTCCACGGATGGATCTCGTTGTAGTCGCCGGGATGCAGGAAGCGCTCGGTGCCGTAGCCCTTGTTGTCCAAAACGATCACGATCGAATGCAGCCCCCGCCGCACGATGGTCGATAGCTCGTTGCCCGTCATCTGGAAGGCGCCGTCGCCCACCAGCACGACGGTTCGCAGCCCCGGCCGCGCCGTGGCGGCGCCGACCGCGCCGGGCACGCCGAAACCCATCGACGCGTAATAGGCCGGCCCGATGAACTCGGTTCGGCCGCGCGTCGTCAGGTCGATCGCCGCGAACAAGGCGTCGCCGATGTCGGAGATCACGATCGTCCGGTCGTCGAGCGATTCGTTCAAACGCGCCATGAGCCGCGTGATCGTGATGGCCTCGTCGGGCTGGACCCGGAACTGCTCGCCGTCGCGCCGCTGCGGCAGCGGGCGCTCGGGCGGCTGCGGCCGCTTCGCGGTCAGCGTCCGGATGAAGTCGCCCAGCAAGACGTCGTGATAGTGGTGGTGCCTGATCCGCAGGTCGTCGCTGACGGCGTAGATGCACTTGCCCGGATCGAGCCGGGCGGTGTAAATGCCCAGGTCGATGTCGGTCATGAAGGTGCCCAGCAGCACCAGGCAATCGCTCTCTTCGACGAACCGCGTGACCTCGGCCCGGCTCATCGCCCCTTCGTACAGACCGGCGTACAAGGGGTGGGTCTCGGCCACGACGCTCTTGCCCATCATCGTGCAGGCGATGGGAATGCGCGTGCTTTCGGCGAAGTTCAGCAGATCGTCTTGCAGGCCATAGCGGTGGATTTCGACGCCGGCCAGGATCACCGGCTTGCGGCAATCGGCGATCAGCCGAGCCGCTTCGCTCACCGCCTCGGCCAGCGCCTCGGCATCGCTGGTGGGCTCGCTCTGGCGGAATTCGTAAGGCACGTCGGGCACGACCTTGACCATGTCGCGCGGGATCTCGATGTAAACCGGCCGCTTGTGCCTCTGGCACGCCACCAGCACGCGGTCGATCTCGCGAAAGGCGATCGCCGGGTCGGAGAGTTCCGTGGTCGCCACGCAGAGCTTCTGGAAGACATCCAACTGCGTGCCGAAGTCGCGGACCTTATGGTGCAAGAGGGGGTTGTTGAACCGCTCCCGCAGGCCGGGCGCGCCCGAGATCACGACGACCGGCGATTTCTCGGCGTAGGCCCCGGCGACCGGGTTGCAAAGGCTCAGCCCGCCCACCCCGTAGGTCACGCAGACCGCGCCCATGCCATTCACCCGCGCGTAGGCGTCGGCCGCGAATCCGGCGTTGTCCTCGCGGCAACAGCCGACCAGGTTGATCGGGCTTTGTTCGAGCATCGAGTAGAAGCCGAGCACGTAATCGCCCGGAATCCCGAACACGTCGCGGATGCCGAAATCGCCCATCCGCCGGATCAGGTACTCACCGATCGACACGCCGGCCGTCGAGTTGCCACGGCCCAGCGGCGAGATTTGCGGGTGCGGCATGGTTCACTCGTCGTCCTGTCTCGACATGCGTGCCTTCCTCGCCGCCAGCATCAAAGCCCAAAAGCCGAGGAACCCCAGCACGCAGGCCATGACCATCAACGGCCGCCAAAGGTTGTGGTTCAAGCCGTAGGCCCCCACGGCCTGGAACACGCCCCAGGCCGCCACGGCGATCATGATCAGGGTGACGAGTTTGTTCTGGTTCATCTGACGACCGAACGGTGGACTTACCTTACTTGCGCCGCGGGTTAGTACGCTTCACGCGGTCGAGAATGGGACATTCACGGTGGCTGGGACAGAGCCTAAGCGATGCCCCGGTCGCTATCCAGCCGGGGCATCGCTTACGCTCTGCCACCAGCCACCACTTTCTCGCGACAAAATGCCTCATTGTCGGCCTTCTCCATTGATAGCGGGGCGGGGCGGGAATGCAAGGGCTTCACCGCCGGCGGGTCGTTGCTTATAATCGACCCGGCATGGCCATCATCGAAATCGCGGGACTCGCCAAGTCGTACCGCATTTACCAGAAACAAGAGGGGCTGCTGGCTTCGTTCCGTGGCCTGTTGCACCGGCAGTACCGCCAGGTGCGGGCCGTGCGGGGCATCGACCTGGCGGTGGAGGAAGGCGAATTCGTCGCCTTTCTCGGTCCCAACGGGGCGGGCAAGACCACCACCCTCAAACTCCTCTCGGGCGTGATCACGCCCACCTCCGGCTCGGCCACCGTGATGGGTTACGTCCCCTGGAAACGCGAAAACGCCTATCGCCGCCGATTCGCCCTGGTGATGGGCCAGAAGAACCAGCTTTGGTGGGATCTGCCCGCCCAGGAATCGTTTCGGCTCCACCAGCAGATCTATCGCATCGAGCCGGCCCGCTTCGACCGCTCACGCGATGAACTGGTCGACCTGCTCGGCGTCGGCGAGCTTCTGAAGCAGCCGGTTCGCGAACTGTCGCTGGGCGAACGGATGAAAATGGAGCTGATCGCCGCGTTGCTCCACTCGCCGGAGGTGCTGTTCCTCGACGAGCCCACCATCGGGCTCGACGTCATCGCCCAGCACAACATCCAGACCTTCCTGCGGCACTACCAGCAACTTCGGCGAATCACGATCCTGCTCACGAGCCACTACATGAAGGACGTGCTGGCGCTCTGCCAGCGGGTCGTGATCATCGCCCAGGGGCGGATCATGTACGACGGGTCGCTGGCCGGCATCGTCGACCGCTTCAGCAGTCATAAGGTGGTCAGCTTGCAATTCCCACCGCAAAGCGAGCCGCCCGCCGGCCTGGCCCGTTACGGCGAACTGCTCGAACAGCAATTTCCCAAGGTCAAGCTGCGGGTCAACCGCCGCGAGGTCGCCGAGGTGTTGGCGAACATCCTGGCGGAGCAGACGATCGAGGATGTCAGCGTCGAGGATCCGCCGCTGGAGGAAGTGATCGCCGAGATGTTCTCGCTGGCCGACGAGCGGATCGCGGCGGAAGAAAAGGAATGTCTCGACCGAGCGAAGTGACCCAAACCGAACCGCGTCGGTAGGGAACGCCTTCCGTGGCGTTCCGTGAATGGCGCGCATGTGGTTTGGAGGGATACGAACGAAATGTTCAGGACGGTGCGAACCTGGTGGACGGTTTTGCGGATCTGCCTTGAAGAGAGGCTGGTCTACCGGGGCGACTTCGCGCTGGGTACGCTGATGCGGTTCCTGCCGATCGTCACGCAGATCTTTCTCTGGAAGGCGATCTTCGAGGCCATCGCGGCCGGCGGCGCCGAAAGCGGCGAGGCGCGGATCGCCAACTACTCGTACCACGACTTCATCGCCTATTACCTGTTGACCATGGTCGCGCGGGCTTTTTCGAGCATGCCGGGTCTGGCATCGGGCATCGCCTCGCAGATCCGCAACGGCGAAATCAAGAAGTTCCTGATCCAACCGATCGACCTCGTGGGCTTTTTGCTCGTCAGCCGAGTGGCCCACAAGCTGGTTTATTATGGCGTGGCGATCGGTCCGTTCGCCCTGGTGTTCTTTCTCTGCCGCGGCTACTTCCCCGGCTGGCCAGGTCCGGCGACGCTGGTGGCTTTCGCGTTGTCGTTGATCATGGCCTTTCTGTTGGGGTTTTTTCTCGAGGCCACGTTGGGAACTCTGGGCTTCTGGTTTCTCGAAGTCAGCTCGCTCTTGTTCGTGTACATGCTGTTCAACTTCTTCTTTTCCGGGCACATGTTCCCGATCGACATGCTGCCCGGCGTTTGGGGCCAGATCGTCGAGCACCTGCCGCTGAAGTACCTGGCTTACTTTCCGGCGGCCGTATTCCTGGGCAAAGTCGAGGGAACCGAATTGGTGCGCGAGCTAGGGATCGAAGTCGGCTGGCTGGCGTTTTTCATCGTCGCCGGCCGGATGGCGTTGAACCGTGGATACCGAAGGTACAGCGGGTTCGGCGGGTAAGGGCTGGACCGGACGACAGTTTTATTCCACTCGACATGGCGTCCTACGCGCGGGGTTATACTGTGCGCGGCCCAGAATGAGACGTTTTGTCACGAGAAGGTGGTGGCTGGTGGCAGAGCGTAAGCGATGCCCCGGCTACATAGCGACCGGGGCATCGCTTAGGCTCTGCCCCAGCCACCGTGAACGTCTCATTCTC